>JASHOE010000254.1 GCA_030041275.1 Streptosporangiaceae bacterium
CCAGGTCAGCAGCACCCCGGCGATGATGAGCACGGCGGCCAGCAGCAGCCCCGCCGCGGACACCAGCGCGTCGAATGTCTTCCTGCGCATTGTGTTTCTCCTTGCGGTCTTCCGGGCTTGGTTGCCGGCCCGGCCAGTGGACTTCACTGACCGCAGCATCCCGCCCGCCCCCGGTGCCACAGCAGGGCCGACCGGCCTCGGGCGAGCGGGACCTACGGCCGCGGTTAGCGACGATCGATCAGGCAGAAGGTCACTCGTGGCGCTGACCTTTGGCCCTATAGCCAGCAGCCCGGGAACGGTGATGTGAATGTGGCGGGAGGGACCGTTTCTAGAAAGAGTCGCGGAGCTACTGGCCTACTTGCCAGCACACCTGCGAAATCTGGATCCGCGAGAGGCGGACGGGTCCCTCCCGCTCGCATGGCCAATAGTCGGCTTTCTAAGGTCCTAGGCCCCTACTGGCCAGCTTGGTGAGCTGCAAGGCTCGGCACAAGCAGATAGCTGAGGAGATGATCGGGCGTGACCACAGTCGGCGACGTGATGACCCGCAATGTTGTCGCGGTGCGGAAAGATGCCCGGTTCAAGGACATCGTTCACGTGATGCGTGCGCGGCGGTTCAGCGCCTTCCCGGTGCTGGACGATGACAACCGCGTGATCGGCGTCGTCTCCGAGGACGACCTGCTCATACGGCGAGCCATTGCCGAGCCCGGAGCAGGTCCGCGATTTCTCCTCGGCCATGCGGATCGCGCCAAGGCCGCAGGGCTGACAGCGGCCGAGCTGATGACCACACCGGCCATCACGGTCCGTGTCGATGCGACGGTTGCTGAGGCTGCCAGGAAGATGCACGCCAAGCACGTCAAGCGGCTGCCCGTCGTGACTTCTGATAGGCGCCTGGTCGGAGTCGTGAGCCGGGTGGACCTCCTGGGTGAGTACGACCGGCCCGATGCCGAGATCAGGACCGAGATCATCAAGCGGGTCATCGAGTCCGAGTTCGTGCTGGAGAGCCTCGCTTTCACAGTGACCGTTGAGTCCGGTGTGGTAACGATGGCAGGCCCGGTCGAGAGAAAGGATGTGGCGGTCAGCTTGCTCGACGAGGTCCGGCGAGTGGCCGGTGTCGTGGCCCTGCGGGACCGGCTCAGTTACCCACAGGCCTGACTGGGCAGGCTCGTCACCATCGAACGGAGGGAGAGGCACCGTGTCCGATGTGGTGCTGGAAGAGCTAGACGAAGCCGAGTGCCAGCGGCTGATCGCACCAGGAGGCATCGGCAGGCTGGTCTTTTCCGGTAGCTGGGACCTGACTGTGCTGCCGGTCAACTACAAGTTCTACAACGGCGCTATCTTGTTCCGGACCGCTCAGCACGGTTCGACAGAGGAAGACCTGCGCACCGGAATTGCGCACGCGGAGTACCGGGTGGCGTTCGAGGTCGACGACTTCGACCCGGTGGCGCGCGAAGGATGGAGCGTTCTGGTCCAGGGGCCGGCGCACCACCTCGATTCGCAATCGGAGCGCGCACAGGCAGCGGGGGCCGGGGTGGTGCCGTGGCCAGACGGTGAGCGCGAGCATTTCATCAGCATCACCCCCGCCCGGATAACTGGCAGGCGCATCAGGCGCGGGTCGGCCCCATAGCCACCAGCGAGAGGTAGGAGCAGTCCGATGCGAGCGATGGTGTACCACAGGCCGGGGCACGCGACCCTGACGGATATGCCCGATCCAGAGATGACCCACGAGGCCGATGCGGTCGTCCGCGTCGAGGCGGCAAGCATTTGCGGAACTGACCTGCACATCTTGGCCGGGGATGTGCCGTCCGTGCGAGACGGCCGGATCCTCGGCCACGAGGCGGTGGGCACTGTTGTCGACGTGGGCAGCGCAGTCCGCATCGTCGGCCCCGGCGACCGGGTGCTGGTTTCCAGCATCTCCGCTTGTGGGAGCTGCCGTTACTGTCGTGAGGCCCACTATGGCCAGTGCCTGGGCGGCGGCGGCTGGATCCTGGGCCGGACCTATGACGGGGCACAGGCCGAGTACGTGCGGGTGCCGTTCGCCGATACGTCCACCCACCCCGTGCCCGACGGCGTAGCTGACGAAGAGGCTCTCATGCTGTCCGAGCTGCTCCCGACGGGCTACGAGGTCGGAGTGCTGAAGGCCGGAGTCTGGCCAGGGGACGTCGTGGTAGTGATCGGCTGTGGCCCGGTTGGGCTGACCGCCATGATGGGGGCGAGGCTTTTCAGCCCTAGCCACATTGTCGCCATCGACCGTGCCGACGCCCGGCTCGAGGCCGCCACGGAATTCGGCGCTGACATCATGATCAATGACTCGGCCGGCGACCCGCTGTCGGTTGTCCGTTCGGTCACCGATGGCCTCGGCGCGGATGTCGTCATTGAGGCTGTGGGCCGGCCAGAAACCTTCGAGCTCGCCGTCCAGCTCGGCAGGCCCGGGGCGCGGATCGCGAACATCGGGGTGCACGGCAGGCCCGCGGCGCTGCACCTGGAGGACCAGTGGACCAGGGACATCACGCTCACGACGGGGCTGGTGGACACTTATTCGGTGCCGGCGCTACTCCGGCTCCTTGCCAGCCGACAGCTAGACGCGCGGAAGTTCGTGACGCATCGATTCCCATTCGCCGATTTCGAGCATGCCTACGACGTATTCGCCAGGTCCGCTGACACTGGCGCACTGAAGGTAGTCCTCACTCCCTAGCCCAGCCTGTTCCGCCACGCATGCCGGGTCGAGCGGCGAGACGGGCTCGCCGACCGTTGCGGGGCGGTCGGTCGCGAGAGCCCACTGGTCGGGTAAGGGGGGACATTGGTCCCGGCGCTGTGGCCCGTTTGCCCGTGCCACGGACCTGGGACCGCTGACCAGGCTTGTGCTATGAGAACCTCGTCGCAGCCAAGCTACGCTCTCCTGGCTGACGGCAGCACAATCGCCATCCGCGCTGCGCGGCCCGACGACTGCGGTGACGTCCGCCAGATGCACGAGCAAATGTCGCCGGACAACACCTATCTCCGGTTCTTCAGCCTGAGTTCGGTGGCACCCGAGCGAGAGGCTCAGCGGATCTGCCGCCCGGAGAGTCCTGATCATGCCGCTCTGCTGGCTCATCGCGAGGGTCGTCTGGTCGGGGTGGCAAGCTACGAGCTGACCCGGCAACCGGGCGTGGCCGAGATCGCGTTCGCTGTGCCCGACGATATGCACGGCCGCGGGGTGGCGACCCTGCTCCTTGAGCATCTTGTCTCGCTGGCCAGGCGGCGCGGCCTGACCGCATTCTCCGGCGAAACGCTGCCGGAAAACAGACCGATGCAGAAGGTGTTTGCTGACGCAGGGCTTCCGGTCGAGCGTCATTTCTCGAACGGCATGATCGACGTCACTATTCCGCTGCCGAATCATGACGGTGCCCAGCTTGACCACTACCTAGAAGCCGTCGCAACGCGCGCGAGCCGGGCCGACGTGGCCAGCCTGGCGCATCTGCTGCGCCCGGCATCGGTTGCGGTGATCGGTGCTGGCCGCCGCCGCGGGTCGGTAGGCCGAGAAATCCTGCACAACGTCGTCGCTGGCGGGTTTGACGGACCTATCTATGCGGTCAACCGGTACGGCAGGTCGATGGAAGGACTGGCCTGCCTGGCCTCCGCGGATGACTTGCCCGTCGGCACCGAGCTGGCTGTGATCGCGGTGCCGGCGCACGAGGTGCCGGCTGTGGCCGCGCAGTGCGGTCAGAAAGGTGTGCGCGCGCTGGTGGTGATCACGTCTGGCCTTGGTGCTGGTGGCGGCGCAGACCTGCTGGCGATCTGCCGGCGCTACGGGATGCGGCTGGTCGGCCCCAACTGCTTCGGGCTGGCGACGAGCACGCCGCGGCTCAACGCCACGTTTGCCTTGGAAGTGCCGCTCGGTGGTGCGGCTGGCCTCGTGGTGCAGTCCGGGGGCGTGGGCATCGCCATGCTCGAGCACCTCAGACGGCTCGGCATCGGCGTATCCTCCTTCGCCTCGGTCGGCGACAAATACGACGTGTCCAGCAACGACATGCTCATGTGGTGGGAACAGGACGAGGAGACGAAACTCGCGATCCTCTACGTGGAATCGTTCGGCAATCCGCGCGCTTTCGCCCGCACCGCCAGGCGGGTCGGCCGCGCGCTGCCGGTCCTGACCGTAGTCGGCGGTCGGTCCACCGCCGGACAGCGCGCGGCGGCGTCGCACACGGCGGCGTCCGCGACGCCGCTAGTCACGCAAGACGCGCTATTCAGGCAAGCCGGCATCATCGCCACGCACAGTCTGGGCGAACTGGTGGACGCGACCGCCCTGCTGGCCTGCCAGCCGCGGCTGTCCGGGCGCAGGGTCGCGATCGTGTCGAACGCCGGGGGGGCCGGCGTGCTGGCTGCTGACGCGTGCGGCGATTGCGGGCTTGTTGTCGCCACGCTCGGCAGCGCTACGCGGCGCAGGCTGGCCAGGCTGCTGCCGCCGGGTGCTGCGGTAGCCGGCCCGGTCGACACGGGCGCCGCGGTGCCGGTGGCGACGTTCCGTGCGTGCATCGAGGCGGTGGCGGCCGACGAGGGCGTCGACGCTGTACTGGTTCTGGAGGTGCCCACTGCTGTGGCGGACCTCAGGGCGGCGATCAGCACGGCTCAGGTGGTCAAGCCAATGGCCGCGGTGCTACTCGGCCAGCCCGAGTCGGTCTGCTTGCTGCCACTCGGCACTGCTGACGACTCCGCCACCGCGACCGGCGAGCCGCCCGTCGTCGCCAGGGAGCCGCGGCGCCTGCCCGTGTACAGCTATCCGGAGAACGCCGCCAGCGCCCTGGCACACGCAGCTAGGTATGAGGAGTGGCGCACGGCACAGCATGGGCAGGTGCCCGAGTTCGACGACGTGGACCCCGCCGGGGCGCAGGCTATAGCTGCAGCGTTCCTGGCAGCGAACCCCGAGGGCGGCTGGCTCGCAGGTACTGACGCCGCCTCACTGGTGGCATGCTACGGCGTGCCCGTGGTGGCCACCGAACCGGTCGCCGACCCGGCGTCCGCTGTCGCGGCGGCGGCGCGGATTGGCAGCCGCGTCGTGCTTAAGGCCGAGGCAGCTGAGGTGCTGCACAAGACACAAGCGGGCGCGGTTCGGCTCGATCTGCGGGCCGATGCGGATGTGGCGGCGGCGTACGCCGAGCTGGCGGCCGCATTTGGCGACAGGCTGCAGCGAGTGCTGGTACAGCCGATGGTGCCCGGCGGCGTCGAGACGATCGTGGGCGTGGTGCAGGAGCCAGTGTTTGGTCCGCTGGTGGTATTTGGTCTTGGCGGGGTGGCCACGGACGTGCTCGCGGACCGGTCGGCGCGGCTGACGCCGCTGACCGACGCCGACGCGGCAGCCATGATTGTCGAGGTACGGGCGGCGCCGCTGCTGACTGGGAAGGCCGGGTCACCGGCCGTGGACACGGCCAAGCTGGCTGAGCTGCTGCTGCGAGTGTCGCGGCTGGCTGACGACCTGCCTGTGGTGGCCGAGCTGGACCTCAATCCGGTTATCGCGCGCCCAGACGGGGTGTACCCGGTGGACGTGCGCGTACGTCTCGCCCCAGCGCCGCCGCACGACCCCTTCTTGCGCCAGCTCCGCTGACACCCCCGCGAAGGTGCGCGCCGCGTCCACGGCCAGGCGCTGTGGTTCGCTGTGTGCCAGGCCGAGGCCGAGGCCAGGCGAACGCGCCTGGGACCAACGTCCTCGTTCCCGGAACCTTTTGACCCTGCATTCGCCTGCAGGAATGGGCAAACCTGTAGGTGGATCCTGGAGGGGAGCGGACATGAGCGAACAGCACGAGTCGGCCCGGCGAATCGTCGTCGGAGTGGACGGATCGCCCTCGTCCAAGGCCGCGCTGGCGTGGGCGGTCCGGCAGGCCGGGCTGACCGGCGCTAGCGTCGACGCCGTCATCGCCTGGCACTACCCGCCCATGGTCATGGGCGTACCATTCGCGCCCCTCGAAGTGCTGGACGCGGCGGCTTGCTCTGAGCATGCCGCTCAGGTGCTGAACGGCGCAATCTCGGAAACGGTGGACCCGGGCGGATCAGTCAAGATCAGCTCGACCGTACGGGCTGGCAGCGCGTACGAGGTTCTGCTTGATGCATCCAAAGGTGCCGATCTGCTAGTCGTCGGCAGTCGCGGACACGGCGGTTTCACGGAGGCGCTGCTGGGTTCCGTCAGTCAGGCTTGCGTCCACCACGCGCACTGCCCGGTCGTCATCATCAGGGGCTCAGTTCGCGCGCCTGGCCCAACGACTCAGCAGGGCGGCCGGATGTAAGTCGGCCCTCGGTTGATCCTGCGGGAGGAGAGTCCGATGGGTACAACTGTTGCAGACGTGATGACCACCAAGGTCGTCGCCGTGACAAGGAAAGCTGATTTCAAGGAGCTTGCCAGGGTGCTGCGAGAGTTCCGGGTGAGCGCCTGCCCGGTCATCAATGACGAGGGTCGGGTCGTCGGCGTGGTGTCCGAGGCCGACCTGCTGTACAAGGTGGCCGACTGCGAGCTACCGGCCGGCCTGATCCGGCTGCGTTGGAAGCTGGGCGAGGAATCCAAGATCACCGCGGTGACTGCTGGCCAGCTCATGACCTCACCGGCCGTGACCATTCACGCCGATGCGCCGGTTCAAGTTGCCGCCCGGGTGATGCGGGACAGGCGCTTGAAGCGGCTGCCCGTCGTCGGCGCTCAGGGCGAGCTGATCGGAATCGTCAGCCGGGTAGATCTGCTCGGCGTGTATGACCGGCCAGATGAGGACATCCTCGCCGAGATCTGCCGCGTGGCCACCGAGGAGTTCGGGGTTTGCCCCGAGGACCTCGACGCGACCGTCTCGTCCGGTGTGGTGACGCTGGCTGGATCAGTGGCATTGCAGCAAACGGCGCTCGAACTGGCCGCCCGGCTACGGCACGTGGAGGGTGTGGTCGCTGTTCGCGACCGGCTCATGGTCGGCGAGGCGATTGGCTGAAACCCGACCGGGAGGGAAGCATGGCAGCCAACACGACAACCGGCGGAACCGATTTCGGCCGCCGCATTCGCGAGCAGCGCGAGCAAGCTGGCCTCAGCCGTACTGAAACCGCAGAGCGGGCTGGGCTTGTACCGCAGTACCTCATCTACCTGGAGACCAGTCCCGATTCTGCACCGACGCAGGCGACGCTGATCCGGCTGGCCGCTGCGCTCGGCACGTCTGTCAGCGCGTTGTCCGGCGCAGGGCTCAACGTGCCGCCTGGTCAGCGCGGCGCGGCGGTGAAACCCGTACTGGCGACCCTGTCCGCCGAGGAGTGCCAGGCCCTCATCGCGGGCGGCGGTGTCGGACGGGTGCTGTTCGTCGAGGCGGGTCGCGGACCTGTCGCAATCCCGGTCAACTACCGCATGGACGGCGATGATGTCGTGTTCCGGACCGGCGGCGACGCTCGGCTGACTGACAGCCTGCGGCAGGCGAGCGTCTCGTTCGACGTCGATCACCTGGACGACGCCCTCGCCGAAGGCTGGAGCGTCCTGCTCACGGGGACGGCCGCCGTGGTGACCGAGCCTGACGAACTCGACCACGTCAGGTCGCTCGGAATCGAGCCATGGGCCGGAGGTGTAAGGCAGACGTTCGTGCGGCTGCGGGTGCACCAGGTCACGGGCCGGGCCATCCGCGCGACAGGCTAGCGTCCTCGAGCGCGGCCGCGGCTATAGACCCCGGCAGCGGGGCCGTTGGTCCCTACCTGGCGCCGAAACTTTCGGTCATCCTGCGGGCGAGGCGATGACGATGATGTCGATCACAGATCAGAGCGGTACCCGGCAGCGTGACCGACTGCGGCCGCGAATGGAGCCTGGCGTCGACGCAGGTGGCCTGCTGGTGACGTGGCGGGCAACCGAAACGGGGTCGCAGCGGGCTGGAGCCGATTCGACGGTGCAGCCAGGGACCGCGCCGGCGCCGCTGACGCCGGACGAGATCGCCGCCGTTTTGTCGGTAGGGGCTAGGGCGCCGTCGATACACAACACTCAGCCGTGGCTGTTCCGCCCGCACGACGATCACATCGATTTGCTCGCCGATCCGGATCGCCAGCTGTCGGCGGTAGACCCGGACGGCCGGGAGCTCATCCTGAGCTGCGGGGCAGCATTGTTCGGGCTGCGGCTCGGGCTGCGCAGGATAGGCCGCCTGCCCGCGGTCGAGCTGCAGCCGGATCCGGCGCAGCCGCGGCTGCTGGCGCGCATCTGGTCGGCCGGGCACGCAGCGTCGACCCGGGTAGAAACCGATCTCATCACTGCAGTGCCGCACCGGCACACTCATCGCGGGCCGTTCTCGCCCGGCCAGGTGCCCGACCGCTTGCTGGCCGCTATGGTGACCGACGCGGTGGCCGAAGGCTGTGAACTTGCGCTGATCGGCGACACGAAGGTAATCGCCGAGCTTGACCGCCTGATCCGCGGGGCAGCGGCGCAGCAGCAGGCCGATGCGAGCATCACCGCCGAACTCGCTCGCTGGGTGCGGCCACTGCACAGCGAGGCCAGGGATGGTGTGCCCGCAACGGCGAGGCTCGCAGAAAACGCCTGGGCGAGTCAGTCAGGGCGGGCAGGTGAGGCCGCCGGCCGCCAGGTCGCGTGCGGGAGACTCGCCGAAATGGCCCTGGGCCGGCTCGCGGGGCGAGACTTTGGGGCGCCGGGCACCGAGGAATCGGGCGGGACTCTACCGTCAGCGACCGCCGTGCTGCTCACCGCTGGCGACACCACCGCCGACTGGCTCCGGGCCGGCCAGGCCTTGGATCGCGTGCTGCTTCGCGCCGCGGCGAGATGGGTGTTCGCCAGCCTGCAGTCCCAGGCCTTGGAGTCAGCCTGCTACCGACGCGCGGTCCGAGCCCTTCTCGGTGGCAGCGGATACCCGCAGATGGTGCTGCAGTTCGGCCGAGCCAACACGGCCGTCGCGACGCCGCGGCGGCCGCACGCCGAGATGCTGGCTACGCAGCCAGCTGAGTGAGCTCACCACGACAACCGGGCAGTGCGCCTCGGTCAGGCAGGTCCGGACGACTGGACCGATCATGTCAGCACGTCCCGATCCGAGCACGAGTAGGTGCGCGTCTTCGGATGCGGCTACGAGTGCTTTCTCGATGCTGCCCTCGATGGCTTCGATGCTCGTGTTGCGCCACGGGCCCGATCCCAGTGCGGTTTGCACAGCTTCGGTAAGGATGTGCCATGCCTGCGTGCACTCTTCGGTCGGGTTGCGCTGGTCAGGCGGCTGAGCATAGCTCGCGCGCTGCTCGCGCTGCCAGATCAGGATGATCTTCAGCACGCACCCACGCTCCTCAGCTTCGCCCTTAGCCCATCGCAGCGCTGCCAGCGAAGCGGCCGAGCCGCTTACGCCCACGAGGATGGTTCTCTCCGCGTTCATCACTGACGTCCTGACGTTCGATGCCGACAAGCTGTCCGCCAGCTGCGCGCGTCGGCCGGTCGGCAGGTCACTATTTACGGCTCTACTGCGACTGGGATCCGGCGAGCGTCCGGTCCTTGCTCGGACCTCATCCCGATCCGCACCGTGAGGATGCCGTTGTGGCACGTCGCGGACACGTCGCTGACATCGGCGGCAAGCGGCAGCGCAATGCTTCTCGCGAAGCTGCCGTACTGGAGCTCGCTCTGCTCATCCTCTGGGCCGGCATGCCGGTGCTCAGCTTGGACAGTCAGCGTGCCAGTCTGAACGGATACTGTCAGGTCGTGCTCTGGGTCGACGCCAGGGACCTCGAACCGGACCACATAACTCAGTCCGTCCGGGTACTGCTCGGTGGGAATCGACCGCACCTGCTGGGCTAGCGAGTGCAGGGTTGACAGCGGAGAACCCGGCCAGTCTGATGTGCTGCCGACCGTTGTCGTCGTCATGGTGCTCATTCCTCAGCCCTCCTGTCTCCTTCCACTCAACGAGAGCGGCTCTGCGACCGCTAGGGACTAAGGTCGCAGTCCGCAGAGCCGAGAGGCCCGGTCCCGCGAGGCGGTCCTGAGCTCGAGATGCCGGGGCCAGCGGGTGGTACTCAGGCGGTGGCCTTGGCGCGCACCACAACGACGGCGCAGGACGCAGTGGTCACGCAGTGGATGCTCACCGAGCCGAGCAGCATGCCGTGAAATGCGCCATGACCCCGGTTGCCCACCACTAGCAGGTCGGCTCCTGCTGACTCGTTGACGAGCACCATGGCGGGGTGACCATAGGCGACCTTTGTGTCGACCCTATTCGGTGTCGTGGTGCCGAATACCTGCATCAGTGCTTTGTCCAGGCTCCCCTGCATCATCGCCTTCACTTCATCGGTGACAGGCTGCGGAGGTCTTCCGGCCGGGACGGGTCCGGCGGCCGGGTAATGCCAGGCGTGCACCGCGGTGATGACGGCGCCGGTAGCGGCCGCGTAGCCTGCGGCCCAGCTGAGCGCTTCGACCGACTCAGGCGAGCCGTCGACACCGACTACCACACGGGGATCAGCAGTGTTGTGCGTTGCGGTCATGGAACTGCCTCTTATTCGTTGTCGTGCGCTTCGGCTCATTGAACGAGGGCTTAGCCCAGTGCGCCAGGGCCCGAGGTCCTCGATGTCCGGGCGAGGATTCTCCCGGTACCGGCCAAGCTCAGCTCAGGGCTGCAGGACGATCCGCGCCTTCGCCCGCCCGTGCAGGACGTCGCCGATCGACGCGTTGACCGAGCCGAGGTCGCGTGTCTCGTAGATCACCTTCGTGCGCCCGAGCGCATGAAGGGCGAACACGTCGGCCAGGTCGGCCCTGGTGCCCACGATGGAGCCGATCACGGAGTTGCCATTCAGAACGGTGTCGAAGACTGGGATGCTGAGGGTCCCTGCAGCTGGGAGCGCGACGAGGACGAGTCGGCCGCCGCGGCGCAGCCCGCCATAGGCCGTCGCGAAGGACTTGTCATCGACTGCCAGCCCTATCGCTACGTCCGCGCCGCCAAGGGCCCGCAGCGCCACCGCGGGATTCTCGGCGCGAGCGTCGATGACGTAGTCGGCACCAAGCTCCTTGGCCAGCTGTAGCTTCTCATCAGTGATGTCGATGGCGGCAACGGTGCCACCAGCGATCTTCGCGTACTGCAGTGCGAGGTGGCCGAGGCCACCAATGCCGGAGATCGCGACGAGGTCGGTGGGCCGGACGTTGCCGACCTTGACCGCCTTGTAGGTGGTGACGCCTGCGCAGGTGAGCGGCGCCGCGTCGAAGACGTTCACTCCGGCGGGCACCCTGGCCGCGAACGCGGCCTCGGCCAGGAAGTACTCGGCGTAGCAGCCGTCCACGGAGTAGCCGGTGTTCTGCTGCTTAAGGCACAGCGTTTCCCAGCCGGCGAGGCAGTATTCGCACTCGCCGCACGCATAGCCGAGCCAGGGTACGGCGACAGTTTCGCCGACGCTGACGCTGGCCACGCCAGAGCCGACCGCGTGCACGGTGCCGACGCCTTCGTGACCGGGCACGAATGGCGGGGTTGGCTTCACCGGCCAGTCACCGTTCGCGGCGTGAATGTCAGTGTGGCACAGGCCAGAGGCCTGCATCCGCACGGTGATCTGGCCCGGTCCTGGGTTGGGAATAGGCCTGTCTTCGATGACTAGCGGCTCACCGAACCGCCGCACCACTGCTGCTCTCATGTCATGCCTCCTCGGCGTTCGCAATAGCTCTGTCTCGAGCCTGCGTGCACGGTGCGCCACGGCCCAGGGCCGAAGTTCGGCGGCCCACGGGCCCTTGGTCCCGGACGAGAGATCTTCGCCGCGCGACCGGCCGCAAGCATGCGACGCGAGGTGCAGCACAAGCCGAGATGTCCTCGGAACGCGCTGGTGGCCGTCAGGGCCAGATCCTGACGGCCACCAGCCATGGAGGGTTAGAGGCGGCCCTACAGCGCCTGGCCGACAAGGCTCGTCAGGTCGACAAGCCTGCAGGTGTAGCCCCATTCGTTGTCGTACCAGCCGAACACCTTCACCAGTCGGCCGGCCGCCTGGGTCAGGCCGGAGTCGAAGATGCACGACGCCGGATCGCCGATGATGTCGCGCGACACCAGCGGATCAGTGCTGTATCGAAGCACGCCTGCGAGCGAAGCGTCGGCCGCCTTTCGGAATGCGTCGTTCACCTGGTCGGCGGCGACGTCCCGGCCCAGGAGTGCGGTCAGGTCAGTCAGCGATCCGTTCTCGACAGGAACTCGGACCGCGACGCCGTCCAGGCGCCCGGTCAGCTTGGGAATGACCACACCAGTAGTGCGTGCCGCCCCGGTTGACGTCGGCACGATGTTGATGCCAGCGCTGCGCGCGCGCCGCAGGTCCTTGTGCGGTCCGTCCAGCAGCCTCTGATCGCCGGTATAGGCGTGCACAGTTGTCATGAGGCCTTGATCGAGGCCGAACGCGTCGTCTAGCACCTTGGACATCGGCGCGACGCAGTTCGTCGTGCACGAGGCGCACGAGATCACGTCGTGCATCTGCGGGTCGTAAGTGCCGTCGTTGACGCCGATCACGATGGTCGCGTCCGCGTTCTTGCCGGGCGCGGAGATGAGGACCTTGCGAGCGCCGCCCTTAAGGTGCAGCGCCGCGTCCTCACGGGCACGGAACTTCCCGGTGGACTCGATCACGATGTCGACGCCGAGGCCGCCCCAGTCGATCGCCGCGGGGTCGCGGCTGCTGAGTACGCTGATTTCTACGCCATTGACGATGACGGTGTCGTCGGTGTGGCCGACCGGCCAGGGGAGCCTGCCGAATGTCGAGTCGAACTCCAACAGGTGCGCGAGCGTGCGGGCGTCAGTGATGTCATTGATAGCGACCACGGCGAGATCGGCTGCCGCGGCCCGGTCAAGGCAGCGCCGGACGAAGGCCCGGCCGACACGGCCGAAGCCGTTGATGCCTACGCGGGTGGTCATTGGCCTGTTCCTCCTTCATGGCGCAGGCTCGGGCGGATCCCGTCAGTCCGAGCCCGCCTGATGAGCGCTCTTGCTGGTCACCGGCTGGTGGGGACTACGACGACCGGGCACTTCGCGTGGTGGACCACCTGGCTGCAGATCGAGCCGAGGAACAGCTCTGCGAACCCGCCGCCGCCGCGGCTTCCCACGACCATCAGGTCGGCATCTTGCGACTTGTCGATAAGCGTCTGTGCGGGAAAGCCGCTGACGGCGACCACCGTGACCGACTTCGGCTGCTGGTCGCCTAGCGCGCTCACTGCCTTGCCGACGGCGTCTTGTGCTGCCTCCTGGATCTCCTCGACCCGCTCCGCCTCGCCGACCAACGGTACGGGCTGTCTTGACCCGTAGCTTGTCGGGACGGCATTGACAGTCACAACGGTCAGGTCTGCATTGCGCAGCGCCGCCTCTGCCATCGCCCAGTCCAGCGCGCGGCTGGAGTTGTGTGACCCATCGACACCAACGATTACGTTTGACATATGCCCTCCTGTGGCCCGTTCGCGCGATGCCCGATGGGGTACCCGCAAGCCATCTCTCCTCCTGGTTACAGCGTCCGTTTCAGCGGGACGCTGACACAGGGCCAAAGGTCACATTGGTTTCGTTATTGGTCCTGGCGGCCTGTGCGTCGGCATTACTGCTGACAAGACGCGACTGAGCTGGCATCGGCCCCATTCCTCATGGCCGATGAACCGCACGCGACGCGGCCCGTTGCCCTCCTCAGATCACAGTGCGGCCTCGAGCTGACCCGTCAGCCCGAGACCGCACTCCGAGAAACTCGGGCTGCTCACCGGCCGGCCGGAACCACCACGACTGGGCACTTTGCATGGTGCACGACCTGGCTCGCCACCGAGCCGAGGAACAGCGAGCCGAACCCGCCGCCGCCTCGGCTGCCAACGACCATCAGCTCGGCGCTCACGGATGTGTCGATGAGCGCCTTGGCCGGGAATCCGGCCACCGCGACTACCTTCACCGACTTGGGCTGCTGGTCACCGAGCGCAGCGGCAACCTTGTCGACAGCATCCTGCGCGGACTTCCGGATCGTCTCGACAATGTCCTCCTCGCCGGGGAGCGGCCAGGGCCGTCCCGTCCACGGGCTAGCCGGCACAGAATGCACTGTGATGACGGTCAGCTCCGCGCCGCGCAGTGCGGCCTCGGCCATAGCCCAGTCCAGGGCATGACTGGAATGGTGTGATCCGTCAATACCAACGATTACGCCTGACATCTGACCCTCACTTTCTGGGCCGATGTTGTCGGCCCGCTGTTACTCCCGCTGGTTACAGCATTCGTCAGATACCGATGCCGATATAGAGTCCGAAGGCCCATACGAAAATGGCCGTTTGTCCCTAGGTGGGGCGTTCGCTGATAACGAGGGCCCCACCTGGCGCAGCGAGAGCGGTGCCTGCCTGCGGCTAAGGCTGTTCGCCGGTTGCCCCGGCGTCTACTGGACTGCCTGGCGCAGCTTCGCGGTTCTTGGCTCCGGTCACGGCAGCCTCTGCGTCGGAGGTGTGGGTCTGCTGGCTCGGCGTGACCGTTGCGCTTGGTGAGCGGTACCAGGTGCGCCAGATGAGCTTGTAGACGGGGACCGCACGGGGGATGTCGCGCAGGCCGGGGATGAACGGGACGGCGAGCAGTAGAAGCGTGCAGATGCCGGTGAGGTAGATGGCCCAGATGTCGACGCTGACGGAGTTCTGGAACGGGGAGACGTGGTACCACATCTGGTAAAGCCACAGCCACGGCTGGCCGGGGTAGTTTCCGGTCTCGTTCATGACTCCCCACTGGTCGCCGGTGAGGTGCATGTTCGTGGCGAGCTGGTTGTAGTAGCCGCCGTCGGCGATGAACAGCAGGGGCTTGGTGTAGTCGGTGCCGTAGAACTGGCGCTGGGCGAGCAGGTCGGAGTCCAGCGCGCCGCTGCGGGCCATGGCCAGCTCGCCGGCCATCATGACCGGCACCGGCCCGGCCGGCGGGAGGTTGAGATCGCCGCCGTTAAACGGGATTCTCGTGGATCCGGGTGCGGTGGCCTTGTCGTAGGCGGTGGCCCACTTCAGCTGCTGGGCAGTGGGCGCGCTTTCGTAGCTGGTAAGAGCGGCGGCCAGCGCCGGGCTCGTCTTGGCGGCGACGGCCAGCGGGTCGAGCACAAACAGTTTCGCGGAGTTGATCGGCTGGGTGATACCGAATAGCTTCTGCCACGAGACCGGTCCGACCTGCTGCAGCGAGCCAGTGCCGTTGTTATAGGGGGGGCCGTAGTCGGCGGACACGCTGGTGCCGTCGAGCTCGGTAGCGGCGGTGTTGACGAACCCGACCGGGTCGAGGCTGCCCCAGGTCTTGATGGACAGCGACGGGACATCGGGGGACGACAGCACGGCTGCCATGATCACGACTAGGACACCGACCACTACCGCGGCGATGCTCCCTTCCTTGAGGATGTCGTAGCGGCGGACCGGGCCTTGCCACGGGCCGGCGTCGGCGGCGGCGGCAGCCTTGCGGGCGGCCCGGCCGCGGGCGGGCTTAGTCGGGAGCGGGTGGGACACGCCGCGCATCCGGACCAGCAGGATGTGCGCGCCGACGACGGCGATCAGGACCAGGGGCATCAGCACGATATGCCACATGAACATCTGGCCGAAGTTCATCACGTTCCAGAACGAGCCGACGCCGACGGCGTTGAAGGCGTCCTTGCCGTTGGTGGCAATCCACTGGGAGTCGAAGTTCTGCTGGGACAAGTAGCCGGTGAAGCACGTCACCACCGAGGCCAGGAACGCGAGCACGCCGGTGATCCACGTCATCGCCCGATGGCCCCGCCACGCGGCCATCCAGAACTTGCCCCACAGGTGGATCACCAGCAACGCCATGAACAGCTCGACCGACCACAAGTGCAGGCTGTTGAAGAAGTGCCCCACCGGGTTGGTGTGCCACCAGTCCGAACCGCCGAGGGCCAGCCCTAGGCCCGAGGCGATCACGATGCCGAGTGCCACCAGCGACGCCACGCCGAACACGTAGATCCACGACGACACATATGCTGGCTGACGGTCGGGCAGCAGCTTGCGCGGAGCCAGCAGCCGCGTCACGGCCACCCGCGCCCGCGCGGTCCACATCCGCTCATCCCCTGGTTCCGGTGCCGCCGCGGCAACTGCCGGATCCTCGCTGACCTGGGCAGGTGGCAAGTCAGCGCCCGCCTTGTGCGGGAACCGGATCACCAGCGCTGCGCCGAACACCAGCACCATCACTGCGATCACGATCAGGTTCGCCAGTGAGATCTCGATAAACGACCAGTGCAGATATGTGCCAGCACCATTGAGGTCTAGGGAACTGATTGCTACGTCGTGCATGGCGGGCTCCAAAGATTGGCAATCGGCTGCGCCGTCATGGTGATGGCGAGGTCACCCGACTTTCCGTTCTGCCACTTCCAGCAGGCCAGTGCTTTCCGTCACATCCGGGACGGGACCTTGGTCCCAGATGTGCCAACCTGACCAGCACCACGCTGGCCGGAAAGGTGAAACCACTGTCCGCGTCTTGCTCGTCCGCGAGGCAGAGGATGAGCTGGTCGTCCCGCAGGATCCGCATCCAGGTCAGCCTGGCTGGATGCTCCGCCCGCTGATTTGAGCCGGAGTGATGCGCACGTACACGTCGCGAGCGCCAGGCGCCCACGGCTGCAGGTGCGTTGTGTTCTCGAGATGCTGCACCTCCCGCTCATCGCTGACCAGGCGGGCGTGACCTAGCACCAGCACACTCCAGCCTTCGCTGAGTGCCTCATCGATAAGGTCTGCCTCGAAGCTGAGGCGGGAGTTGGCATGAACGCCTAGCAGCGCATCCGGCGCCGTCCGGAAGATGATGGTCTTCCCGGATACCGCAAAGTTGACCGGCAGCATCACGACTCCTGCCCCGGTCGTGAACCCGACGCGGCCGACGCCGATCGACTCCAGCAGGTCGAAGCATTCCTCAGCGCTGATAGCCCGCAAGGCTCGGTGATGGGCCGGAGCTCCGACCGCCGCCGACTTCGGGGTCGAAGTCGGGCGGCGCGAGTTGCCGACCGCTCGCGTGCATGATGCCATTCATCTCACCTGCCAGACTCGACTTTGTTTCCCGATTTCCAGCGTCATCTCCCAGCATCAGCGAGCGCCGCGGCCGAAGGTCCCGCCTTCGCCAAGCCGTTCGCCCCAAGGGCGTCGTCGTGTTCGGCCATGGGACTCGCCGCCGTGTCGACTCGCCTCTGGCCAGGATGCGTCGGCGGGCGCCGACGGTGGCTGCCAGGAAGTTGCCTGGCGGCTGGGTGTCAGCGCCCGCCTGTTCCCGCCTGCGCCGCATGGCGGGAGTCCCGCGTTGCTATGGCGGTTAGCGGTCCGGCCGACGGTCTGCGCAGCGGGCCGTCGGCCGGAGGTCTGGGACTTGGATGGAGTTGTCGTCCTGCGGGGCCGCGATCATGCTGCCTTGACGTACCCGCGGGCGTGCTCGACGATTGCAGCTTCCTCCCGCCGGAATCCGACCCAGCCGAGGGCGAAGGTCCCGGTCAGGAACGCGACCGTGCCGAGCCCGAAGCTGATCAGTGCAGCGATGTACGCGATCTGGGAGACCTTCCACCAGCCAAAAGCGTTCAGCAGCATGCTGCGCAGCGTGTCGCCACGGAAGACGGTCTGAACCTGGCCAGCAAGCGCGGCATTGGTGGGGTGGGCCATCGACTCGGTGGACAGCTGGGCGTAGGTCTTGCCGGCGCCGATCTCCTGCAAGTGGACGGCGATGAAGTTGTTGGCGTAGGCCTCCGCCTGCTGCCCGGTCAGCAGCTGCTGCCCGGCGTACTGAGACACTGACGGGATCATCGACGGGGTGATCTCGGTGCCGACCTTCGGGTGGGCGAACGCAGCGGCTGGCGGGAAGTACACCTTCTGCGCGGCCAGCTGGGTCGTGACCTGGTTGTGAATGTAAGTCGACCCCCACATCAGCATCCCGCCCACGGCGAGCAGGAGGACACCCGCGGCGGCCAGCAGCTTGATTGTGTTGCGGCGCATTGTCCTTGTCCTTTCTTGGCGCCTGGCCCTGCCGGGCCGGCGATTCCGCTGACTGACAAACCGAGTTTGTCGCCCTGCGCGCCCGGGCCGTCACGGCCAAAAGCCCAAGAAAACTAGGACGTATGGCCCGACCTTTCGTCGGTCATCGCGATAACCGCCCAGAATGGCGGCTCGTGGTTCTGCTGGGCGGCTGCCCGGAATGGACGGCCGGTGGCGGTGCATAGTTGCCCCGGCACAACGGCACCGTCTCGATCGCCACATACTAAGGGCCTGGTGGACACGCGCCGCTGGCTGACGCCTACAGGCTGATGGTGGATCGGCCGGGGACATCCGCGGCTGGCGTGCTCTCAGCTAAGGAAGCCATCGCGCGCGCAACCGCCGACGAGTGCTCGCTCGCTTGATAGTGGTGCCAGCACAAGAGCAGTTCGGTTGGCTGCGGGCGGCCGGCCGTCGGCGGCATTATGACGAGGACTGCGGGCTTTGCCGGACAGCAGCAGGCTCGTCTGGACCACAGAGCGGCTTGCACGACGGTTCCTGACTCCGTGGTCCTGTGCGGCGTCTGCGTGGCAGCCGCCGAACGCCTGTCGCCGATCTGATTCGGCTTGCTTTGGTGCAGGACGTTCAGCCTCATGCTGCGAGGGTCGCGCGCACAGCGTGTCTAGTTCAGTGCCGATCGACCTGCCCTGTGAGGACTAACGACCCCCGTGCCCTCGGGTGGCGACCCGCCTGATGCGTCAGCGCGCTCCGCGCAATCCGGCCTGCCAATGTCGGGACTATTGGCCCTGCCTGCGCCTGGGTACCGGGAGCACATTTGAAGTACTAGGCGCAGGAAGGAAGACGCGATGTACGAGAAGATCCTAGCGGCCATTGATGAATCGGAGATCGCTGACCGTGTCCTCGCGGCGACGCGGGAACTGGCGTCCCTTTCCGGCGGAGAGGTCTGGGTAATCCATGTGCGCGAACGGGAGCCGTCGAAGTTCATGTCAAGCTCCGCGGAGTCGAGCGAGCAGGCGCACGAAACCGTCGAAGCTGCCGTGGAGAAACTAGCCAGCGCTGGCGTGAAGGCGCATGGCCGACTTGCGCACACGGTTTACGGATATGCTGCGCGCGAGATCGTCAGCTTCGCGCAGGAAAGCGGAATAGGCGTGATCGTGATGGGCTCGCGCGGGCACGGTGACCTTGCCGGATTGCTGGTCGGCAGCACGGCCCACAAGGTTATCCACCTCGCTGACCGGCCGGTTCTGGTCGTGCGTTAGATCGCCTAGGACACCACCGTCGTTTCCAGGCCCGCCGACCTCCACCACCGCACCCAGGACCTTCGGCTGGGTCCTTCGGCCCTAGCCGCTGCATCTGGGCCGGTGGCGAATGGGCGAGAGGGAGGCGGACGATGATCACCTACGGCGAGGTCGAAAAGCTGCACTGCATGAGGGCCGCCGACCAGTCGGTCCTATCGGTCTATGCGTATGTCCCATCGGAGCGTGCCAGCATGCGCGAGCTGCAGGCGCACGCTATGGACCTGGTCAAGGCTGCGACCGAGCGCGCTCCCGACATGTTGCACCGCGAGGACGAACTGCTGGCTCGGCGGACGCTCGCGGAGCGTGCAGGTGAGTGGCTCGGCCACACCCTCGGCATCTTCGTGTCCGGGCAGCTAAGCCTGCTCGAGGTAGTCCCGCTGCGAGGCAGCTTCCCGGAACGTGCCGTGCTGGCGGCCCGCCCGCACGTCCGCCCCCTGCTGGCGGCGCTAGGGCGCTACCCAGACCACAGGGTCGTGGTCATGGACCATCGGCACGCCTGGCTGCTAACGGTGGCTGGCGACCGCGTCGAGATCGTGGCCAGGACATCGGCCGAGTCGTTGCCAAGCGCGGGCTTCGGCGGCTGGTATTTCGAGCAGTCTCATGTCCTCCAGCGGGTTACCGAGGTCGCCCCGCACTTCTATCAGGACGCGGCCGCGATCCTCGACCGCCAGGCTCGGCACGGCAGCTCCCAGCCGCTGGTGGTCGGAGGGTACGTCGACAGCATCACGCAGCTACTCACGCTGTTGCCGCAGGCGGTGCTCAGGGACTACGCGGGCAGCTTTGCCGCAGACCCACACAGCCTCACCCTGGCGGGAGCGCGGGATCTCGCGGCGCCGGTCGTGTCGAGCTGGGCGGAACGGCGCGAGTGTCAGCTCGTGCAGGCTGTCACGACGGCGCGACCCGGCGTGCCAGCCACCATCGGTCTGGAGGATTGCCTCACCGCCGTCAACGCCGGGACGGTCGGTCTGCTGCTGATCGCCGACGAGCCGCTCGTGCCCGGCTTCCACTGTGAGCGGTGTGACGTGCTGAGCGTGGGCAGCAACGAATGCTGCGACTGGGGCGCCGCGTCCTGGCCGGTGCCAGACCTGTTGGAAGAGATGGCGTGGCGGACCCTGCGCGACGGCGGCCAGGTCGTGTCAGCCAGGACGCTGCCGTGCACCGCAGCCGCCCGAATGCAGTAGCCGGCGCTGCGGACTTCAGCGTCCAGTTCCGGCCGCCGCGTGCGGCCCGAATCGGGAGGCTTGCCGTGGAATTTCACGAGAACTGCGTGGTGCAGGTCCGGACATCCGGCGTTGTCCAGGTCGGGATGGCCGAGCTAGCGAAGATCAAGGTCGAAACCGTGCTCCGGCACGTTGGCGAACCGGTGCTGTCCGCCCGGGTGATGCTGAGCGGGCCGGCCGATCCTGCAGTCGGGCGGCCCGCCGTCGCGTGGGCCGTCATCAGCGTGAACGGCCGCGTGGTCCGCGCGAGCGGGGTCGGCTCGACAGTGGGTGAGGCTATTGCCCAGCTAGCCGCGCGGCTGCGGATAAGGCTCGAGCGCTCCTGGCCGGACGAGCACGAGCAGATGCGGCGGTACGTGGCGAAACGTCGGCTCCGGCGGCTGGGCTGATGCGGCGCTGGATTCGGCCGAGAAATCACCTGATCGGTCGATCTGGAGCCCGTTTTGTCGTCCTCGTGCCCCGAACTCTCGGCGTCATTCTGTGGGTGAGTGGCCGACGTGGGCCGGCCTGGGTATCACCTGGGTGATGCGGGTCGCGACGATCCGGCAAAGTGTGCGCGCACTCCAACCGAGGAGGAATCTGGCATGTCTCATCACCTCGACACGCCGCTCGCGGCCAAGACCGGCCAGCTCTACCTCGATGACCTCTACGTGTTCCCGGGTGATGACAGCACGGTTTTCATGATGGACGTCAACTCCAACGTCAACGGTCTGCACACCGAGCCAGGCTTCCATCCGGAAGCTCGCTACGAGTTCAAGGTGCACCTGGACGGCGCCGAGTACGAGACCCTCACCTACCGGGTGTCCTTCGGTGAACCAGACTCCGCTGGACGACAGGCTATGCGGCTGCACGCCCTGACCGGTGACCAGGCACTCGAGGACTCCGCAGCAGGCGAACTCGTCGTCGAGGGCAGGACTGGCGAGGCGGCGAGCGCGGATGGCACCCGGATCTGGGCCGGGCGTATCGGCGACTCGTTCTACATCGACCTGTCCCTGCTCGGCATCGTCAACGAGGCAGTGGCGCACGGCACCGCACCGGACCTGTCGGCCTGGCAGCCAGCGCGCGCCGAGAACAGCTTCGCCAACACCACCGTCGACTCGATCGTGCTAGAGATCTCCCACCAGCACGCGCAGCTGCGCCCAGGTGCGCGGACCGGCACCTGGGCCGCTACCAAGCTCGCTACGGACGCGGGCGGCTGGCGGCAGATCAACCGCGCGGGGCACCCCATGATGTGGCCGATCTTCTGGCCCGACGACACCGACTTTGCCGACCCAGCCAACGCCCGGCACCCATCAGAAGACGTGAGCGCCGCGGGCAAGTACCTCGCTGATCACATTGCCGCAGTCGTCGCGGCCAGCGGAACCTCCGACGAGCCTCAGGGCTACGGGAACACAGTGGCCAGGCGGTTGCTCCCCGACGTCCTGCCTTACGTGGTAGGAACGCCGGCGACGTACGGGTTCGCCGCCTTTAACGGCCGCACGATGGCCGACAACGCGCCTGAGGCGATGTTGTCCCTGGTCACCAACACGGCAGTGCCGTCAGGGCTGAGCCCCTCCGTGGCCGAGCATCTGCGGGACAGCGAGTTCCCCTATGTCGTGCCGGAGTGAAGACTCGGGGCCTGCAGGTCGGCTACGTCGCCGGATCCTGGGATTCGTCGGCTGACGTCTCCCCGCGGCTGGGCGGCTGCCCAAAGCTGGGCGGTTGCCCGTAGCCGGAGGGCTGGCCGTAGCCGGGCGGCTGGCCGTAGCCGGGCGGCTGGCCGTATCCCGTCGGCTGACCGTACCCAGTCGGCGCCTGGAAGGTGCCAGCCTGCTGTCGAACACGGAGCGCACCGCGATCACGCATGAACTGGACGATCATCAGGATCGGCAGGATGAAGGCGTAGAAGAAAAGGAAGTAATGCCCGCCTTGGAAGAACAGCAGGAGGTAGAGCCCGTATCCGAGGAAGCCGGCCCCGAAGATGGCATTCCACAGTCGCCGAGTCCTGGTCTGCCCGCTCCGGATGGCAGCGATGATGAGCATCGCGATGCCGCTGATGATGAGGAACAGTTCGTAGATCTTGAACACTGTCAGGACCTCGCAATCGGCGCGGGCTTGTGCATCCCCTGAGCGCAAGGCCCGGTGTTGATGACGGCGAGATTACCGAGGTCTTGTCACCAACGGCCACGATCCTTTCTGAAGCGCAACAAATGTTCGGCCACGACGCGCCACATCGCATCGGCATGGGCTCGGTAACGGGCTGGGCTCGGTGCCGGTCGTCAGGCCGCGCTGCGCGGATAGCGGCGAGTCGCGTTGGTCTTGGTGATCTGCACGGCCAGTGCGGCCGCCTGGTTACGTATCTCGGGGATAGCGGTTGTCTCGTACCAGAGCCCGCGCAGCGGCGGGCCGAGCGCATGCAGGAAGGGGCTTGGTCGGCCGTCTGCGCCCAGCACAGTGCCTGCGGCGTCGGTGTCAATGCCTAGCCGCAGCGCATCAGGCCGTGCCAGACCCCTGCTGAACAGGTCCCGCAGCAGGGGACTTGCCGCGACCGTGATGTCGGTCGTCCCGCCGCCGGCGTTGATCAGCCAGTCACTGTCCAGTTCGGTGCGGTCACTCGCGTTATCGATGATGACCGCCAATCGGCCTGCGCGCTGGTGCACGGCGAGCACCTGGCCTCGGTGCACGATGAGCTGGCCGGTCTGCCGCATGGCGCTGAGCCGGGCAGCGGTGGCAGGCGGCATCAGGTGCCGATGCACTTCCCAGTACCTGGCGATGTGGCGCAGGAACGCCCTCTTGTCGTTGTCGGGCATCCGAGACCACAGAGCTGGCACGTGCGGTCGGAGCCCCTCGAGCACCCGGTGCCAGCTGTCCGGACGGGCCGAGATCTCCTGGCGGATCTGCCAGAGCAGGTCGGTCAGCCGGACTGGCCCAGCTGACTCGGAGATGGCAGGCAGCCAGAACGACCTGGCCGGGCCCTGCGCGTCACCTGGATGAACGTGCGGCAGCAGACCGTGCCGAGAAATGGCGTGCACAGTGGTGCCCGGTCGCGCGCTGGAGATCGATAGGGCTACGTCGGCCATGGTCAGGCCGGTCCCGAGGATGACTACGTGCGAGGCGCCGCTGCCGCTCGTCACCTGGTCGAGAGCTCCAGGACCCCAGGGGTCGGTGATGACGGCAGCAGTTTCCGGAGCGTCAAACGGGAGCGCGGCAGGCGCGTTCCCGGTCGCCAGCACGATCACGTCCGCATCAAGCGGGCCATAGCTGGTCAGCAGCCGCGCGCCCCGCAAGCGGGACCGAGGGCGGATGGCGTTGACGGCCGAGGTGATCCGGAGGAGCCGGGCTGTCGGCCGGGCCTCGCGCTGAGCCGCCGCTAGCGTCTCGAGAAGGTAGCGGCCGTAACTGCCGCGCGGCAGGAACGTCTCGCCGGTGACTTGGCCCGGCACCGATGCGGACGCGCTGGCCCAGGCCACCAGGTGCTGCGGCTCGCCGGGCAGGGCGCTCATCCTGCCCGCGGTGGCGTTCAGCAAGTGCCAGGGGTGATACGTGGCGTATGCCTGGCCTCGGCCGTGCCTGCCGTGCTCATCTATCAGCCAGATACGCAGCGGGATCCGGCTGACCGCCGACTGCCGTAGCAGCTGGACCGCTAGCAGGGTGCCGCTGGCCCCGCCGCCGACTATGGCCACGGTCAGCTCTCGGGTTTCCTGCGCAGTTCGACGGCTCATGCCGACAGCATAATCTATATTAACCATAGAGTTAATAGGTTTCTCGCCCACTCTCCGGGAGGACTACCTTGACTATCCTGTTCGGTTCAGCAGCTCCGGCCACCCCGGTCACCCCCGCGAACCTTGCTCGGATCGCCCGTTCTGTGGCCGAGAGGCCAGAAGACTGGCTCAGCCGCGTCCGCTACCAGTCGGGTCGGCGCTGGTATCAGCGCCTCGCACTGGCCGAGGATCACGAGGTCTGGCTGCTGAGCTGGCTACCCCGGCAACACACGGGCTTTCATGACCACGGAATCTCTGCCGGGGCCTTCGCGGTGGCCTGGGGCAACCTGCGAGAGCGAGCGGCGGTTGACGGTCGGCCAGAGCAGTCAGGCCGATCCCTGACGGCCGGTGCCGTGCGGTCGTTCGGCCCGGCCTATGTGCACGACGTGGGCAATGACTCGGCAGGGCCCGCGATAAGCATCCATGCGTACTCGCCGCCTCTGTCGACGATGCGGCGCTACGCGGCGGCTCCTGACGGCGTGCTGCAGGCAGCTGGCGAGGATCGGGAGTGGTAGCGCGCGGTCCGGCGGGCGTGACGGGCAATCGCGCGCGCCCTGTCGGAGAGATCCTGGCCACAGCCCGGCAACGGCTGCGGCGGCTGGACCCTCCTGGCGCTTATGACGCGATGGGCAAGGGGGCGATCCTGGTTGACATCCGCCCACGCGAGCAGCGCATGGCCGAGGGCAGCGTTCCTGGCGCACTGGTCGTCGAGCGGAACGTGCTCGAGTGGCGGTTCGACCCCCGTTCCGAGGCACGGCTGCCAGAAGCCACCGGCTACGACCTGCACCTGATCATCATGTGCTCGCAGGGCTACGCCTCGAGCCTCGCCGCCGCGTCGCTGCAAGACCTCGGCCTGCATCACGCGACGGACCTGGCAGGCGGATTCGTCGCCTGGGCGCAGGCCGGCCTGCCGGTTGTCGCCGCATGAGGCGCCGCGGCGCGGGAGTCACTCCTCGCCGATGTCGGCCAGATCTTGGCGCAGCTCGGTGAGCAGCGGGTCACCGTCGGGCAAGATGACCTCCAGGCGTTTGACTGTGTCGCGCAAGAGCGTGCGCGCGTCGCCATAGCGGCCCAGCTGGCGATAGAGCTGGGCCAGGCCGGCCCGGCTGCGTAGCGTGTCCGGGTGGCGCGGGCCGAGCACCCGCTCGAATCCAGCCCAGGCCTGCTCGCAGGCCAACTCCGCCGCGGCGGCCTTGCCCGCCTTCTGGTAGGCGGCGCCAAGGTTGTTCCGCGCCGTCAGCGTGTCCAGGTGATCCGGCCCAAGGACGCGCTCCCGGTCGGCCACCACTCGCTTGTAGGTTGCGATTGCCTCTTTCGTCTGGTCGCTCGCCAGGTAGGAGTCAGCGAGGCAGTGACGCGTTGTCATCGTCTGCGGATGTCGGTCTCCTTGGGCGCGTTCCCGCTCGGCCAGGGTGCGCCGGTAGAGGCCAATGGCCTCGGAGTTCTTACCAGCAGCCAGGTAGGCCGCGGCGAGCTCGTCCTGCGCGCCCAACGTCGCAATGTGTCTCGGCCCGAAGACGCGCTCGAACTGGGGAACCGTGCGTTCAAGGATGGTGATGGCCGGCAGGAACTGGAGGTCCGCCACGAGCGCGTGGCCTAGTCGGCGCTGCGCCTCGATCACGTCACGATGAGCAGGTCCAAGTTTGGGCGTCAGGCTGTCGACTATCCACTGGAACCACGGAACGGCGTCATCCGCGCGCCCAGCCGCTAGATAAGCGTCGGCCAGTCGCTGGCCGGCCAGCAACGTGTCGGGGTGCCCGCCGCCGAGCAGGCGGGCACCAGCCGTGGCCAGATCGCGCCAGTGTTCCACGGCCGGTCCGGTGAGACGGGCACGGTCCAGACTTTCGCCCGCCCGTACCAGCACGGAATGGCAGCCGCCCTCCCACAGCAGGTCTCCGGTGAGCTGCCGGAGGGTGGCCACACAGGACCGCAGGCCGGACACGGGCCAGCTGGTCAGCTCCTCTTCCGGCCAGGCCTGGAGCAGCGCGTCCGCAGCCGAGCTCGCCGCCTGATCCGGGATGCCCGGCGGCATCGCGGCCCGCAGCGCCGCCTGCAGCACCGGGCTGACTTGGACCGTCGGTGGCGCCGTCACTCGTTCGACGGTCACCAGGCCGACCCGTTCCAGCGCGTCCAGCGCCGCACGGGCGCGTTCGCCGCTGGCTGGCGCGTCGCCGCCGCCGGCGAGGAGAGCGCCGACCGCAGGGGCGGTAAAGACGGTCTCGGGAATGCCGTGGCCGTCCAGCTGCGCGGCCAGGGCCAGTAGCCACTGGGCCGATGCACCCGGCACCAGCTGGTCCGCCCGTTCCAGCGAGAGCGTCCACGTCACCGCCGGGGCCGGCGGCCGTGCGCTGGGCGACCCTGCTATCTGCTCCCGCCTGCGCGCGAACTGGCTCCGGTACTCGCGGCAGGACTGCGGCGAGTTGGCGATCACGGCGCTGGCCTGGGCCAGCGCCACCGGCTCGAAGTCCAGGTCGTGAGCTAGCTCGATCGCGCCGTGCCGCTTGTCTGGATCGGCCGACAGGCGTTCGCTCAGGTAGCTGATAGCTTCACGCAGACTGAACGACCCGACTCGAACGACCCGCACGCCGCCAGGGAGGGCGGCAGCGTCGGCGGAGGTCACCAGCACTCGGCCGGCTGGGCCAGCCGGCCACAGGCCGTCCAAGTCCGCCGTGCCGACCAGGTCATCGAGTACCACCAGCCAGGAACGGCTGGTCTCGCCCAGCCAGCTGAGGAACTGGGCGGCGATGGATTCACAGCTGCTCGCCTGGTTCCGGCCGGTCACCGCCGCCGTTGCCGCGGCGTACCCGGACAGCACGGAATCGCGACTCGTGGCCTCGATCCAGACCAGCAGGTCTACACCGCCTGACTGCCACAGCTTTTCGGCGAACTCGGCGGCGAGCTGAGTCTTGCCCGATGACCTCAGCCAGTCGGGCCCGCCGGGAGCTGCGGCGACGTCCGGGAAGGTGACGGGGGCTGGCTGGTCAGGGATGAGAGCGACGGTGGCGCCCGTCGGCAGCGCGGCCGCGAGGCCGGGGGCAGTCTCCAGCCTGGCCCGGTAGTCGGGCGCCACTGGCACCAGCCCCGTCCGGATGGGCCAGGATGGCCGGCCTGCGGTGACGCCGGCGGGGCGTGCGTTCGACACTGAGCTGCTCATCGCGCTGGCCTAGCTCACAGCTCCTCGCTAAAGGCGAGCAAGGGATTGGTTCTTCGAAGCGTTTGCTTGCGGAAGTAGGCGGGTGCGCTGACGCGCATGAAGATGAATCCGACGACTCCGGCAACCGCGGCCAGCAGGGCGATGATGAAAATGCCGCCGATCTGCCAGTGCAGGCCGGGAACGGTCCACGTGGTGTAGCTGTTGTTCGCGACCCAGTCGCTTTGCAGGCTGTAGAGGCCAGCCGCGTACATGATCAGCCCGCCGAGCCCTGGCAGGATGCCGCGCATCCACAGACTCTGCGCGCTGCTCGTCAGCGTGCGCCGGTAGTACCAGACGCAGGAGAACGCGGTCAGGCCGTAGTAGAACGCGACGTACAGGCCAATCGCAGTGACCGCGTCAGCGATCGGGTTGCCCCCTGAGATGTAGTTCAGCGGGATGTACAGCGCGATCGAGAGCGCGCCCATGACGACGGTCGACACCGTCGGGGTCAGGTACCGCGGGTGGATCTTGGCGAACGACTCGGGCAGCGCGCCGTAGGCGGCCATCGATAGCGTCGTGCGAGCCGTCGGCAAGATCGTGGTCTGGGTCGAGGCAGCGGCCGAGCTGAGCACCATGAGGATCAGCAGCCGGGACAAGACGGTGCCGAGCCCGGAAGTGCCGAAGATCGCGCTCCCGGCGACGGACAGCACGTCGAACTGGTGCGCAGGGTTCGTCAGCCCGCACCCCTTGGTGCCGACGCCGCAGAACGCCTGCATGGAAATGATCACGATCACGTACGTGACCAGCAGCAGGACCGTCGAGATTATCCCGGCTCGACCCGGCGTCCTGGACTTGTCCGCGGTTTCCTCGTTCACCGACAGGGCGGTGTCCCAGCCCCAGTAGATGAACAGCATCAAGATGATCCCGGACACGAAGGCCGAGAAAGTCAGGTGCGACGGTGACAGCCAGCTGAAGTTCGGCTGCAGTGACCCCGACGGCGGATGGCTGCCGAAGACCCCGACCAGCGCCGTGGCCGACATGACCAGCAGCATGATGATCTCGATGGACAGCAGCACCTTCTGGAACCGGGCCGAGACCTCGATGCCGCGATAGCAGATGTAGGTCATCGCGACGATCCACAAGACTCCGACCAGCAGCACCCAGCCGCCGGAGGCGTCGATACCGATCGCGCTATTCGGCCCTTGGACAAGGAAGAAAAGGTACTGGCCGGCCACCTGGGCCAGGCTGGCCATGACCAGGATGTCGGCCGCGACGACGCCCCAGCCGCCGGCCCAGCCGACTTTCGGCCCGAACGCGCGGGCAGCCCAGATGAACGTGGTGCCGCAGTCCGGGTCGGCCTTGTTCAGCTCGCTGAAGCCGATCGAGCACAGCACCATCGGCACGAACGCGAGGACGGCGACCAGCGGTGACTTGAGGTCAACGGCGGCCACGACGAAGAACAGCGTCGCGGCGAGGCTGTAGGCCGGGGCTACCGAGGCGACGCCCATGACGACGCTGGAGGCCAGGCCGAGGGCGCCCGGTTTGAGGCCCTTGTCCCGAGACTCCTCCACTGGCCGCAGGCCAGGACTAAAGATCGCCATGGCGTCCCCCCTTGGTGACCGGTCATGCAGCGACTGCGCCTGCCGGTGCCCTGGAACACGCCCCGGCGGGGCCGCCGACGATGACTCTAACCCGGACTACTCCGATCTCACCCGCGAAACCCGATTTACCGTTCGATATGGAGATGCTCAGCCCATTTGCGGCGCTGCTAGCAGACACGGCGGCGTCATCCGGCACGTGGTCGCGCGACCCAGGTCGACGCCCGGCCGACATCAGCCCAGTGAATGCCGTACCGGCGAGTAGGACGCGACTGGCAAGCGGCTGGAGAGTAGCTCGCTGCTTTGTTCGACTAGCTGACCCCGCGGGTGACTTCACCAAGCGCCGCGACGATGTCGAGCAGTTCCTCCTCAGATTGAGACAAGTCGATCGGATCGCCATAGGGCTGCGGCCAGTCCCTGCCGGTGTGCCAGTAGACCTCGACTACGTTCTCCTCCGGGTCGCGGAAATAGCAGCCGATCGCGTTGCCGTGATTCACGACCATCTCGACGGGGTAGCCGCGATCAACTATCTGGGCGTAGAAGGTTCTGAGGTCAGCAAGTGAGGCCACCGTGAACGAGATCTGCTGCGGGTCGGACTTGTGGTCCGCGGACCGCACCATGGCGAACTCGTGGTGCTCGACTGCCGGGTTCGCGCTGAGGAAAACGATCCTGTCCTCGGGCCCGCGGTCGGTCACAGACATGCCGAGAAAGCCTGAGTAGAACTCGACCATCAGCTCTGGATCGCGTACGTAGATCCCGACGTGGCCTAAGCCGGTAACTTTCGGCATGCCAGTCCCTCCGCTCAGTTGCTAGCGCTTCTCACCGGGGCGCGTACTTACCCGTGAGCTGTGCTGTGGGTCCCGTTTGACCCTGTGCCTGGCGGTCGAGCCGAGTCTCGCGCTTCCAGGTCCGCTTCAGGTCGTCCCGGACATTGACCCGAAGACGTCCGAGACCTTCGACCTCGAGTTCAATCTCGTCACCGTCCATGAAGGGGTTCAGTCCGCCATGGTTCGTGCCGGTGGCGATCACGTCACCGGGCTCGATCGTGTGCACCGAGGAGATGAACTCGACGCACCGCGCGATCGAGTGCGCCATATCGCTTGTGTTAAAGTCCTGCATGAGTTCGCCGTTATTCCAGAGCCGAACGCTGAGGTTCTGTGCATCGGGAATCTCGTCCTTCGTGACGACGAACGGACCGATAGGGCAGAACGTATCTCGTGACTTCATCTCATAAAAGACATTCGCACCGGACGGCAACCCGCGAGCAGAGCCGTCGATCAGATTGGTGTATCCGAACACGTAATCCATTGCTTCGGCCAGCGGAACATTCTTGCCGCGTTTGGCCACAACGAGTGCGAGCTCAGCCTCACCCTCGAATATTGTCGCCGGCACATCCGGCAGAACCATCGTGTCGCCAGGGCCGACAATGGAATTGGGGGTCTTGTGGAAGGCGCTAATCGTCGGGCGCGCCGAGATGTCGCGGCCTTCCATGTAGTTCACCGCCATGCAGACGATGTTCGCTGGCCGCGGCACCGGCGGCCGCAGCGCTCCAGCTTCAAGCGGCAGGCCACGCCCTTGGTCCGCCGCCGCTTCGAGCCTGGATCGCCACTGGTCCCAGTCTTCGATCACCGTGCGCAGGACGTCCTGCGGATGAACCGCCGGGATCTCGGCCGTGACCGGGGAGACGTCGAAGATCGCGCCATCCCGCACGACACCAAGGCGGAATTCGTCAAAGAACGCTAGTTTCAACGCGCCACTCTCTTCGTCATCCGGGTCTCAGCAGACGACCCTGGGTGCAGAACTCCAGCGGGTCAACTGAGAATTAGCTCACTCCTCGAATGCTGACATGTCAAGACTATTGGAAAACGTCAGCTCGATGTTTAAACCGACACCCCGGCCCCTTGTGAAGATCAGCCCGAGCTTGGGAACCCGCCGTTGCTGTAGAGAACCTGACCGTTGATCCAGCCGCCTGCGTCTGACAGCAGGAACCGCACGAGGTCGGCGGTATCGGCCGGCGTCCCGAGCCGGCCGGCCGGTGTCCGGCTCAGGCACATCTGTCGGATATCGCGGGTCATCCAACCGGTGTCAATCGGCCCAGGGTTGATGACGTTGGCCCGGATTCCCCGGCCGGCGAGCTCGACCGCGGCCGCTGTGACGATCCGGTCCAGCGCGCCTTTGCTCGCCCCGTACGGCAGGTTGTGCGCGGCGTGGTCACTGGTCAGAGCGACGATCCGGCCGGTCACCTCCGTTGTGTCCGCCGCGGGGAGGTGCTCGGCGAATGCCTTGATCAGCAGCCAGACTGCGCGGGCGTTCACTGCGAAGTGCCGCTCCCAGCTGTCGACGGTCGTGTCCAGCACCGAACTATCGACGCTCTCGCAGTGCGACATCACCAGCCCGCGCAGCGGACCGAGAGTGACCGCTGCTTCGACAAGTTGTTCAGGAACGTCGACCGCGGCGACGTCGGCGGGCATGACCAGCACGGTGCTGCCAAGCTGCCTGCACTCGGCGGCGATGTCGGCGGTGTCGTGCTCGCCGCGTGCATAATCCACCCGATCGTCGTACGGCCCCCAGTAGTTCAGGACGAGGTCCCACCCGTCCGCTGCGAGACCCACCGCGAGGCCGGCGCCGATCGAGCGTTGTCGCCCGACGCCAGTCACCAGCACGGTTCCACGTCGCACACCAGGCATGTCGCCTCCCATGACGGAGAAGTGCAAACCGAATGTCAGGCAACCACGCCACCGCGAGCCCGCCAATCGATTAACCGACGCGCCAATGTTCCCTGTTGCGGGCACCATAGGCGGGTGACAGATCGAGCAACGGTCAGCCAGTGGATCGCGGGCTATGAAGCCGCGTGGCGCTCGCCAGGTACCGATCGCCTGGCTGACCTGTTCACCAGGGACGCTACCTACCTGCAGTCCCCTTACCAGCAGGCCGTTACCGGCCTGGACGCGATCCGGCGGATGTGGGAGGACGAACGCGAGGGTCCCGACGAGGCATTCACGCTGGCCACGGAGATTCTCGCCGTCGACGGGCCGACCGTTGTCGTGCGTGCCGAGGTCCGCTACGCCGGGCCGCCGTGCCAGGAGTACCGCGATCTATGGGTCATACGGCTCGCCGATGACGGCCGTTGCCAGTGGTTTGAGGAGTGGCCCTACTGGCCCGAGCGCGGCTACGCCGCCCGTGCGGGCGAGGCCTAGGATGCCGGATCGGCTAGGCTCCGCCGTCTGCGAGGGCGAGGCGGGCGGCGCTGACGTCGTCGCGGCCGTGACCGGCTTGGACCCCCGCGCGCCACTGTCGGGCCAGGGCGGCCAGCAGCGGTAGCGCCTCCCCGCCGGCGGCCTCGATGGCCAGGTCGACGTCCTTGAGAGCCCATTGCAGCGGAAACTCCGGCGAATAATCGCCGCGCTCCATCTTGTGCAGCTTGGCGTCGGCGATTGGTGCGTCGAGTGGCCCGCCTTCGATAACCTGGCCGAGCTTGCCCGCGTCGATGCCCAGCCGATCGACGAGTTCGAGCGCCTCGGCGACGCCCTCGATGAGCACGCTCATGTAGGCGTTGACAGCTAGCTTCATGCGGCTGCCCGCACCGGCCTCACCAAGCCAGACCGTCTTACGGCCGACGACATCGAACACCGGCGTCACCAGCGGCACCGCCCCGGGCGGCCCCGAGGCAAGGATCAGGAGCTGGCCATTCTGGGCTGGCCCCTTGCTGCCCGACACCGGCGCGTCCACGAACCGCACGCCGGGGCGCCGCCGCGTTAGCCGGCTGGCGACATCCTGCGTGCCTGAGATCCCGATGGTGCCCATCTGTGCCCACACGGCGCCGTCGGAGAACGCGTCCACCGCGCCGTCAAACATGACGGCGGACACGGCGGCGGCGTCCGGCAGCATGGTGATCACTACCTGCGCGCCGGTGACAGCCTCGGCAGCAGAGCTGGCCACGAGCGCTCCCGCCGCCGCCAGCGGCGCGGTCGCAGCGGGGGCCCGGTCCCATACCGTCGTGTTCAGTCCCGCACCGGCGAGGCGTCCGGCCATCGCCGAGCCCATGATCCCGATGCCCAGTACTGCCACGCGAGTGTCAGTCGTGGTGTTCATTACGTCCCGCCACTCATCTGTCCGGTTTCGGCTCACTAGCGGCCTACCCAGGATGACGGAGATTCAGCGTCGCAAATCCGTGGGTGGTTCACAGGGCGATCACCGAGAGTATTCAGCGTCCGTTCAGTTTTACCCTGTGTGATTGACATCTCGCACCAGAGCACGCATGACAGTCCGGATGCCGGGAAGTAGCCGGGTGGCTGAGCGCCGGTCAAACCAGTACAGGCGCAGGCTTCATAGCTAAGTTGTGTCTTAGCGATAAAACGCTCGATACAGCAGAAATGAGTCCGAGAACGTGTCCTCTGAGACCCCCGCAGCTGGCCACTCCGCAACGTGCACGGACCTTGAGCTCCCACGCCCCCGCCGTCTGGTGCTCTCCGCCATCTTGAGCCTGACCGAGTCCTTCGGCTTGCCGGTCGCCGCGTATCTCGTTGGTGCCGCGCTATCCGGGCGTGGTGGCGGCATGATCGCCGCGACGATCGTGATCTGGCTGACCGCCGGCATCCGCAAGGTAGTCACCCGGACGGTCCCCGCTCTGCTGATCATCTCGGCGCTGGTGTTCACCTTGCAGACCGTCTTGGTGATCGCCACCGGAAGCGAGCTGTTCTTCCTGCTGCAGTTCCCGCTCGCCAACCTCGCCCTCGCCGTACTCTTCGCCCGCACCGCGCCGACACGCAAGCCGCTGGTGGCCCAGCTGGCCGCCGAAGTGGTGGCGTTTCGCCAGCCGGATGCCCGGCAGCCCGGCTTGGACCGGTTCTTCCGGCAGACGACCTGGTTGTGGGCTGGCATCTTTGCCGCGCTGACCGTCGGCCTCGGAGTACTCCTGGCTCTCGAGCCGGCCAGCGCCTTCATGCTGCTCACCACCGCAGCCACGGTAGGCGGTGTGGTGGCGGGCACGTTCTTGTCCGTGCTGTGGTTCGTCCGGGCGATACGACGGTCCGGCCTTCGGGTTCGATTCGCCGCACCCTGACGCGATTCGTACGGCGGCCCGCACATAAGCGCCAGCGCTACGTGACGGGGACGGTCACCGGGAAGCAGCTCGGGTGGCTAGGTACGACCGTGGCGTGGGTCGGCTCGGGTCCGCCGACGACGATGACGTAGATCCGCTCGGGCCCCGCCACGGGGTAGACGCGGCCATCGTGAAGGACGAACTCGTAAGGGGCGTCCGGATGCGCGGAAGCCGGGAACCGCTCGATCGGAATCGACGAGCGCGCCCAGATCTCAGCGGACACGTCGGCCTTGGTGAGCCCGGCCCGAGCCATCGCCGCGGCGTGGCCCGGCGTGATGAGGACGCCGACGGTGCCCCGGCCCATGACAACGTTGGGGTTGCCGAGGTAGGCCAGCGAGTCCGCTAGCAGGGTCAGCATCGCGTCGACGTCGCTGCGTGGCGTCAGCACGTTCATCGTGCCGGTAGCGCCGAGAACGGTCACGGCGCTTCGATCGCCGTCCAGGCCCAGCGTCGCTCGCAGCGGCTCCCACGGTGACTGCGCCTCGTTCTCAGCGATGCACATGCTGTACCGGCCAGGCTGGCCCATGATCGATTTCGATACCTCGCCGGGCCGCGCGCCGCCGACATTCGCGATCAGTAGCCGCAGGGCGCGGCCGATGCTGGCGTTTGCGCGCCAGCCAGGCCCGAGCGCGCCGCGACCGGCGTGCAGGCCCGCCCGGGCCGCGGCAGGCCCGCCCGTGACCACGAACGGCGTCGACGGTCCGGTGGTGGTGGCGATGCCGTTCAGGTTGAACTCGGGCACGCACACTGCCCTGACGATCGCAGCCAGCACGGGAAGATGCGTCGGCAGGCACCCCGCCATGACGGCATTCGCCGCCAGGGCACGGTTGGTGACCGGAGCTCCGCTGGGCGGCATGGGCGCGACAACGTCGCCCGGATCGCCCAGCTCGGCCAGCATCGCGTCGACCCGTCGCGCAGTGGGCGGGACCACCGGCAAGCCGTCGGTCCAGCCCAGCTCGTGACAGCGGTCAACCGCGTCGTCCGCGTCGACGTACCGCAGGGCAGGCGCCACCGTGACGGGCCCGTTGCCTGCTCGGCCGGCCGTCGTCACTGGTTTCGTCAGCGCGTCGACGATTGCCGGGTAGGCGCCTTCAAGCAGGTTCAGCGCGGTGGCCTCGGCCACGGTTTCCGGGTTGGTCTCGATTGTCACCGTGGGCAGCCGGATTCCGCTGCTGTCGGCCAGCGCGTCGACGAGACTGGTGAACTCGCTGGTGACGACCAGCACGACCGGCAGGCCCAGGGACGCAAGCACGGCGGCGTCGTGATGGCTCCAGGCGGTGCACGATCCGCAGTTGGCCAGCCCCACCACGGCGGCGTCGGCCGACCCGGCGATGAGCATGAGCTGCTCGGGATCGGCCGCTGAGCCGTTGGGCACCAGGTGCTGCTCCGTCGCGACGCCATCCTCCCGGTCGGCGAGCAGGGTACCCAGCCGGTTGACCATGCGGTGCCAGGACGGCCAGGCGTTCTTGACGAGCGCGACCTTGCGACCGGCCAGCGACTCGAGCGGGGCGGGCGTGACGGCGTCCCGCGGCTGCGGCTCGGAGGTGGGATCGACTAAGGCGGCCCGTGTCATGTGTCGGCTCCCTGCGGTCAGGCGGGCGACCCGCGACGGCTGAGCGGTGTCGAAGCGGGGGCGGCGAAACGAGCCCGATCCCCTGTCCTTAACCGCACTGTACGTGGCCGTCCTAGTCGGCGCCGGTCTCCATCGCGGCCCGGTCGAGAAGCTGGTCGCCGCTCGGCACGGCGCCGCGCGAGGCGATCGTCTGGGCCCCGCCCTCCGGGAGCGCGCCGATGAGCCTGGTCGGAGCGGCCTGCCAAGGGTCGGCGCCGAGCAGCGCGGGGTGCGGGCTGCCAACGATGCCGAGCGCGGCATACTGCTCGAGCCTGGCTCGCGAGTCAGCGATGTCGAGGTTGCGCATCGTTAGCTGGCCGATGCGGTCGGCTGGCCCGAAGGCCGAGTCCGCCGTGCGCTCCATGGACAGCTTGTCGGGGTGGTAGCTAAACGCCGGCCCGGACGTGTCCAGGATCGAGTAGTCGTCGCCGCGCCGCAGCCGCAGGGTCACCTCGCCGGTCACCGCCGCGCCGACCCAGCGCTGCAGCGACTCGCGCAGCATCAGCGCCTGCGGATCCAGCCAGCGACCCTCATACAGCAGCCGGCCCAGCCGACGTCCCTCGATGTGGTAGCTGGCTAGCGTGTCCTCGTTGTGGATTGCGTTCACGAGCCGCTCGTAGCTCGCGTGCAGCAGCGCCATGCCCGGCGCCTCGTAGATGCCGCGGCTCTTGGCCTCGATCACCCGGTTCTCGATCTGGTCTGACATGCCCATGCCGTGCCGGCCGCCGACCGCGTTGGCTTCCAGGACCAGGTCGACGGCGGACGCGAACTGCTTGCCGTTGATGGTCACCGGCCTGCCTTGCTGGAAGCCGACCGTCACGTCCTCGGTGGGTATCTCGACGTCGGTGTCCCAGAACCGCACGCCCATGATCGGCTCGACGAGCTCGATGCCGGAGTCGAGCTGCTCGAGCGCCTTGGCCTCGTGGGTCGCGCCCCAGATGTTGGCGTCGGTGGAGTACGCCTTCTCGGTGCTGTCCCGGTACGGCAGGTTGCGGTGCAGCAGCCACCCGGACATCTCAGTGCGGCCGCCGAGCTCGCCGACGAAGTCCGCGTCGAGCCATGGCTTGTAGACCCGCAGCGACGGGTTGGCGAGTAGTCCGTACCGATAGAACCGTTCGATGTCGTTCCCCTTGAAGGTGGAGCCGTCGCCCCAGATCTGCACGTCATCCTCGAGCATGGCGCGCACCAGCAGCGTGCCGGTGACGGCTCGGCCAAGGGGGGTGGTGTTGAAGTAAGCGCGGCCACCAGTGCGGATGTGGAATGCCCCGCACGCCAGGGCGGCGAGTCCCTCCTCGACGAGCGCCGCCTGGCAGTCGACCAGCCGGGCGATCTCCGCGCCGTACGCGGCGGCGCGACCAGGCACTGAGGCGATGTCCGGTTCGTCGTATTGCCCGATGTCGGCGGTATACGTACAGGGCACCGCGCCGTTCTCGCGCATCCAGGCGACCGCCACGGAGGTGTCGAGGCCGCCGGAGAAGGCGATGCCGACGCGTTCGCCGACGGGAAGGGAGGAGAGAACCTTGGACACGAGCAGAATTATACACACATCTGCATAATCATGCAGGCCGCGGGCGGGCGTTCCGCGGTAGGCAGAAGCCTCAGGACAGGGTTCGATGGGTACGGGAGGCACCCATGACTGTCGACGTGCTCGCAGGACCGATCCGCAACCCCCGAAACCTCTCCGCTGGCGTCGTCGGGAGCATTCACGACGACACGACCGCCACCGCGCTCGGCTTCCGTGGCGGGACGGTCGCCGGCAGCATCCACATGGATCAGTTCCCGCCGCTGGCCCTCCGCGCCTTCGGCGACAGCTGGTTCACCGACGGCAGCCTGTCGCTGTACTTTCGGTACGCGACCACCGACGGCGAGCCGGTCCGGGCTTTCGTCGAGGCACCGCACCGGCCACATGACGTTCAGACCCGGGCGTGGGCGACCACCCCCGATGACGTACTCGTCGCCGAGGGAACGGCGTCGTGCGGGAACCCCGCCGAACTGTCCGCGCTGCGGTCGCGCGACCTGCGTCCGGTCGATCCGGCGCAACTGCGCATCCTGGCGGGATTGCAGCCCGGTACGGTGCTCGGTGACCTGATGATGGAGCCGGACGGCGAGCGGCAGCGAAAGCGCATCGGCCAGGATGCCATGACCGAGCCGCTGGACTGGTACACCGGCCCGTCGCCCTGGGGTGGTCCGATCGCCGCGCCGTCGACCGTGGTGGATCTGCTGTATCGAAAGGTGCTCGACGAGGCCAGAGCGTCGATGGGCGACCACGTCGGGCTGTTCGGCGCGATCGAAATCCGGTTCCGGTCTGGTCCGGTCTTCCTGGACAGCCGCTACCGCGTTACCGGCGAAGTGGTCGCGGTCAGCCAGACACCGAAGACCGAGGTGCTGTGGTTCGACAGCCGGGCGCTTGGCGCCGACGGCACGCCCGCCGCCGAGATGCGGATGATGCTGCGTCAGCTCAAGCAGTCATCACCGCGGTATCAGGCCGACGAGGTGAGCCGGTAGCGGCCGCCGCGACTGGTTACCGCTCAGGCGGAGGTCGGCGGAACCGACTCGGCCGCGGCGCTGGCGGCGCCGCCGGCCAGGTTGGCCCGGGTGCGCAGGAGTGCCGCGCCGGCGGCGAGCGCGGCGACCACGAGCACGATCACGCCGATCACCAGGGCCGCCGCGTTGGACTTCGGCACCCAGGGCGCTTTGAGCGCGGAGTCCAGCGACCAGGCGCCGGGCCCGGTGAACCCGATGATCAACGCGAACGCCGCGAGCACGAGCGGGTACTCACCGCCGCCCGCGGCGTTCCACACCGTGCCCTTGGATAGCGTCGACGCCCCGCCGGCGACGGCCATGGTCCCGGCCAGGATCGCCGCGCCGAGCGGTGTCGCGAGACCGATGGCGATGAGCAACGAACCGGTCACCTCGCAAGCCGCAGCCAGCTTCACCATCTGACGGCCGGGCCGCTGGCCGAGGTTCTCGAAAAGCGGCGCCATTCGGTCCAGGCCCAGGCCGGAGAACCAGCCAAGCGTCTTCTGCGTGGCGTGCATGTACAAGATTGCGGCGAGCGCGAGGCGCAGGAGCAGCAGTCCGAGGTCCATGTCACTGTCCTTCGGCCCTAGTCGGGGGAGTGGCACCGACGCCGGTGCCCAGGGGCCACACCAGTGTTGTACGGAACCGGGCGGATAAGCGCAATCGTGCATGCCATTCCGCAGAAGGCTTGCCGCGGAGGGCGAGGCGTCGGCGGGCCTGGCGCACTTCGGTAGGGTAGATGGCCGCCGGGCAGTGGCGGAGCGCGAGACCGGCGTGGCCGGGCCGCTTGTTCCGGTTCTCCAGGGAGGCGCAATGGCATCGCAGCACGTTGAGACCCAGACCAAGCCGCCAGCGTCCGTCGACGCTGACGCGGTGTCGGCCGCATACCAGAACGCGCTGCGGGTCATCGGGGCCGTAGAGCCCACGGTCGCCGGGGCAATCCGCAGCGAGCTCGCCGACCAGCGGGCGTCGCTGAAGCTCATCGCGAGCGAGAACTACGCCTCGCCCGCTGTCCTGCTGACGATGGGGACGTGGCTGTCAGACAAGTACGCCGAGGGCACGATCGGCCACCGGTTCTATGCCGGCTGCCAGAACATCGACACCGTCGAGCAGGCTGCCGCCGACCACGCCAAGGCGCTGTTCTCGTCGCCGCATGCCTACGTCCAGCCGCATTCCGGCATCGATGCCAACCTTGTCGCGTTCTGGGCGATCCTGACACACCGCATCGAGGCGCCGGCGCTCGCCGACCTCGGCGCCCGGAATGTCGATGAGCTGTCCGCCGACGACTGGGAGACGCTGCGGCAACGGCTCGGCAACCAGCGGGCGCTCGGTATGTCGCTGGACGCGGGAGGTCACCTGACGCACGGGTTCCGGCCCAACATCAGCGGGAAGATGTTCCACCAGGCGTCGTACGGGACCGACCGCGACACCGGGTTGCTCGACTACGCCGACGTCCGAGCCAGGGCTCACGAGTTCCGGCCGCTCATCCTCATCGCGGGATATTCCGCGTATCCACGCAAGATCAACTTCGCCATCATGCGGGAGATCGCCGACGAAGTCGGCGCCACGCTCCTGGTGGACATGGCGCACTTCGCCGGACTGGTCGCGGGCAAGGTGTTCATCGGCGACTTCGACCCGGTGCCCTTCGCCCACGTCACGACCACGACCACGCACAAATCGCTGCGCGGGCCGCGCGGCGGGGTGGTGTTGTGCCAGCCCGAGTACGCCGAGGCGGTCGACCGCGGCTGCCCACTGGTTCTCGGCGGACCGCTCGGCCACGTGATCGCCGCCAAGGCCGTGGCGCTGGCCGAGGCCCGCCAGCCCTCGTTCCAGCGGTACGCACGACAGATCACCGACAACGCCGTCGCGCTGGCGGACGGGCTGCTCTCCAGGGGCGCTCGCCTCGTCACCGGCGGTACCGATAACCACCTCGTCTTGCTCGACGTGGGCACGTTCGGGCTGACGGGTCGCCAGGCTGAGTCGGCGCTGCTCGACTCCGGCATCGTCACCAACCGCAACTCGATCCCGCGCGACCCGAACGGTCCGTGGTACACCTCTGGCATCCGGCTCGGCACGCCTGCGCTCACCACCCGCGGCTTCGGCCCCGGCGACCTCGACCGGGTCGCCGAGCTCATCGTCGGCGTGCTGTCGGCCACCAGCCCGGCCGCTGCACCGTCCGGCGGGGCCTCCAAGGCCAAGTACGTGATCGCGGACGGCGTGGCCAGCAAGACGCACGCGGCGGCCGAAGAGCTGCTCGCGCGGCATCCCCTTTACCCGGGCCTCGACCTGGGCTGACCGCGGCCGCGCGCGCGAGGCCGGCGGAAGCCGCTAGCCTGGAAGTGCGCACGGGCGGAGGGGCCCGCCGAGTCGATTGCGGTGTGTCCGCCAACGGTCCCTACCTGGCATAGGTAGGTGATGAGATGCGCACTGGCGAGCGGACATCGATCCGGGCGGTGCTCGACCAGCTCGATGAGCTGGCTGGGGAGGCCGACCGGCACGAGCTAGCTGCGCTACGCGACCGGCTGGACGCTGCCCGGCTGCGGGTGCTGGTTGCCGGCGAGGCCAAGCGGGGCAAGAGCACCCTGGCAAACGCCCTGCTTGGTCGTGCGGTGCTGCCTGCCGGCGTGACGCCTCTCACCGCGGTTCCGGCCACGGTGGTGCACGCGCCCGATGGCCTTGAGGGCATCGAGGTCGCGTTCACCGGGGGTGGCGCCGACCGCTTCCCGCTATCCGAACTCGAGGCTTTCGGCTCGGAACGGGGCAACCCAGGCAACCGCCGGCAGGTAGCGGCGATCACCGTGCAGGTGAGTGCGCCGATCCTCGCTCTTGGCGTGGAGATCGTGGACACGCCGGGCACAGGTTCGGTGCACGCGCACAACACCGCCGCCGCAGACGCCGTGCTGCCGTCCATGGACGCGGCGATCTTCGTGCTGACCGCCGATCCGCCGGTCTCGGCCAGCGAGCGCGACCTGCTTCGCCGGGTCGCCGGGATGTCGGTCGCACTGTTCGTCGTGCTGAACAAGGCCGACTACCTGGACGCGGGGTCACTTGCCGAAGCCGTGCAGTTCACCGAGCACGTGGTGGCCGAAGCGACCGGACGTGCGGCTCAGGTGTACCCGCTGTCGGCCCGCAGCGCGCTCGGCGGCGGCGATCCCGGCTTCGGGTCTTTCGAGGCCGACTTCACCGCCTTCCTCGAGTCGGCTAGGGTCGCGCACCTCGAGCAGTCGGTAGCCCAGCACGCTCGCCGGATCAGTCAGCAGCTGCTGGACGAGGTCGCGCTCGCGGCCCGAGCGGCGCGATTGCCGGGCGAGGAGGCCGCCACGCAGGTGGCGGCGTTCAGCAGCCGGCTGGCAGCGGTGACCAGCGGACGCCAGGACGCGGAGGACAGGGCGAGCGCGCAGGCGCACCGGCTGCTCGCAGCGCTCAACACGGCCGCAGAGCAGGCGGTACCGGGGCTGACCGCCGGGATCGGCGAGCGGATGGACCGCGTGCTCGGCGGAGAGCTTGCGGACGCCTCGCCCGCCGACATCCAGCGCGCGGGGCGCGGTCAGCTCGCTGGCATGGTCACTGAGGCCGTCGAGTCGTGGCGGCAGGAGCAGGCAAGACGGCTGGAGGAAGGGCTGCGCGACCTCGACCGGCAGCTGGCGGCCGAGCTGGCGGCTGACCTTGCCACGGTGCGGTCGGCGGCCGCGGACCTGCTCGGCATTGACCTCGCGCTGCCCGCCGCTGCAAGTCGGCTGGCGCCCGACCTTGGCTTTTTCTACAACGTGGGAGAGCACGTGGACCAGGTCGAACTGCTGGCCGGTGCGGTCCGGCGACGGGTGCCTGGCGAGTACGGCCGGCGGCTCGCGCGTCAGCGGGTGCTCGCTGAGGTGCCGGACCTGATCAGTGGGCAGCTTGGCCGGGCTCGTGCCGACCTGCAGTACCGGCTGGCCGAGGCGAGCAGACGGTTGCTTATGGATGTGCGACGGCGGTATGCGGACGCCACGGAGCGGCTCATCGCCGCGCTTGAGCGTGCCGCCCGGATCCGCGCCGACGCTGGCGCGGCGGGTCGGCAGCAACTCGACGAGCTGGAGACACGCGACCGGGCTGTCCGCGCGGTGCTGAGCCAGCTCGGCACCGGCGCAGCGAGGGCACCGTCCGCGTGTGACCAGAGTGACTTATGTGCATTGCAGCTACGGGGCGCGGTGCGATAGAAAGTATGAGCTGGCGATGAGGCTCGCCACTAACCGCGGCTTTTGTTCGCTGATGGCCTCTACCACGAATTGCCGGGATTCCGGCGTGGCCAGAGGAGACCATCATGATCGACGAGCCGAGCGAGCCGCCTGGCAGCGATAGCGGGGGCGGCCTGGAAGCCAGACCAGCCGGTGCCCGCCCTCACCACTATCTCAGCGGGTACCTCCGCTTCCGGCGAGCACCTCAGTGAGCCCGGACCTGCCAATCCCGGTCGTCCAGTTCTGCCAGGTGCTCACCGTCGCGGTTGCCGCTCCGGGTGTCTCCGGGGTGATCAGCCGGGTTGAGGCACGCCTGCAGGGGCGGACCGGGCCGCGGATTGTGCAGCCTTATCACGACCTGGCGAAGCTGTTTCGCAAGGAGGCGCTCGCGCCGGAGGGCTCAAGCTGGGTGTTCCTCGCGGCGCCGCTCGCGGCGATGGCGTGCTACCTGACCGTGCCCCTGCTCATCCCCGTGCTGACCACCTTTGGCCTGCCGCTCGGCTACATGGGCGACATCCTCGGCGGCGGGTTCATCCTGTCGCTGGCGAGCTTCCTGATCGCGGTGGCCGCGCTCGACACCGGCAGCCCGTATGCCCAGCTCGGCGCCAGCCGGGCGAAGACGTTCGCTGCCATCACGGAGCCGGTGGTCCTGTTCGTGGTGTTCACCGTCGCCCTGGTGACCGGCACTGACCTGCCGTATGCGCTCGCAGCGACGGTGCGGTCCTCGGCCGGGCAGATCATCCGGCCAGCGCACCTGCTGGCGGCGGCGGCGCTGTTCATGGTCATCCTCTACGAGACCGGCCGGATTCCGGTGGAGACGCATACCGGCACCAACGAGTTCGGGATGATCGAGGAGGCCAGGTCGTTCGAGCATTCCGGGCCGTACTTCGCGCTGCTGAAGTGGGGCTCGGCGATGAAGCAGCTGATCTTGTTCACGATCCTGCTGAACGTGTTCGTCGCGCCGTGGGGCCTGGCCTCGACCCCTGGCCTGGTTCCGGTGCTGCTGGCGATGGTCGCCCTGATCGGCAAGGCAGCGCTGCTCGGCGTCGTGGTCGCCGTTATCGACAACACATTCGCCAAGCTGCGCCTATTCAAGATCACCGAGTTCACCGCGGCCGCGTTCCTGCTCGCGGTGCTCGGCGTGTTCACGCTCTACCTGGGTGGTGGCTGATGTTCCTGGCGACCGCCGGGCCGTCGGTGGCGGCCGTCGTCGCAGCACCGAGCGCGCTGTCGGGTGGCGCGAACGTCATCGCCGTCGGAGTGTTGCTGGCCGAGTTCGGCATGTTCCGGCAGGCGCTGCTGCGCGACCAGGTCCGGCTCTATGCGGCACAGTCGGCGCTGCTGTCCGCGCTCGCTGTTGTCGTGGCCGCCACTCGGCACCTGCCCGAGCTCTATCTCCTGGCCGGGCTGTCGTTCGCGCTGAAGGCGATCATCGTCCCGGTGGTGATGCGCCGCCTGCTGCGCGGGATAGGCGCGATCGGCGGTGATCCGCGATGGAGCGACATCGCTGGCAGCCACGCCCTCAGCGTTGCGAGCACTGTGCTCATCGCGATCGCGGTCGCCGCGTTCGGCTTCTTCACCGTCGCTGCGCTCGGGCTCGCCACCCCGGTGCTGCCAGTGACCGCGCTGTCGGTGTCGGTGGCCGTCGTCCTGGTCGCATTCGTGCTCATGATCGTGCGCCGCGATGTGATCTCCCAGGCGATCGGCTTCCTGTCGCTGGAGAACGGAGTATCGCTGACCGCGCTGGTCGTGGCCGCAGGGCTGCCGCTGATCCTCGAGATCGCGTTCTTGTTTGACCTGCTCGTCGCAGCGGTCGTGTTCGGCTTGCTGATCCGCGTGCATCACGGCCGGGCCGAGTCCATGTCCACTGCCGATCTCACCAGCCTGCGGGGCTAGCCGATGCACGTGATCCTGCTGGTGCTGCTCGTCTTGCCGGTTGCTGCCGCCGTGGCGTGCCTGCGTGTTCCGCTGCCCGTCGCCCGAGTAGTGACCTCGGTGAGCGGCGTCGTGAGCTTCGCGCTGGTGCTCGCCCTGGTGCCGTCCGCCGCCCACGGCACCGTCAGCTATCTGCGGTTCCTGCGCGTCGACGCGCTCAGTGTCGTGTTCCTGCTCGCGACTGGCTTCCTCTATGGGGCGGTCGCCGTGTACTCGGTCGGCTACCTGCAGACGGGACCCGGTCAGCGGCCCAGGGATCGCTATTCTCGCCGGTTCTGGATCGGGCTGAACGTGTTCGCGTGGGCGATGCTCGCCGCGCCGATGATGAGCAACCTGGGGCTGCTCTGGGTGGCAATCGAGGTGACCACAGTCGTGTCGGCACTGCTGGTGGCCATCGAGGACACCGACGGTGCCGCCGAGGCGGCGTGGAAGTACGTGCTGCTCGGGTCGGCCGGGCTGGCGCTGGCGCTGCTGGCGACGATCTTCGCGTACTACGCCGGCGCGCGCGTGCTCGGCCAGTCCTACGACCTGGGTTTCAGCCAGCTGCTGACGGCCGCGCCGCGGCTGCCGCACGCTCCGATCGAGCTGGCGTTCGTGCTCGCCGTGCTCGGCTTCGGTACCAAGACCGGTCTGGTGCCAGTGCACACCTGGCTGCCAGACGCGCACTCGGAGGCGCCGACACCGGTGTCCGCGCTGCTGTCCGGATCGCTGCTTGCGGTCAGCTTCTACGCGATCCTGCGCTATTACCAGGTGGCGGAGACGGCGCTAGGCTCCCGCTTCCCGCGGAACGTGCTGCTGGTGTTCGGAGTCGCTTCGTTGCTGCTCGCCATGCTCTACCTGTTCGGGCAGCGGGACATCAAGCGGCTGCTTGCCTACTCCAGCGTCGAGCACATGGGCATCCTCGCGATCGGGGTCAGCTTCGGCGCGCCCGCTGCCCTGGCAGGCGTGCTGCTGCACGTGCTCGCGCACGCGGCGGCGAAGGGCAACGCGTTCATGGGCGCCGGCGTGCTGGTCCGCAAGCTCGGCAGCAAGCGGATCACCTCGATCCGCGGTGGGCTGGACCTGCTTCCGTGGAGCGGGCCGCTGTTCCTGCTGGCGCTCTTCGCGCTCGGCGCGATGCCGCCGTTCGGCCTGTTCCGGAGTGAGTTCGAGATCGTGGCCGGGGGCCTGGACTCGGGCAACTACGCGGCCGCAGCGATCCTGGTTGTCGGCGTGACCGCGGCGTTCTTCGGGCTGGCCGGCTCGGTCACCAGGGTGCTCATGCTGCCAGCCGCCGGGGCGGTGCAGAACAGGGCCGAGCCGAGCGGCTGGATGGTCGTGCCGGTCGTGGCCGGGGTGCTCGCGCTGCTGGTGCTCGGGCTGCACCCGCCGGCCGAGCTCACTGACCTGTTCGGCCGGGCGGTCATTCTGCTTGACGGGCGGGTGTCATGACCGTCCCCGACACCGAGCGAACCCAGAGCGTCAGCGCCTTGTGGGAGCAGGTCGTGAAGCATCGCGCCGCCGGCGGCAGGCTCGCCGACCTGTTCGGCACGGCGCGCGCCGACGGGTTGCTTTTGACCGCCCAGCTCGCCGGGCCCGACGGCATCAGCACGCTGGACGCGCTGGTGCCGAGCGGACAGGCCAGCTACCCGGCGCTGACCCCGCTCGTCGGGTCCGCCTTCTGGTACGAGCGCGAGATCCACGATCTGTTCGGGGTCATCCCCGACGGTCACCCCAGGCTCGAGCCGCTCGTCCGAGCTGCGGATCCCGGTGTGCTGCCGCGACACGCCATCGGCCCCGGCCTGTTCACCATCCCGCACGGGCCGGTTCGCTCGGGCGTCGTCGAGTCGATCGAGTACCTGGTCGAGACGCCTGGCGAGGACATCCCGCACCTGAACATGCGGCTGTTCTACAAGCACCGCGGCATCGGCACGCGGTTTGCGGGCATGGTTCCGGGCGACGGTGTCCTGCTGGCCGAGCGGACCGAGGGGATCGCGTCAGTGGCGCACGCGATCGCCTACTGCCAGGCCGTGGAGGCCCTTGCGGGCGCCGACGTGCCGTGGCGCGCCGCGCTCATCCGTACGATGCACGCCGAACTGGAACGCCTGGCCTGCCACCTCGACGTCATCGTCAGGCTCGCCGACGCGGCGGGACTCGCCGTCGCCACGGCGCGGTTCGGCTGGCACAAGGAGCTGGTCCTGCGGCTCACCGGCGGTCTGTGCGGTAGCAGATTCGGCCGCGGCGTTGTCGTGCCCGGCGGAGTCGTCGCCGCGCCGCTCCTGGGTCCCGCTGCGCTGCTGGCCGCGGTGGGCGAGCTCGACCGGCGGGTCAGCGACGACGTCCGGCTACTCATGGGAACGGCCTCGTTTCTCGATCGCCTGCGCCGGACCGGGCCGCTGCCAGCAGACCGCGCGGCAGAGCACGGCGCTCTCGGCCCGCTCGGGCGGGCGTCGGGCTGCACCGACGACGCCCGGACGGCGCGGCCGTACGCCGCCTACGCCGCGCTGGGCGAGACCGTGAGCTCTCGGGAGGCCGGAGACGCGCTCGCCCGGCTTGAGGTTCGGGTCGACGAGATCGCCGACTCCTGGCATCTGCTCCGGCAGGTGGCCGACGAGCTCGACGAGGCGAGCGGTCCGCTGCGCGCTGCCTGCGCGCCGACGGTCGGCCGCGCCGTCGGGTGGGCCGAGGCGCCGCAGGGCGAGGTCCTGTACGACGTGCGGATCGAGGACGGCGTCATCATCCGGTGCCGCGGCCGGTCTGCTTCGTTCCACAACCTCGTACTCATGCACGAGGTGTTTGCCGGCGACATCCTGACCGACTTCCCCTTCATCGAGGCGAGCTTCGGGTTGTCCGTCGCCGGAGCAGCCGGATAAGGGCGGGAGGGGAAAACCATGTGGGCACTGCGCGGGCTGCGGAATGGCGTGCTGACTACCCGCTGGCCGGCCCGGCCGGACGAGTATGCGGCGGTGACCCGAGGGCCGGCCACCGTGCCCACGTCGGCCGCGCGCGCCGATTCCAGCGAGAACGTGGCGGCGCTGTGTCCGACCGGTGCGATCGGCGTGGCCGCATCCGGCGCGGTCCGGATCGACCGGGGCCGCTGCATCCTGTGCGGCCGGTGCGTGGCCGCGCGTCCGGACATGTTCGCCTGGACGTCGGGGCCGGCCTTGGCGGCGCTGAGCCGCGCTGAGCTCGTGGTGCCGGGTCAGGAAACGCCGGAAGCGCTGGCCGCCGTCACCGCCGGGCTGCGCGTGCGCACCGGTGCGCTGCGCCGGTCGGTGCATCTGCGGCACGTCGACACCGGATCGGATGGCGCCGAGGAGTGGGAGATCCTGGCGCTGCTGAACCCGGTCTACGACATTCACCGGCTCGGTATTTTCCTGACGGCGAGCCCGCGGCACGCGGATATCTTGCTGGTGACCGGGCCTGGCACGCCCGGCATGGCGGAACCGCTGCGGCAGACCTACGAGGCCATGCCGCACCCCAAGGTTGTTATCGCGGTGGGCACCGATGCGGTCAGTGGCGGCATCGTCGGCCCAGCACACGACGCTCCGACCACCGCAGGCGGCGTCGGTGACATCGTGCCGGTAGACGTGTGGCTGCCCGGCTCGCCGCCGAGCCCGTTCGCGATTCTGTCGGCGCTGCTGCTGGCACTGGACCGGCTGCCAACCGCGGCGGTGCCGCGGGCGAGCAGGGGCGGCAAGCGGTGAGCGGATATGGTGCCGTGCTCGCTGCCGGGCTGATCCTGCTCGCCCTGGCCGGCCTGGCCGGCCTGCTCGTGGGGCCGAGCCGCCGAGGATGGCGGCCGGTGCCGTACCTGGCCGGGGCGGCCGGATCGGCGTGCCTCGTGGTGGCGGGAGCGGCCGCGATCGCGGGCCGGCCCGTGACGCTGCAGTCGGCCGGGCTGCTCGGCTCGGTGGCCATCGGGAACGGCAGCGGCCCGGCGCCGGCGGCGAGGACAGGCCAGCCCGTTCCCCTCTTTGCCACGGTGGCCGGCCTTGGGGCGGACCGGCTGTCGGGCCTGTTCCTCGTGATCGCGTTCGCGGCCGCCGTCGCGGTGTCGCTCGCGTTCGCGTCGTGGACGCTCGGCCCTGCTGCCTCGGCCCGGCGCGGTCTCGGTGTCGGCTACGCGCTTGCCCTCGGCTCGGTCGGCGTCATCCTGACCGCGCGGGATGCGTTCACCTTGCTATTCGGCTGGGAGACCCTCACACTCGCGTTCTGGCTCTTGGCTGGCGTCGATCGGCGGGCGCCTGGCCGGCCGGTGTCGGCGCTGGTCACGCTTGCGTTCGGCCGGGTCAGCGGTGCGTGTCTGCTGGTCGGATTGCTGCTGCTGGTCACCCGGTCGAGATCGCTCACGCTGACCGCGATGGCACACGTCCCGGCTGGCCCGCTGCGCGCAACTGCCGTCGTGCTGCTCGTCGCTGGGTTCGGGGTCAAGGTGGGCCTGGTGCCGTTCCAGGTCTGGCTGCCGCGTGGCTACGCCGCGGCTCCGGGCCCGGCGCGGGCGATCATGGCGGGCGTCGCCGTGAACGTGGGCTTCTACGGTCTGTGGCGCACGCTGGCCGTGCTGGGTCCGCCACCGGCCGTGGTAACCGACATCCTGCTCATGCTGGCTGGCCTCACCGCCATCCTTGGCATCGCCCATGCGGCGGTCCAGAGCAGCCTGCAGCGGGTGATCGCTTACTCCAGTGTTGAGAACGCCGGACTGATTCTCGCCGGATACGGGGTGGCGCTGATTGGCGCAGCCAGGGGCAGCCGGGAGCTCATGGCGGTCGGGCTGCTCGCCGCCACCCTCCAGGTTGTCGCACACACCGCGGCCAAGTCGCTGCTGTTCATTTCCAGCGCGGGCGTCGAGGCCGCGACCGGCAGCGACGACGTGGACAGCCTGCGCGGGTCGGTTCGGATCGCGCCGTGGAGTGGCACCGGGCTGGCGGTGGGCAGCCTCACACTGGCGGGGCTGCCGCCAACCGCCGGCTTCGTCTCTGAGTGGTTCTTGCTCGAGGCGCTCATGCAGCAGTTCCGCGTGCCTGGCTTGGGTGACCGGCTCGTGCTGGCGCTGACCGGCGCCGCGGTCGCGCTGACCGCCGGCTTCGCCGGCGTGACGTTCGTGCGGCTCATCGGCCTGGTGGTGCTCGGCCGGCGTGATCCGGCTACCGACGGGCGCGTCGCCACGGAAAACACCGGGCTAGCCGGGCGGGCCGGCCTCGCCTCGCTGGCCGCGGCGTGCCTGGCCCTGGCGGCCTTGGCGCCGCTCGAGATCAGGGTGATCGCGGCTGGCATCTCGCCGGTGTTGCCAGCCGGGGCCGTCACCGGTGCGCTGCGCTCGCCGTGGGTGCTCCAGCCGGTCTTCGCGGGCTTCTCCATCCTGTCGCCGTCGTGGCTCTGGATCGTCATGCCCGCGCTGTTCGCGCTCGTCTTCGGCGCCGCGTGGCTGGCCTCGGGCCGGCGGCTGCTGCGGGTGCGCCGCGTTCCAGCGTGGCGGTCCGCCACCGCCGGCGTGTCCGGACACGACAGTTACACCGCTTCCGGCTTCGCGAACCCGACCCGGCGCGTGCTCGCGGCGGTGCTGCATACCCAGGCAGAGGTCACCAGGCTCGACGACGCGGCGCTCGAGCCCGGCCTGGATCCGGCGGTGCCGCATGTGGCGTACCGCTCGGACGTCATCGAGGTGGTCGAGGAGTACCTGTACCGGCCGTTCCGCCGACCGTTCGCGCTCATGGTGCGACTGGCGCAGCGACTGCAGTCTGGCCGGCTCGATGCCTACCTGGCTTATATGCTGACTGCGCTCGTCGCCCTGCTCGCAGTCGTCGCTGGACTGCACTAGCGGAGCGGCCATGACGGTACTCGCCCGCCTCCGCGGCGCCTCGCCGGCGCTGAAGTTCGTGCTGCTGGTCGGCGTCATGAGCTTCTTCGCCGACTTCACCTACGAGGGCTCTCGCTCGGTAATCGGGCCGTACCTGGGCACGCTCGGGGCGGGCGCACTGGCTATCAGCGTGATCAGCGGACTCGGCGAATTCCTTGGCTACGGGCTGCGCTTGTTCTCTGGCCGCGGCGCCGATCGGACGGGCCGGTACTGGCCGATCACGATCGGCGGGTACGTGGTGCAGATGGCGGCGGTGCCGCTGCTAGCGCTGGCCGGGAACTGGGAAGTCGCGGCGCTGCTCATCATCGCCGAGCGAGTCGGCAAGGCGACGCGCAACCCGCCGCGGGACGCGATGCTGTCGCACGCCGCCAGGGAAATGGGCTACGGCTGGGGATTCGGGGTGCACGAGGCGCTGGACCAGTTCGGCGCGATGTTCGGCCCGCTGCTGGTCGCGCTCGTGCTGGCGGTGAGCAACCACGACTACAAACTTGCGTTCGCGGCGCTTGCGGCGCCCGCGGTGATCACGCTGACGCTGGTGCTGGCCGCGCGCCGGTTCTTCCCACGGCCGCAGGACCTGGCGGCCGGGCCGGCCGAGGTTACCAGGGCCGGGTTGCCGCGGGTGTTCTGGATCTACCTCGCCGGGGCCGCGCTCGTGGCGGCGGGGCTTGCGGACTTCCCGCTCATCGCCTTCCACTTCCAGCAGGCCCGCACGGTCTCCGCACCGATCGTGCCGGTGTTTTACGCGGTCGCAATGGCGGTCAGCGGAACCGGGTCGCTGATCTTCGGCAAGCTGTACGACAAGGCCGGAATCGGCGTGCTGATCCCGCTCACGGTGGCTGGAGCGGCGTATGCGCCGCTGGTTTTCCTCGGCGGAGTGTGGGCCGCGGTGTTCGGCGTGGCGCTGTGGGGGCTCGGCATGGGCGTGCAGGAGTCGATCATTCCCGCCGCGGTCGCGCCGATGGTAACGCCGGATCGGCGCGCGTCGGCGTACGGACTCTTCACTGGCGGCTACGGCACCGCGTGGGTGGCAGGCAGCGTGCTCATCGGCGTTCTCTTCGATGTGTCGCTGGGCGCGGTGACGGCTTTCGCAGTCGCCGTGCAACTCGCTGCGATCCCGTTCTTCGTGCTCGTTCGGCGTCGCCACACCACCAGGGCCGAACATGAGGACCCCCCGGCCGCCGGGCAGCCCGGCTGACACCGCATGGACGCCCTGACCGCATACCAGGAGCGCCGGCTCGAGCTGGCGGATATGGTCCGCGCGGTCTTGCCCGTCTCGCACGCATACGGGGACGACCAGCGCGAGCAGCAGATCAGAGGGCTGCTGGCCCGGCTGGCAGCAGGGCGATTTCAGCTGGCGGTGATCGGCCAGTTCAGCCGTGGCAAGACGACACTGATGAACGCGCTCCTCGGGGCGGCATACCTGCCCATGGGCGCGCTGCCGATGACGTCAGTCGTCACCACAGTCCGGTACGGGACAGAGGCTCGCGCGCTGGTCAGGAGCCACGCCGGCGCCCTGCCAGTCGAGGTGCCCGTGGCCGAGGTGGGCCGGTTCGTGGCCAGGGCGAGCACCGAGCGGACCCGGATGCAGGTCACCTCCGTCGAGATGGAGATCCCAGCCGAGCTGTTGCGCCTGGGTTTCGAGTTCGTCGATACCCCCGGCGTGGGGTCGGCGATCGCCGCCAACACCGCTGCCACGCTGCGCTACGTCCCGCAGGCCGATGCGGTCGTCTTCGTCACCGGATTCGATTCCGCACTCACCCGAGCCGAGGCCGACTTTCTCACCAGCGCGGCCGGACAGGCAGGCAAGCTATTCGTTGTCATCAACAAGCGCGATCTGGTGACGGACACCGACGCCGCGGAGGTAACCGAGTACGTGCGGCGCTGGACGCGCACCAGCCTTCCCGCCGAGCCGCCGGTGTTTGCGATCTCGGCGCTGCAGGCGCTGGGCGGCGCGGTCAGCAACGATCCGCAGCAGCTCGCAGGCAGTGGAGTCGGCCCGCTGCGCGACGCGCTCACCCGCTTCCTGACCGCGGAGCAGGGCCGGGTCGCCCTCCGCAACGTCGCCTGCTCGGCGGCCGACCTGGTGGCCTGGCAGCAGCGTGACCTGGAGGCCGGCCGGCCCATCGGTGGCGGGCAGGGACGCGACAGGATCCTGGCCGAGTTCGACTCCCAGGTGAGTAAGCTCCAGGGCCGCCTGGAGACGGTGGGAAACAGGATTGCCGCCTCGGCGGACGCCGCCGTCACGGCGTTCCTTACGGAGCGGTGGCCCGGCAGAACGACGGAGCTCACCGAGTTGCTCGCGCTCGCCACCGCGCCAGAATCCGGCGCAGCGGGAGGGCGCGCCGATGCGGAACTTGACACGCTGACAGCAGCGCGCCTGGTCGGACCGCAAGCCGGCGCAGACTGGCTGGAGCGCCGGGCCGCCGAGCTGAGCGAGACCCTGGTCGCGGCGGCGGCAGACGACATCGGCATTCTGCTGGGCCTGGCCCGGTCGCCAAGGGAGCTGGGTGCTGCCATGGCACGACTCCCGGTGTTTGACCGCGCACCTGCTGGCTGGGCGCCCGACGAGATACCGCAGCTCACCGTCCCGGTCGTGGGCTGGACCGGGCTCGGCCAGCCTGCCGCGGAGCAGCGGCACCGGCGCCGCGGCCGCCGCGATGCTGACGACGCGGCGCGACACGGCATCTCCGCCGCGCTCAGGGCCGCCGTCGCCGACTTCGCCGAGCGCGCCGGGCCTGCCTTCCGGACCGCGGCGGCAGACTGGGCGCGGCGACTCAGCGAGCAGGCACGACGGCAGGCCGCCGCCGAAGCCGCCCAGTTTCGCCGCTACCTGACGGCTCCGCCACGTGATGACGACCACGCGCTCCTGGCGGATCTCGCGGACCGGTTAGCGACCTTCCACGACTCGCTGACCGCATGGGACCCCGATGCCGGGGATTCGGCGCTGAATCCGGACGCGCAGCCGCGCTCCGCGGCGCTGCCTGGCGGGACATGCGAGGTCTGCGACCAGCTTGAGAGGGCGCAGACCGAGTACCTTATCCGCCGGCAGTTCCGCATCGCTACCAGCGAAGCCGACCAGGCCCGGCACGCTGAGGCTGGCGGGTTCTGCTCGCTGCACTCCTGGCAGTACGCGCACCTGAGCTCGCCCGTCGCCATCTCGGCCGGGAACGCCATGCTCGCGAGCCGTCTCGCGGCCGCGCTACGCGAAGCGGAGTCCCGCAGCCATGATGCCGCCGAGCTCGCTGCGCGCGTCGCGGACCTGACCGGGAAAGTCGCCTGCGCGGTCTGCGACGTGCTGGCGCAGGCGGAACGGGCAGCAGCCGAGGCGGTTGCTGCCGGAGCAGCTACAGCGGCTGAGCCATCGCGGCTGTGCCTGCGTCACCTCACCATGGCCCTCGATGCATGCTCGTCGCTAGCGGTCGGCCAGAAAATGACGAGCGCGCTCGCGGTAGCGCTGCAGCGAGCGTCGGAGAACATGCGAGCCTATGCCCTCAAGCGGGAAGCACTCCGTCGCGGCCTGATCACCACGGACGAGGCCAGCGCTTACGCCGACGCGCTCCGCCTGCTGGTCGGCCACGCAGCCCTAGCCCTGCCAACCCCACCTGACTAAGACAGCAACACACATGAGGAGAGGTCGATGGCATCCAAGTCGGTAGTGATCGCCGCGCTGGACGCAATGGAGATCCTGGACTCGCGCGGCCGCCCCACAGTCCAGGTGACCGTCAGGCTCGCTGACGGGACAGTAGCCGTGGCCGGAGTGCCATCCGGGGCGTCCACTGGCAGCCGTGAAGCGGCCGAACGGCGGGACGGAGATGCTGGCAGGTATGGGGGGCTCGGCGTGCTCGGGGCGGTAGCGGCGGTCCGCGGAGAGATCGCCGACCGCCTGACCGACCGGGAGTGGCCTGACCTGGCCAGCGTCGACGCCGCGATGATCGCGCTCGACGGCACGCCAGACAAGTCATGTCTCGGCGCCAACGCTATCGTCGGCGTGTCCATGGCCTGCGCGCGGGCGTTCGCCCACGCCGATGGCCGGTCGGTGTGGGACTGGCTCACCCCGGCAGGAGTGGCTCCGCGCCTGCCGGTTCCGCACTTTAACGTGGTCAATGGCGGGGTGCACGCCCCGAACCCGCTGGACTTCCAGGAATTCATGATTGCCCCGCTTGGCGCTCCTTCGTACCCCGAGGCTGTGCGGGCCGGCGCCGAGGTCTACGCGTCACTGCGCGGTCTGCTCGCGGCGAAGGGACACGCGACTGGGCTCGGCGACGAAGGCGGGTTCGCCCCGCAGATCGCGGAGCCCGAGCAGGTACTCGACCTGCTCGTGACGGCGATCGCCGACGCAGGTTACGTGGCGGGCAGGGCTGGCGTGGCGATCGCCCTGGACCCGGCAGCCAGCGAGTTTCGCGCGGAAGACGGCAGCTATCGGGTTGCTGGCCAGACGCTGTCCAGTGCCGACATGATCGAGCGGTACGCGCAGATTACCGACCGGTTCCCGGTCTGGCTGATCGAGGACGGCCTGGCCGAGAACGACTGGGAGAGCTGGGCCGAGTTGACCCTGCGGCTCGGGGAGCGCGTCACGCTCGTGGGCGACGACATCTTCGTCACCAATCCCGCGATTATCGCCGACGCCATTGCCCGCGGGGTCGGCAACGCTGCACTCATCAAGGTCAACCAGATCGGGACGGTCACCGAGACGCTGACGGCCATCGCGACGTGCCGCGAGGGCGGCTACGCCCAGCTCGTTTCACATCGCTCTGGCGAGACCACCGACACGTTCATCGCCGACCTCGCAGTCAGCTCCGGCTGCGGCATGTTGAAGACTGGAGCGCCGGCCCGCGGCGAGCGCGTCGCCAAGTACAACCGGCTGCTGGAAATCGCGGCAGCCCGGCCTGGCATGCCCTACGGTCTCTACGCGTCCTGACGGCCGATGGCGCAGCGCTGACGTCAGCGGACCGCGCGAGCAGGTCAGCGAGCGGCCTCGGCGCAGCGGCGCGGACATGCGGCCGGGTTGCCACCCGTCGGTTGGCCGGGCCGAGGTAATGTTGACAACAGGCGGAGGGGCTCGCCGCAAAACGCGCTCAGGCCAACGGTCCCTGTCTTGCTAACAGGGGTGCGCGCGGCATGACCCAGATTCTCGCTTTCAGCCATGCGCGGAAGTCATTCGACGACAGGGTCGTCTTGGATGACGTGACGCTGGCGTTTCTGCCTGGGGCCAAGATTGGCGTGGTTGGGCCTAACGGGACTGGCAAGTCGACGTTGCTGCGGATGATGGCGGGGGTGGAGCAGCCGTCGAATGGTGAGGCGCGGCTGATGCCGGGTTTCACGGTGGGGATCTTGGATCAGGAGCCGGCGCTGGATGATTCTAAGACGGTGCTGGGCAATGTTGA
>JASHOE010000039.1 GCA_030041275.1 Streptosporangiaceae bacterium
CTCAGGGTTGGCGAGGTGGAGGCGACCAGCCTCGGCGTGAACGTAGCCAGGCTGCGGCTCACGATCGTCATCGCGGCGACCCTGGGAGTCGCGGCCGCGGTCTCGGTCAGTGGCCTGATCGGATTCGTGGGCATCATCGTGCCGCACGCCGTCCGGCTGACCGCCGGCCCGAGCTACCGGGTGCTGATGCCGATCTCCATGATCGGCGGTGCCGCGTTCCTGGTGCTGGCCGACGTTGTGGCACGGACTGCGCAGGCCCCGGCAGAGGTACCCATCGGGGTGATCACCGCGCTGATCGGCGCGCCGTTCTTCCTGTTCGTGCTCCGGTCCCGCCGCACCAGGCAGGCAGGGTTGTGATCGGCTTCGACGCGCTCGCCGTTCGCTACGGCGACACGGTGGCGCTCGACCGCGTCACCGGCCACGTCGGGGACGGCGAGTGGCTAGGCCTGATCGGCCCGAACGGCGCAGGCAAGACGACGCTGCTCGCAGCCATTACCCGGCTCCTGCCCTTCGACGGCACCGTCACGATCGGCGGGAAGCGGGGCGCGGACCTGAGCAGGCGGGAGCTGGCCCGGCTGATCGCGTACGTGCCACAGCGCCCGATCCTGCCGCCCGACATGACCGTGACCGAGTACGTCTTGCTCGGCAGAACCGCCCACATCGGCTACCTGCGCCTCGAGACCGCCGCGGACCGGCGAGTCTGCGCGGCGGCGATCGACCGCCTCGACCTCGGCGCAATGGCCGACCGCATGCTCCGCGCCATGTCCGGCGGCGAGCTCCAGCGGGTCGTCCTCGCGCGGGCGCTTGCCCAGGAGGCGCCGGTGCTGCTGCTCGACGAGCCCACGAGCGCACTCGACCTCGGCCGCCGGGTGGACGCCCTCGAGCTGATCGACGAGATGCGCAGGGAGCGGTCGCTCACGGTGCTGTCCGCGATTCACGACCTGACCCTGGCCGGACAGTTCGCTGACCGGCTCATGCTGCTGTCGGCCGGCCATATCGCCGTCACCGGCAGCCCGGCCGATGTGCTCACGGACGCCATCCTCGCCGCTCACTTCGGCCCGAGCGTTCAGGTACTCACGACCGACACCGGCGATCTCGCGGTCATCTCACGACGCACCCGTTGATCCGCGCTACGGGCTCATGGGTGCCTCGTAGCTATCGCTCTAGCAGTAGCTACGGGCCACCCATGCGGGTAGTCCCCAAGAATCGGCCGGGTGCGGGCTGCACGGAGCCGACCATCGAAGATCGTCATTACTGGTCGTAGATAGCCAGTCACAGACTGGCCCCGCCTGCGCCAGCGAGGACGGCGATGCACAGGGTCAGTAATGCCAGCCCGAACGCGGCCATCAACCAGAACCACAGCAGCAGCCAGATCGAGTAGATCACCGGAGGCATCGGCTCGAACACCAAGCCGCTGCTCCCTCGCTGGCGGCCCGCCGCCAGCGCGCGCGGGTCATAGACGATCCGCAGTTTCCGGCCGATCCTGGGACGGGTTAACTGGTGGAATGTACGGCGGATCTGCGCGCCGTCCCGCGTCGTGAACTCCACAACCGGGTACGTCCAGTAACCCCTCCAGGTGGGCTGTCGGTCGCGCCCGACCACCGTCCCGATTACATCCGATAGCCTCCGCATCCTGCGCAGCCAGCGCAGGAACCGGGCGGACAAGCCGATGCATACCAGCCCGAAGATTGCGAGCAGCACCGCGGTAATCACCATGCCGCAGTCTCCTGTTCAGTCGATGAGATGAACAAGCGGTCGACGGCCGCTAGTCCGGCATGTCAGGCGGCGTGGCTCCAGGGGCGCCCGCAATGGCGCTACTCAGAGGCGCTTGAACATGTGCACGTCCTCGCCTCCACCGGGGATGCCCAGGGTTCGCCCCGTCTCGGCGTACCCGTACTTCTCATAGAAGCCAGGGGCCTGGAACGTAAAGGAGGAAACACACGCCCGATCGCAGCTGCGCCGCCTGGCCTCCTTTTCCGCTGCCGACAGGATCTTCGCACCCCAGCCATCGTTGCGATGGTCTGGATGGACCCACATCATGCTTATCCCGCACAGTCCGGCCCACGTCCATGCGGTCAATCCACCGATGATCTCCCCGTTCGCCCGGGTGACCTTGACTGAGAACGACCCCTGGTCCTGCTCGCTCGTCCCGGTCGCAGCGAAGTTGTACTCGTCCAGGCCCTTATCCAGGACCTCGGCGAGTTCAGGGTCGCGGTCACCCACACTCAGCGCCGCCGCCTCAGGATCATCCGCCATGGCGGGCATTCTGCCATGGCATAGCGACGCAATTCGGCCGAGCGGTCAGGTGCTCACGACCGACACCGCGACCTCGCGGTCACCTCAGTCCGGTCGCTGCGGGCCTGCTGAGGTCATTGTGGTTACGCCGGCATTCCGCGGCGATGGGCTGTTCGCGAGGCGACGCACTTGGGGCCCCTAGCGCTCATGCGCCGATCGACAGGCACTCCGCGCTGACCTCAGCGGCGTAGTAACTGGCCGGCTGCAGGTCGCCACTCGGTCCTGTCGCCTGCACGGCATACCATTCGCCGAGAGTGACGCTCAGCGCGTTGTCTATGCCGGTGGCCGACTCGGGGCCGATCGTCGGCTGGCCGCCGTGCTGGAGCAGCCAGACGTCGAAGTGGACAGCGCTCATCTGCCCGGCCTGCTCGGCCGCGAACTGATGGCACGTCGCCACGTCCATGGCGGTGTCAGCGATCAGCGGGGCAGGGCTGGGCGAGACATTCCGGCCCGGGGCTGATGCGGTACTCGCCGGGGGCTCCGGCGCGTGCTGGCTGGCAGCGGCCTTCGGGGCGGTGCCACAGGCGGTGAGCACGAGCGCCGCCGCGGGCAGCGCGATGTATGCCGGTCTCATTCTGCGGCGTCGCCCTCCACGGTTGCAGCGGACGACCGCACCGATCGCCAGGGCGCTGGCAACCAAAGCCAGCTTAGAGCGAGGGGTTATGCGTCGCCCTGACGTCCTCGGGGAGGCTTCGCATCTGCTGTGCGCGCTCACGCCGCGCGGTCCGAGGCTGCTCGTCCGGCTCGGATCAGGCGGCGGTGAGCTCCAGGTAGGCGATCCACTGGGGTCGGAGCCGAGGTTGCGGATACGATCTGTGCGTGGCCGTATCCAGATGGCCGCGCGGCACGCCGCGATCACCGAGAAATCACATGGTCCTCGGGTGTACCTGCCTTGCTCTTGGCCTGGCTTGGCTGCTGCTACCTGCCATCCGCAGTTACCTCTACGGTGTCGCCTTGCTAGTTCTCGCCGTCGGCAACTTCCTCGTGGCTGTCCGCAAGAAACGGCGGCGAGCCAGCAGAAGTAGGTGAGTCTCGCGAGTTCTGGTCGCCGTCGTAGCTGAAGTAACCAAAACTCCAACTCCCCGTCCCGGGAGCCTCTGGGGATCTCAGGATTTGCGCCATCCGGGCTCAGAACTGTGCGCGTCGGGCCGCCAGCGCGCCTCACGGACGGCCTTACCGAACTCAGCTACCATCCGCCCATGAGTGAAGCGCCGCTGTCAGCCGCGGATATTCGTGCCGCCGCCGAGGTGCACCGTGAGCTTGGACCCGACTATGGCGACGCTGTGGTGGAGTCGTTTCTTTCCAGGATCGACCAGCACATTGAAGCGCGAGTCGAGCAGCAGCTGGCCAGCAAGAGACGGCCCCGCCGACGGCCGGTCGATCCGGTGCGGCTGAGTAAGCAGCGGGCGATCTTTGCTGCGTTTGCAGCAGGGTCAGTCGTGGTCGGAGTTCCGCTGACCGCCGTCGCCTGGGCATGGCGCGAGGAGGGCGGCGGGAGCTTCAAGGGCCTGATCTGGGTGTGGGTAGTGATACTGGCTGCTTACGGACTGGCCGCTTACCGGCTGCGGCGGCGCTGATCGCTCGGCCTGTTAGGCCGCCGTGGGCTCCAGGTAGGCGACCCACTGGGGGTCTCCGTCGTTAATGGCCCCGATAAGACGCCAATGCGGCCCACGAGGGGCCGCAGGGTCGCGTGCGAGCGTCCACCCGAGTTCATCTATCAGGTGGTCCGCCTTCCGGTGGTTGCACCGAGTGCAGGACGCTACGCAATTCTCCCAGCAGTGCTGGCCGCCCCGGCTGCGCGGGATCACGTGATCGATGGTGTCCGCCTTGGTCCCGCAGTACGCACACAGGTAGTTATCCCGACGCATCAGCGCCGCCCGGGTGAGCGGGACGCGGCTGCGGTGTGGCACCCGCACGTACCGGCGCAGCCGGATGACCGAGGGCACGGCAAGCCGGGTCGACGTGGAATGAAGCTCCTGGCCAGCGCTGTCGGAGTGGACCACGTCCGCCTTCTCGCCCAGGACAAGGCAGACCGCGCGATGGAGGCCGACGGTCGTCAGCGGCTCATAAGTGATGTTGAGCAGCAGCACCCGGCGCACGTGCACCTCCGTTCGCCCGCGGGTCCGATCCGCACCTGAGATGTGCGCCCGCCGTCAGCGCCGCCGGGGCACCCGTGACCAGTGTGACCGCCAGTGACCCGGATCGCCAACACCAGATGCCCTATTGCAACCAGAAGCTCAGATGAACGTCAGCTAACAGACCCGCCACGGGCGCCCGGCGGCAGTCCCTGGCGCAGCTGGGCACGGACCGGCTCGGGCCTTTGCTGGCGGGGCGGCCGGCAGGTCCGGTGCGCCGGGGACCGGGAGCACGGCCCGGCTCGGACATTTAGAGTGCCGGTTATGACAGTGCCAGACGGGACCGAGCCCGGCGCCGCGCCACTGGTGTATCCCGAGGCCTTGCGGCAGGACATCACTGAATCAATTCATGGTCACCAGGTCGCGGACCCGTACCGCTGGCTCGAGGACGCCGACAGCGTCCCGACCAGGCAATGGCTGAAGGCGGAGGATGAGCTGTACGCGGCCTACCGCGCTCGCGTGCCCGGCCGGGACACGCTGGCGGCGCGGCTGACCGAGTTGCTGGCAGCCGGCGAGGTCGGGCCGCCTGTCTGGCGGGGCGATCGGCAGTTCTTCTCCCGGCGCGAGCCGGGTCAGGAGCACGCCGTCGTCTACACGGCCGATGCGAGTGGCGCCGAGCGCGTACTGATCGATCCGATTGCGATCGACCCGACGGGCTCGACCACGCTGGACAGCTGGCGCCCCGACTGGGACGGTCGGCTCCTGGCCTATCAGCTGTCGCAAGGCGGCCGGGAGGAATCAGAGCTGAGGGTGATGGACGTCGCCACCGGCGAGAACGTGGACGGCCCGATCGACCGCTGCCGCTACACCTCCGTCGGCTGGCTGCCCGGCGGTGAGGCCTTTTACTACTCGCGGCGGCTGCCGCCCGAGGCCGTCCCGCCCGGCGAGGCCCAGTTTCACCGCCGCGTGTATCTGCACCGGGTGGGCGCTCCCGCGGACGATGACACCCTTATCCTCGGCGACGGCATGGAGAAGACCAACTACTACAGCGTCGAGGTCAGCCCCGATGGCCGCTGGCTGGTGATCACCGCGTCGGCCGGCACGGCCCCCCGCAACGACGTCTGGATCGCCGACCTGACGATGTGCCCTGCCGCCGCGCCGGACCTGCTGGTCATGCAGGAAGGGGTGGACGCGCAGGCGTGGCCAAGAGCCGGCCGGGACGGCCGGTTCTACGTGTTCACCGACCGCGGCGCGCCGCGCGGGCGGATCATGATCACTGACCCCGCCGATCCGGCGTTTCCCGAGTACGCCAGCTGGCAGGACCTGATCAGCGAGGATCCCGAATCGGTTCTGCAGGACCTCGCCGTCCTGGATGGTCCCGGCCTCGGCGAGCCGGTGCTGCTCGCCGCCAGGGCCAGGCACGCGATCAGCGAGATCACCGTCCACGACCTGGCCTTCGGCGAACGGATCGGCCAGGTGGAGTTGCCGGGCCTCGGAACCGTCACCGGGCTGCGCGAGCGCCCGGAGGGCGGGCACGAGGCCTGGTTCAGCTACACCGACTACGCGACCCCCGGCGTGGTGCTCCGCTACGACGCTGCAGAGGTCAGCACCCACGTGTGGCAGCGGGCGCCCGGCGCCGTTGCGGTCCCGGCCGTGCGCGTTCAGCAGCTGCCCTACCCCTCGGCCGACGGCACCACGATCCGCATGATGGTCATCTCGGCGGACGGGACCGACAGCGGCACTGCCACGGCGGAGAGGGGGAGCGACCCCGTTCCCGCCACGAGGCCGACCATCCTGAACGGGTATGGGGGCTTCGACATCAGCCTGACGCCTGCCTTCTCGGCGGCGATCCTCGCCTGGGTCGAGGCCGGCGGCGTGTACGCCGTGGCGGGGCTGCGCGGCGGCGGCGAGGAGGGCGAGGAGTGGCACCGAGACGGCATGCGCGAGCGGAAGCAGCACGTGTTCGACGATTTCCACGCGGCCGCCGAGAAGCTGATCGCTGACGGCTGGACCACCGCCGGCCAGCTGACGGTGTGGGGCGGGTCGAACGGCGGGCTGCTGGTCGGCGCGTCGATGACGCAGCGGCCCGATCTCACCGCGGCCGTCATCTGCTCGGCGCCGCTGCTGGACATGGTGCGGTACGAGAGGTTCGGCCTGGGCGAGTCCTGGAACGACGAGTACGGCACCGCCGCGGATCCGACCGAGCTCGGGTGGCTCATCGCCTACTCGCCCTACCACCACGTTCAGCGCGGGACCAGGTACCCGGCGGTGCTGTTCACGATCTTTGACGGCGATACCAGGGTCGACACCATGCACGCGCGCAAGATGTGCGCTGCCCTGCAGTACGCAACGAGTTCGCCGCCCGGCGAGCGGCCGGTACTGCTGCGCACCGAGGCGCAGGTCGGGCACGGTGCTCGCGCCGTCAGCCGCCAGGTCGGCCTCGCCGCCGACGTGCTGGCTTTCGCCGCCGCACAGACCGGCCTGCGGCTCAGCTAGCCTGGTGCGCCGCGCAGGTCACGCGGAACATGCCATCCGCACAGATGGTCGGCGGCCCGCTTAGCCCTGGACAGCCGTGCGGTCACGCGGAGCGGACCGCCGCGCGATAGCCGGACAGCGCGCGCAGCCGGGGGTCACGGCCGGCGGCGTCGCGGCCCAGCGACCTTGCTACCTGAAGGATGACGGCCGTGCGGTGCCCGGCCGGGAGGCCAGCCAGGATGTTCCCGCCCAGGGCTAGCGCCTGGTCAGGCTCGTCCGCGGCCAGCAGGCAGCGCGCCTGCCCGAACTCGACGAGGGCGCGATCGAGCACTTCGGTGCCTGCGTAGAGCGCCGCCGCGCGGCCGAACTCGCGGTGCGCCGCCTGCCAGTCGCCAAGCGCCACCAGGATGTCGCCGGCGTGGAAGTGCAGCTGCCGCTCCGTGTAGCCGAACGCGGTGTCGGCTCGCTGCCACCCCGGCAGGTCAGCGAGCGCGTCCGCGGCGCGGTCCAGGCTGGCTCTGGCCCGATCCAGCGCCGCTCGCCCGACCTGACCGACCGGCACGAGTCGCGCCTCCGCTCGTGCCTTAATCACCGGGCCCATAACCGCGGCGGCACATAGCTGGCGACCGGCCAGATCCGCGCCCGCGCTGGCCAGGCTCGCCGCCTCCCGCGGATCCCCGTAGTAGAGCGGCACGAGCGCATCCCGCACTGTCACCCACGCGCGCAGCTCCCGGTCCTCCGTCTCGTCCGCCGCCGTCCTGGCGGTGCGGAAGAACGACCGGGCCAGCCGATGGTCACCGAGATCGACCATCGCTATCCCGGCGAGGCCGGCGAGCTGAGCGGCCAGCCGGCACAACCGTTCTGACACTTCGACCGGCTGGCGCTCCTCGCACATCCGGCGGACTTCGGCCAGGTCAAGGAGCACGTCGCAGAGCAGGAGCAGCGGAGGCACGGTCATGTACTGACGGCCGTATCCGGCGACATCCTGTTCCCACCGGTCGAGCATGGCGACCGAGACGGTCCCCCTCAGCAGGGCCTCGTCCATCCGGCCCCGGATCCGGTCCACCGCGCCGAGGAACCGGCTGCCGACCTGGCTTCCCGGCTCGGTCCGCTGCCGGAGGATCGTCGCACGCAATTCATCGCCGTCGCCGTCTTCGTCACCGCGGTCGTCGGCAGGTGCGGGCCGCAGCGGCGGCGTCTGCGCGGCTTCCCCCGCGGGGTCGGCTGCGCGATGGCTGCGCCCGCACAGGCACCGTCCGTCGAACCCCAGATCGGTCGGGTCGGCCTGGTAACTCGCGCACAGGTAGTGCAGGTACTGCGGTCCCGGCCGCTTGTGCCCGCTCTCGTAGGCCGACAGCAGGGTCTCGCTAAACCTCGGCACGGGCCGACCGTCGGCCTCGTACCGCGCCCGGACCTGGGCGACGACGTCAGCGAGGGCAACCCCGAGCGCGAGCCGGTAGGCCCTGATCCTGGTTGTGCCGCATTCGAGGGCAACGGCCGCGGCGATGTCCGCCGGACTGCGGCCCGCGGCGAGCGCACGAGCCCGGACTTGCCGGGCGACGGCAAGCCCGCCGCGGGTGCCAGGTAAGCGGACCTGGCCCTGGCCGACCACGGCGGCCGGGCCTGCGTGATCGTCGCGTGGATCGTGCGGCGCGGATCCGCTGGCGGGCGCGGACGCGCCCGGAGCCGGAGCGCTCCTGGCGGGAACGAGGCCGCTGGTGGGCGGGATGCCGCTGACTGGTGCTAAGACTCGGGCGAGCGCGGACCTGCCCGGTACGGTCTGCCAGCCAGTTTTCTGCCTGGCGCCCGAACCCGAGGAACTCCCCCGTGCCGACATCCGACCTCTCCCTTGCTGGCGCGGAGCCAGCTATCAGAGCCATCAGGAGCGAATCAGTATAGCTAACGCTCTGTAGTGCGAAACTTGCTATTAGTTAATTCAAGTCAAATCTGCCGCGGGACTGGGCTGCAGCGCTAGCCGGCTTTCCCGCCCGCGGCAGCTCGGTCTGCGTGATCACCGAGGTGCAGGCACCGGCTACGCTGGGAGCCGATATGAGCGAGACAAGCGCTGCCAGCCTGTACGAGGAGATCGGCGGCGAGCCTGCCTTCCGTCGCCTGGTACACCGCTTCTACGCCGAAGTTGCCGCTGACCCCGAGCTGCGGCCCGTCTACCCGAGCCGAGACCTCAGCTCTGCCGAAGAACATCTGCGGCTGTTCCTCATCCAGTACTGGGGCGGCCCGGCGACCTACAACGACCTGCGCGGCCATCCGCGACTCCGGATGCGGCATGCGCGGTTCACCATCGGTCCGGCGGAGCGCGACGCCTGGCTCCGGCACATGCGCACCGCGCTGGACGAGCTTGACCTGGACCCCGGCAACGACGCGAAGCTGTGGGACTACCTCGTCATGGCTGCGCACAGCCTGGTGAACCAGTCCGGCGACCGCCCTGGCGGCCCAGACCTCGGCCTGACCCCTGCCTGACACGCAGCTGACCGCAGGTCGCGCGGGGTATTACTGGCGGACCATTTGCGGCGACCGGGAACGCCCAAGATACTGGGAGGACTCGTTCGCTCCTGGTAAGAAACAGATGGCGCGACCAGCGCGTGGTCCAGGGCGCCGATGAGCCCTGCCGCTGGAGGCTTGTAGTGACACGGGACGTCCGACCGGGGCGGGGAGACCTCGCGCCCGGCGATCAGGTCGCCGGCTACGAGGTCCGCGAGCCGATTGGCCGCGGCGGCATGGCGGTCGTGTATCGCGCACTGGACCTGCGGCTCGGTCGCACTGTTGCGCTCAAGGTGCTCGCCCCCGAGCTTGGTGAGGACCAGGCCTTCCGGCAGCGCTTCATCCGCGAGTCCCGCGCCGCAGCGGGCGTTGACCATCCGCACATCATTCCGGTGTTCGAGGCCGGCGAGTCGGCAGGCGTGCTGTTCATCGCCATGCGGTATGTCAGCGGCGGCGACGTCCGGCTGCTGATCGAAGCACAAGGCAGGCTCAGCCCGAGCCGCGCAGCCGAGATCGCCAGCCAGGCCGCGTCGGCACTGGACGCGGCGCACGCCCACGGGCTCGTGCACCGCGACGTCAAGCCCGGCAACATGCTGCTCGGCCAGGCCAGCAGCGGTCACGACCACCTGTACCTCTCCGACTTCGGGCTCAGCAAGGACTCGCTCAACCCGTCGACCCTGACGTCCACTGGCCAGTTCATGGGCACGCTCGACTACGTTTCGCCGGAGCAGATCCAGGGTCAGTCGGTCGACGGCCGGGCCGATCAGTACGCGCTGGCCTGCGCGGTGGTGGAGATGCTGACTGGCACTCCGCCGTTCTCACGAACCGACACGACGGCCCTGATGTGGGCGCAACTGCAGGCGGCGCCGCCGCGGCTCACCGAGCGGCGGCCTGAGCTGCCACCGGTAGTGGACCACGTGATCGGGCGGGCGCTCGCCAAGGCACCGGCAAACCGGTACCCGACCTGCCGCGCCTTCGCCGAGGCCCTGACCGCCGCCTGCGCCGCGGTACCCGACCGCCTGGGTTCAGTGACCGCATTGGCTGACCCGGTGGCGCCTCAGCCGACGGCCAACCCGCGACCGCGGCGGTCGCCCGCGGAGCGCCCGGGCGGCGGCTGGGCGCCTGCGGCCGACGGCGTGCTGGACGAGACCAAGGTCGCCGGGGGCGGCTGGGGGGCGCCGTCGGCGGCTGCGGCCGGCAAGCCCGTTCCCCCAAGAATGTCGCGGTCGCCGGCGGGAGAGCAGGAACTCGCCCGGAATTTCCTTACCCCCGGGCCGCCGGCGGTGGACTCCTGGCCCCGCAGGCGGCATCCGTCTGCGCCCGCCGATTACCAGGGGGGCGCATGGCTGCCCCCGCCCAACCGGGCCGCGCCGGTCCACGGCCGCCCGGAACGCCACACCGGACGGACGCTGGCTATCGCGATTCTGGTGGCGCTGTTCGTGGCTGGCGTGGCCGGGGCCGTTGCCTACCGGCTCGTGAACCGTACCGACAGCGCGGCGACGCCGCCTGCCGCGACGACAACCATCACCGTCCCGCCGCCAAGCGCGAAACAAGTCGTCCGCGAGTTCTTCACCGATATCAACCTCGGTCGCTACGTGCGCGCCTGGGACCTGACCGGCAAGACCGAGCCGGAGGCCAAGTTCGCCGCCGGGTTCGCCGGAACGCAGCGCGACGTGGCGGTTATCGAGTCGGTAAGCGGCGACGTGGTGACGGTGCGGCTCGCGGCCGTGCAGGATAACGGCACGGTCAAGCACTACGAGGGCACCTACACAGTCCAGAACGGCGTGATCAACTCCGCGGATGTGCGGCAGCTCAGCTAGCTGCTCAGGTGGCCAGGCGGAAACGACCGCCGCACAGCATGCGTCACGTTGGGACGGCCGCCACGCTGGCCGCGTCACATGCGGATGCGCTCGCCAGCCGGGTCGTATCGAGGCCGTAGCGAAACCTGCGCTGGCACGATGCGGTCGCCGATCTGCACGCTCCACTCGCCGGAGTCGAGCCACGCCTGGCCGACAGGCGCGCCTCCGCCGTCGACCATGGCCAGGCCAACAGCACCGCCCAGTGTCCACCCATAGGACGCCGACCGCAGGTAGCCGACCTCTGTCCCATCGCGACGCAGAATCTCGGCGTGGAAGAGCAGCGGCTCGGGGTCGGCGAGCAGCACCTGGACTAGGCGCTTCGGCGACGTGCCAGCGGCACGCTGCGCTGCGACTGCATCCCGGCCGACGAACCCGCCTGGCTTGTCCACCGCGACCGCGAAACCGAGCCCGGCTTCGAGCACGGTGTCGGTGTTATCGATGTCGTGCCCGTAGTCCCGGTAGGCCTTCTCGAGACGAAGGCTGCCGAGCGCCTTGAGTCCGGCGTGCCGCAGGCCGAGGGCGCTGCCCGCCGCCACGAGCCGGTCGTACACGTGCACCGCCTGCTCGGCCGGGATGTGCAGTTCGTAGCCCAGCTCACCGACGTAGGTGATCCGGATGCACAGAACCCGGGCGAGGCCGATGTCAAGGTACCTGGCAGCGCGGTAGCCGAATGCTGGGTCGCTGACGTCGGCACTCGTGACGGCCGCCAGGAGGGCGCGCGAGCGCGGGCCCTGGATGCTGAGGAGCGCATAGCCAGACGTCACGTCCGTCGCTGTCGCCCGTGCGTCGCGCCCGTCGAACTGCCGACGCATCCAGGCGAGCGCGTGCCGGTGGGCGGTGTCCGACGCCACCACGTAAAACTCATCGTCGCCGAGCTTGGTCACGGTCAGGTCGGCTTCGAGCCTGCCGTCGTCGTTGAGCCACTGGGTGTAGGTGATCCGGCCCGGCTCGCCGTCTACCCGGCCCGCGGATAGCCGGTCCAGCTCACGTCCGGCGTCCCGGCCCTGCACGGCGAACTTCGCCATGAAGGACATGTCCATGAGAACGACGCCTTCGCGGCAGGCACGATGCTCGGCCTCCCAGTGGCGGTACCAGGGCTGGCGACCCCACGACAGCTCGGCTTCGGCCGTGCTCGCCACCGCAGCCGTGTCATGGTCTCGCGCGCCGGCGGCCGGGCCCGACTCGTCCGGCGCGTACCAGTCCGCGCTCTCCCACCCGCTCACGTCGCGGAACATCGGATGCTGGTCAGTCAGCCTGTGGTGGACCGGTGACAGGCGGGCGCCGCGCGCTGTGCGCATCGACCGCCCTGGGTAGTGCGTCGCGTAAACCAGGCCGAGCGACTCAGTCGTCCGCGTCGCCCGGTACTCGGGGTTCGCCTGGTAGGCGTGCAGCCGGTCAATGTTCATGCCCGTGACGTCGACGTCCGGCCGACCGGTCACGATCCAGTGCGCGAGTACGCGGCCGATGCCGCCACCGGTGAGAATTCCAATCGAGTTGAGCCCGGCTGCGACGAAGTAGTTCTTCAGCTCGGGGGCCTCACCGACGACGGGAGCGAGGTCGGGCGTGAAACTCTCCGGCCCGCAGAAGAACTTCCTGATGCCCACCGTTGGCGCCACGGGCACCCGCGACATCGTCTTATTCAGGAACGGGGCCATCCGGTCCCAGTCCGGCGGCAGCTCGCCGAAGGAGAACTCTGGCGGGACTCCATCGACCCGCCACGGCGCGCAGACCGGCTCGAACAGGCCGAGCATCAGGCCGCCGCCTTCCTCGCGGAAGTAGCCGTAGTTCGCCGGGTCCTCTAGCACCGGCCAGTCCCGGCTAACCGCGTCGATCGGCTCGGTGAGCAGGTAATAGTGCTCGGCGGCCTGGAGCGGGATGCTGACACCGGCCAGCTCGCCGAGCTGGCGAGCCCACATGCCCGCGCAGTTCACTACGTATTCGGCCTCGACGTCTCCGTGTGCCGTGCGCACGCCGGTCACTGCGCCGTTCTTGCGCAGGAAGCCGGTCACCGGAACGCCCTCGACGATGCGCGCGCCCTGCTGCCTGGCACCCTTGGCGAGCGACATCGTGACGTCGACCGGGTTCACCCGGCCGTCGGTTGGGATGTAAAAGCCGGCCAGCACGTCGTCAGTCCTGGCTAGCGGCCAGAGTTCGGCCACCTCGCGGGCCGAGATCTCGTGCACGTCGACGCCGCAGTGCCGGTTGAACGCAGCGACACGCCGGTACTCCTCCAGCCGACCCGGCTCGATAGCGAGGTCGATGAGGCCAACCTGACGCATGCCAGTCGCGAGCCCGGTCTCCGCCTCGAGCCGCAGGTAGAGGTCCCTGGTGTACAGCCGCAGCTCGGTCGAGGTCTGCGAGGTCGAACCGAAGGTTGCCATCAGCCCGGCCGCGTGCCAGGTGGTGCCGGAGGTCAGCCGGTCACGTTCCAGCAGGACGACGTCGACGCCCAGGTGAGCAAGGTGATAGGTGACCGAGGTCCCGATGATGCCGCCGCCGACCACGACGACCTGTGCGCGCTCGGGTAGGTCGCCCCGCACGGACAGGTCGGCGCGTATAGGCAGGTCGCCGGGCACAGGCACGTCACCGCGCACAGGCAGGTCGCGCGGGCTGGCCGGGTCAGCCACGTGAGCTCAGTCTCGGGTGAGCTTGCGGTAGGTGACGCGATGCGGCCTGGCTGCCTCGACGCCGAGCCGCTCGATCTTGTTCTTCTCGTAGGACTCGAAGTTGCCCTCGAACCAGAACCAGCTCGCGCCGCCCTCCCACGCCAGGATGTGGGTGGCGATCCGGTCCAGGAACCACCGGTCGTGGCTGGTGATGACCGCGCAGCCGGGGAA
>JASHOE010000255.1 GCA_030041275.1 Streptosporangiaceae bacterium
GAGCCCGCTCGATAAAAGTGCGATCTGACCTCACGGTCAGAAATTTTAACACTCGGTCAGCTCGCTGAGAATACCTGTAACGAACGGGTCCGTGTCTTGGTGAGCTTCACCCGGAGCTGCGCTGACAGACAGAGGAGAGCGACCATGCGAAGAGGCATGGGGTCTGGAAGGCGGAGGCTTGCGCCCTCGTGCTGATCGACTACCAGAAGGAGATGTTCGAGGTCATCGGGTTCAATGGCCCGACGCTCCCGTCGATCCAGGCCGAACTCGAGAGAGACAAGCCGCCCGACCGTCTAGGCAGAGGTGACCACCCCGAGCATGCAGGCCCCGCAGACCTGCGATGTCACTAGTGACAAGTAAAGGGAACGTCAGAGAAAGTGACAGATCTAATGAGAACCTACAACAGTTACCGCGGCGTGTTCCCACGGCCGAGTGAAGCCGACCGGGTCGCGGGATCCGTAAGGTGCGATCCGTACCGGGAACCCGGTGGCGTACGCCTCGATCATCAGGCCGTGGCCGATGACCAGACCCACGTGACCAGGCGCCGTGGGCGTGCCGTCAGCGCCGGCAAAGAACACGAGGTCGCCGGGCTGCACGTCACTGCTGCTGATCCGCGGGCCGACGGCCCACTGCTGCTGCGAGGTACGGGGAATCTCGATTCCGGCTGCTCGGTACGCCATCATCACCAGCCCGGAGCAGTCGAACGCGTCCGGCCCGGTCGCGCCCCACTGATACGGCTTGCCTAGTTGCAGTTCCGCGTAGGCGATCGCCGTCTGCACCTCGGCTGGCAGGTTTTCGCCTTCGCTCGCGGCAACGAGGCACTGTGGCGCCGTGGTCGACGTGACCTGACTGACCGTGTACCCGCCGTGCGCATACAGGTCGGCCCAGTACAGCACGGCCTGGACATAGGACTCGAGGTGGTTGTAGGCGAAGACCGCTTGCGTCACGTTGTCCAGTACGCCGTGCGCGAGCAAGTACTTCGCCGCGCCCGCGATCGAATCAGCCGGCTCGTATACGCTCGCGATCCCGTCCCCGTTGGCATCTGTCGCCACACCGTTGACTTGCTCGCCCGCGGGGTGCACCGGAGCACCACCCCACTCATTCCCGGCGGCACCTCCGATGCCAATCTGCATCGGTCCGGCGGCACCGAACGCGTTCGCGCCACTATGTACTCCAGGCAGGTTGCTCTGACCGTCATCGCTCTCAACCTTGCCGATGCCTGCCAGGATCACCCAGGGCACGTCGTAGCGCCCGCCGATCGACTGGAACAGCGCAAGGTAGCTGGCCGGGATCGAGTCGCGCGCGGACTGGCTCGCGGCGGGCTGAGCGGCGCCATCGGTGGTCGACGCGCAGGACGTGCCGGTGATCGCGAGCAGGTCGCCACTGGCAAACATCACGACCGGTCCGGCCAGCAGCGCCGTCAGCAGGATCGCCGCAGCGACGACCGCCAGTAGCGCGACGCGGCCACGGCCACGCGCGCCAGCGCGCAGGGAAGTCACGAGTTCCCCGCCGCGGCAAGTTCGACGTCGGTCACCTGCCAGCTCGTGCCTGAACCCGACACCGTGACCGCGTAAGCGCTGGTCTGCTCGCTGCTCCCGGAGGACTGGGTGAGTTGCTGCGTCACCTGCAGCACGAACGTCAGGCTGCCCGGCCCGAACGCGCGGAGCGAGCCGACCGTTGTCGTGCCCACCGCAACCTGCTTATTGGCTTGCCGCGTCGCAGCCACGCCCGGCGCGGCGTACGCAGCCTCGATCTGACCGACTAGCTGAGCCGACGCGACCGGCTGCAACGACGCCCCGTAAGCGGCCGGGTCCTCGGTGTAGGAGTAGGTGCCGTACGCGTCACCGAACTTCACCGCAGCAGCCGCTGCCGCGGCAAGGCCCGACGCAGTAAACGGCAGCCACTGATAAATGTCGGGCTGGCCTGATGAAACCCCAGCGACGCCGGCATGCGCCGCGGCCGACGAGCGGGCCGGCCGACTCGCAGCGGCTGGCCGGTCCCCGCCGCTGCCGTGATGGCTAGCGGGGCCGAGCAAGTAGCCGCCGAGCGCGGCGAATCCGCAGACGATCGCAACGAAGGCGACTCGGCGCGCCGCCGGACTGGCTTCCATCGGCTACCTCCAGCGCACTGGCCGCAGCCAGAACGGCACCTGCCGTTCGGGCGGGTCGGCGGAACGCGCGAGCGGTCCTGCCAGCGGCCGGCCCTGCCACGAAGTCGGCTGGCCGGACGACGGAGGCCGGTGATTCGGCTGGCCACCGTCGGTGCCAGGCTGGCCGCGCGCGGCCTGGCGCGAAACCGTGCGGCCGGGTTCCCGTTGCTCGCGCCGGGAACCAGCCTGCCCCGACCGAGGGGCGCGCGGCCGACCGCTCTGGCCCAGCGGCATACGTGCTGCCTGACCCGACTGCCGGGACGGCGCGATCGCCGGCTGCCGACCATTCGACTGCCCTGCACCTCCCCCCGACTGACGGGCAGGCCACGCCCCGGGCGCAGGGGGCGGCACGGTCGTGCCGCCGATACCAGTCCGCCTGGGCACGGCGGCGCCAGCCGGCATGGAGCGACCGACAGCCTGGCTGCCGACGTGGCCGGTGGAGGGCGGCGAACCGCTGACTCGGGCTGGCAGTTTCAGTGGTGGCGGCTCGGCCGACTGGGCCGCCGAGGTCGCGGCGTCCGCCCGGGCCTTCGTCGTAAGCGCGCCGCGGACACCGCCGCCATCGGCAACCGCGCCGTCCGCAGTCGGCGCGGTGCCGTCGCCAGCTGCAGGACCGTCGGCCGATCCCGACGCCTGCAGGCCGGCCGCGACCGCGCCGGTGGTGCCACCTGAGGCAGCGGTCATCGCGAGGTTGGCAGCCCGCCCAGGG
>JASHOE010000256.1 GCA_030041275.1 Streptosporangiaceae bacterium
CCAGGTCAGCAGCACCCCGGCGATGATGAGCACGGCGGCCAGCAGCAGCCCCGCCGCGGACACCAGCGCGTCGAATGTCTTCCTGCGCATTGTGTTTCTCCTTGCGGTCTTCCGGGCTTGGTTGCCGGCCCGGCCAGTGGACTTCACTGACCGCAGCATCCCGCCCGCCCCCGGTGCCACAGCAGGGCCGACCGGCCCGCAGACGGCAGGACTTCCGTCCTCTCCTTGCGCGGGCCGCCCCTAGGCTCGCGCCGCTCGGTGACCGCGGGTGCCATTGGGGCGAGACCACATTGCGGTCCTTCGACCCAGGTGATGAACTCGGCAGATGCGCGCACGACCGGCCCGCTGCACGCGCTCCGGCATACTGGCCAGCACACAGGAGGCGGCATGACACTGGAGTTTGGGATCTTCGACTCCTTCGACCTCGGCGCGTCAACTGCCGGCCAGGTCATCGCCAGTCGGCTGGACTTCGCCGTCGTGGCCGAGCAAGCCGGCTTCAGCCATTACCACGTCACCGAACACCACGGGACGCCGCTATCGGTCTGCCCGTCGCCGAACCTGTTCCTCGCAGCCCTCAGCCAGCGCACCAGCACGCTGCGGATGGGCGCGCTGGTACACGTGCTGCCGTCCTACGAACCGTTGCGCCTCGCCGAGGAAATCGCGATCCTCGACCAGCTCACGCGCGGTCGCCTCGACGTGGGGGTCGGCAGCGGGGTCAGCCCCTATGAGCTCGCATACTTCGGCGTAGACCAGAGCGAGGCACGCGCCCGCTTCGCCGAGACGCTGGCGGCTGTCACAACGGCGCTGGCGACCGGGCGCCTGACACACCGCGGGACGCTGCTGCGCGACTATGACGTCGAGTTGTCCGTCGGGCCGGTGCAGCGACCGCACCCGCCACTGTGGTACGCCTCGAGCAACACGAGCAGCGCCGAGTGGGCGGCCGCGAACGATGTCAGCTTCGTGGGCCGCTGGAACGGCGGATCGTTTGTCCCGGCGGCGGAGGCCTACTGGCAGGCCTGGGAAGGCCACCAGGCCGCGCGCGCTGACGGGGCCGCGCCCACCCCGCCCAGGGTCGGCTTCGCGGCGACCGTCTACATCGGATCCAGTGACGCTGTGGCGCTCGATCGCTACGAAGCGGCGGCGTCACTGCACTACCGGCACCTGCTGAGCCTCTGGCACAAGCACGGCAACCACGCGTTCGACGGGATGGCGGACCTGCAGGCCGGTATGAGCCGCGGCAACGCGCTGGTCGGCTCCGCCGAGACCGTGCGCGACCTGCTAGCCGAGCAGGTAGCCCAGGCGCCCGTCAACTACGTCGAGACGACGCTCGCGTTCGGGGACCTCACGCCGGCGGAGGCTAACGCCAATCTGGCCGCATTCGCCGGTGTCGTCATGCCCGCTGCGCGGGAAGCGGCCAGCAACCAGCGGCCTGCGCGGGGTGTGCCCGTAGGCTGAGCACCTCGGCTGACCAAAGCGCGTACCCGCGCGAGCCGGGGCAACCCGGTCACGACACCTGGCCGCCGGGCCAGAGCTGCATGAGCTGCTCCGGGCTGATGTTTCCGCCACTGCAGACGATCGCGACCTGGCGCCCGGCGAACCTGGCGGGAGCGGCCAGCACCGCGGCGAGGGCGGCGGCGCCCGAGGGCTCGACGAGGTTGCGGGTCTTGGAGATCATCAGCCGGGTGGCCTCCGCCAGCTCCGCCTCCGACACCAGGACGAAGTCGTCGAGCCGATCCCACATGATGCGCTGGGTCAGCTCGAACGCGGTCCGCGTGGCAAGTCCCTCGGCTGCTGTAGTGGTGTGGTCCTGGACGAGAGCGCGCGCCCGCCATGACCGGTAGGCAGCCGGCGCTGCCTCCGACTGCACGCCGATGACTTCGATCGACGGGTCGACTGCCGTCGCTACGATGCAAGCGCCGGCGGCCCCGCTGCCGCCGCCGACCGGCACGACGACGACGTCGATCTCCGGCTGCGCCTCGAGGATCTCGAGTGTGTACGTCGCGACACCGGCGATGAGGGCGGGTTCGTTCGCCGAGTGAATGTAGCGGTAGCCGCGCTCGGCGGCGAGCTTCTCACAGTGCTCGCGTGCGTCGTCGAAGTCGCGGCCATGGCTGATGACCTCGGCGCCAAGCGCCCGCATGGACTCGACCTTGACCGGGTTCGCGTGCTCTGGCACGCAGACGACGGCGGGCACGCCGAAGGCGCGCGCGGCGTAGGCCACCGACTGGCCGTGGTTACCGGTCGAGGCCGTGATCACGCCGCGGCGGCGGTCCTCGGCGCTCAGCTGGCCGATCAGGTTGATCCCGCCGCGGACCTTGAAGGCGCCGATGGGCTGGTGGTTCTCGTGCTTGACCCACAGCAGGGTTCCGGTCAGCGCGTCGAGCGCCGGATAGCTATACAGCGGCGTCGGCTGCAGATAGGCCGCGATGCGCTGGCGCGCTGCGAAGACGTCGGACAGGTCAGGGATCGCTAGCTCGGTCACGACACGTGTCTATCACCCACCGGGCGTCCGAGCGGCCAGCGTCTCGCGGGCCTGGCGCGCAATCTCGACGTCTTCCCTGGCGGTGACGACCAGCACGCGGACCTGACCTGACCCGGTGATGTCTGCGTCGGCGGTCACGCTGTCCTGTGCCTGGTCGATGCTGACGCCAAGGAACCCGAGGCCTGCGACTGCGGCCGCGCGCACCCGGGAGCTGTGCTCGCCGACGCCACCGGTGAACACCAGCGCGTCAAGGCCGTTCATCGCAGCAGCCATCGCGGCGATCTCCCGGCGCAGCCGGTGCAGGTAGACATCAAGCGCGAGCCTCGCCCGGTGGTCCCCGGCGTCCGCTGCGGCGAGGACCGCGCGCATGTCGCCGGACGGAATCCCGGACAGGCCCGCCAGGCCGGCCTGCTGCTCGAGCCCGTCGGCCAGCTCAACGACGCCGAGGTCGCTGTGCTGCAGCAGCCAGGTGATCAGGCCGGGGTCGACGCTGCCGCTCCTGGTGGCCATCACGAGGCCCTCGAGGGGGGTGAAGCCCATCGTCGTGTCGACGCTCCGGCCCTCCCAGACGGCGGCCAGCGACGCGCCCGCGCCGAGGTGGCAGGTCACGATCCGCAGCTGGGCCGGGTGCCGGCCGAGCAGCTCGGCCGCGCGCCGGGCCGCGTAGCTGTGCGAGAGGCCGTGGAACCCGTACCGGCGCAGGCTGTACTGGCGCGTCCACGCGTCAGGCAGCGCGTATGAGGCTGCCGCGGAAGGCATCCCGGCGTGGAACGCAGTGTCGAAGCACGCGACGGCGGGCACGCCAGGCAGCACGCGCCGAGCGGCCTCGATCCCGGCCAGCGCCCGCGGCTGGTGCAGCGGGGCTAGGTCGGTCAGGCTGGCGATCCCGGCGACGACGGCGTCGTCGATGCGGACGGCCCGGCGAAACCTGCTGCCGCCGTGCACCACGCGATGGCCGACGACGCCCGCGTCGCGGGCACGCTCGAGGAACTCAGAAAGCTCCGGGTTATCCACGGTGCCGTCCCACGGATCGACGTCGAGCGCGGATTCGACGCCGTCCGCCGGGTCGAGCACCCGTACCTTGAGGGTGCTCGACCCGGCGTTCACGACGACCACGGACGCCGGGCCGCCGGTCGTCACAGTGTCGGCTGCGACCGCTGCGCGGGCGGCGGCTGCGCAGCGGAGCCGGGTTGCGGCCAGCGCCAGTTCGTCACCTCGGGCATGTCCTCACCGTGTTCCCTGGTGTAGGCCCAGTGCCTGGCCCGTGCGTCCACCATCTGCTGGCGCAACTCGCCGGCCCGGACGGTCAGCCCGGGTACCCGGTCGATCACGTCCATGACTAGGTGGAAGCGGTCCATGTTGTTCATGACGACCATGTCGAACGGCGTGGTGGTGGTGCCCTCTTCGATGTACCCGCGGACGTGGATGTCGTGGTGGGCGTCCCTGCGGTAGGTGAGCCGGTGGATCAGCCACGGATAGCCGTGGTAGGCGAAGATGATCGGCGGCCCCGGCGGGAACAGGGCGTTGAATTCGGCGTCGCTCATCCCATGCGGATGCTCGGTGTCTGGCTGCAAGCGCATCAGATCAACCACGTTCACCACCCGGACCCGCAGGTCCGGCAGCTCACGGCGGAGGATGTCGGTGGCCGCGAGCACCTCAACCGTGGGTACGTCACCGGCGCAGCCAAGCACCACGTCCGGCTCCGACCCGGCGTCGGAGCTTGCCCACTCCCAGATGCCTGCGCCGCGGGCGCAGTGCAGGATGGCCGCGTCCATGTCGAGCCAGTCTGGATTCGGCTGCTTGCCGGCCACGACGACGTTGACGTAGTCCCGGCTGCGCAGACAGTGGTCGGCGACCGAGAGCAGGGTGTTCGCATCCGGCGGCAGGTAAACGCGGATGACCTCTGCCTTCTTGTTGACCACGTGGTCGATGAAGCCGGGATCCTGGTGGCTGAATCCGTTGTGATCCTGCCGCCACACGTGCGAGGTGAGCAGGATGTTCAGCGAGGCGATCGGCCGCCGCCACGGCAGCTGCCTGGACACCTTCAGCCACTTGGCGTGCTGGTTGAACATGGAGTCCACGATGTGGATGAAAGCCTCGTAGCAGGAGAAGAGGCCGTGCCTGCCGGTCAGGAGGTAGCCCTCGAGCCAGCCCTGACAGGTGTGCTCGGAGAGGATCTCCATCACCCGCCCGTCGGTCGCGAGGTTCTCATCGACCGGGAGCCTCGCTTCTTCCCAGGTTTTGCCGGTCACCTCGAGCACCGCGGTGAGCCGGTTCGACTCGGTCTCGTCAGGGCCGAACAGCCGGAAGTTCCGCTGGCTGGCGTTGAGCCGCATGACGTCGCGCAGCATCGATCCGAGGACCCTGGTGGGCTCAGATACATGCCCGCCAGGTGCGAGCACCGGCACCGCGTAGTCCCGGAAGTCCGGCAGGGTTAGATCTTTCAGCACGACACCGCCGTTGGCGTGTGGCGTGGCGCCGAGCCTGAGGTCGCCGGGCGGCACGAACCCGAGCAGCTCGGGATGCGGCCTGCCGTCGGTTCCGAACAGCTCGGCCGGCCGGTAGGAGCGCATCCAGCTCTCGAGCTGCTGCAGGTGCTCAGGGTTGGTGCGTACCTCCGCCAGCGGCACCTGGTGCGCCCGCCAGGTCCCTTCGACGGGCAGGCCGTCGACCTCGACCGGTCCGGTCCAGCCCTTCGGGGTTCGCATGACGATCATCGGCCACGGCGTGCCAGGGCGGCCCTGCCCGCTCCTGGCGTGTTCTTGAATGTGCCGGATCCGAGCGATCGCGGCGTCGAGTGTCGCTGCCATTTCCTGGTGCGGAACGGAGTCGTGGGTGCCGGTCACGTACGCCGGCTCGTAGCCGTAGCCGCGCAGGAGGGCGTCGAGTTCGTCGTCGGGCAGCCGGGCCAGCACCGCCGGGTTCGCGATCTTGTAGCCGTTCAGGTGCAGGATCGGCAGCACCGCGCCGTCGGCTGCCGGGTTGAGGAACCGGTGCGAGTGCCAGCTGGTCGCCAGTGGCCCGGTCTCGGCCTCGCCGTCACCGACCACGCAGGCCACGATGAGATCTGGGTTGTCAAATGCGGCGCCGTGCGCGTGCGACAGCGAATAGCCGAGCTCGCCGCCCTCGTGGATCGAGCCAGGCGTCTCCGGCGCTACGTGGCTCGGCACTCCGCCAGGAAAGGAGAACTGCCGGAACAGGTGCTGCATCCCCGCCTCGTCCCGCGGCACGCTCGGGTAGGTCTCGCTGTAGCTGCCTTCGAGCCAGGTGTTCGCGAGCGCTGCCGGGCCGCCATGACCGGGGCCGATCACGATCATCATCGGCGTGCCGTGCACGCCGATGACCCGGCTCAGGTGCGCCCAGATGAAGTTGAGTCCCGGGGTCGTGCCCCAGTGGCCGAGCAGCCGTGGCTTGATGTGCGCCGGCCGCAGCGGCTCGGTCAGCAGCGGGTTGTCGAGCAGATAGATCTGACCCACGGACAGGTAGTTCGCGGCGCGCCAGTACTGGTCGAGCACGTCGGCCTGCGCGCTGGTCAGCGTGCCGCGCCCGGTCACCGCCGTCATGACTTATCCCGCACCACAACGACCGGGCATGGTGCGGTGGTGACGCAGTGGAGGCTCACCGAGCCGAGCAGCATGCCGTGGAAGGCGCCGTGTCCTCGGTTGCCCACCACGAGCAGGTCGGCTCCGGCTGCCTCGGTGGTCAGCACCATCGCCGGGTGACCGTAGGCGACCTTCGTGCCGACCTTCGCGGGCGTCGTCGTGCCGAAGACCTTGCTCAGCGCCGTGTCCAGCGTTTCCTGCATCCTGGCGCGGACCTGGTCGGTCACCGGTTGCGGGGGCTGTCCAGCCGGCACCGGACCCGCTGCCGGGTAGTGCCAGGCGTGCACCGCGCTGATAGTGGCTCCCGTCGCAGCGGCATACCTGGCCGCCCAGCCGAGCGCCTCGATGGACGATGCCGAGCCATCCACGCCGACGACGACGTGTGGCCCCGGGCTGCTGCCTGCATCGGGCATGGGACTGCCTCGCATTCGTTGTTGACCTACGGCCTATCCAACGGGGGTGCGGTGCAACTCAGCCAGGGCCGATCGTCCCGGCCGACGGTGTCCATCTTCGCATCCGGCCGGCCCCCTCGACGGGCCGCGGGCCGGCCCGCGGCTCAGGCCTCGGAGGGCTCGGGATCCGCCGACCGCAGGCCACGCCCTGATCCGATCATCTGCAGTTCGCGCTGCGGACTGGCGGCGCTCTCGGCCTGCACGTCGTGCACGTACTTGCCGCCGCGCAGCAGGGACGCAGCGGCTGCCACGAGGCAGGCCACGATCGCGAAGTCGAACGCGATCGCCAGCCCATGCTCAAACGGTCCCGAGATCAGCGACGGGAAGAACGTGTGCCCGGTCAGGTACGCGGCATGGCTCGCGGGCAGCTTGCTTATCGCCGGTCCGAGCAGTGTCTGCACCGGGTTGTAGCCGAGTAGCGCCGCGAACATGATGGACACCGGCGGCAGCGCGGCGATCCTGGCGGCGTCGGCGCGCGGCAGGCCCTGCGCCATGAGGCCGTGGCTGAGCGCGGACGGCAGCGATGCGGCCAGGCCGAGAATGATCAGCGTGAAGAAGATGCCGATGGACAGGACCATGGCCGAATTCTGGAACGTCGCGCTCATGCCCGCGCCGACACCGCGGCGCTCCGGCGGCAGGCTGTTCATGATCCCGGCCCGGTTCGGCGACGCGAACAGGCCCATCCCGATGCCGTTGAGCAGCAGGATGACGGCGAACTGCCAGTAGGCGAAGTCAATCGGCAGCAGCTCGAGCAGGACGAACGACGCGGCCGCGAGCACCATACCGCCGGTCGCGAAGGGCCGCGCTCCGTACCGGTCCGACAGCCAGCCCGACACCGGGCCGGCGGCCAGGAATCCGACGGTCAGCGGCAGCATGGCGATGCCGGCCCAAAGCGGCGTCTGGCTAAAGCCGTAGCCGTGAATCGGCAGGTAGATACCCTGCAGCCAGATGATGAGGGTAAACATCAGCCCGCCGCGGCCAAGACCGGACAGCAGGCTGGCCAGGTTGCCCGCGGTGAACGGGCGGATCCGGAACAGCTCGAGGTGGAACATTGGCTCGGCGACCCTGGCCTCGATGCGGCAGAACGCCGCGAGGACAGCCAGCCCGCCAAAGATGAGGGTGAGCACGAGCGGGCTCGTCCAGCCCATGGTGTGACCGCCGTAGGGCTGGATGCCGTACGTGATGCCGACCAGGATCGCAATCAGTCCGGCCGCGAACGTGAGGTTGCCCGCCCAGTCAAGCCGGGCCGGCTTGCGAATGCCGCGCTCTTGCAGCTTCAGATACGACCAGATGGTGCCGAGCACGCCGAACGGGACCGACACCAGGAAGACGTACCGCCAGCTGAGCGGGCCGAGGACGCCACCGAGCACGAGCCCCATGAATGAGCCCGCGATGCCGGCGACCTGATTGAGCCCAAGGGCGAGGCCACGCTCGTTCGGCGGGAACGCGTCAGTGAGGATGGCGCTGGAGTTAGCCATGAGCATCGCGCCGCCGACACCCTGCATGATCCGCATGCAGATGAGCCACCACGCCGCGCTCGTGCCGTGCAGCCAGGTCAGCGACAGCAGAATGGAGAAGGCTGCGAACACCGCGAAGCCGAGGTTGAACATCTTGACTCGGCCGAACATGTCACCCAGGCGACCGAAGCTGACCACCAGTACGCCGGTGACAACGAGATAGCCCATCATTAGCCACAGCAGCAGGCCGGTGTTCGAGGGCTGCAGCGGATTCACGCCGATGCCGCGGAAGATATCCGGCAGCGCGATGAGCATCACGGAGCTGTTGATGGTGGCCATGAGCATGCCGAGCGTCGTGTTGGACAGCGCTATCCACTTGTAGTGGACGCCAGCGCGCTTGCCGTCCAGGGCGCGACGCGCGTCGGCTGGTCCGGTTGCAGGCGTCCGCAGCAAACCCAGCGGCATCAAAGACCTCCACGACTGGTCCGGCGCCGGCGCCGAGCGGCCAGGCAGCTGCGGACCCAGAAACAGTAGTTGCTTGCTGCTAACTAACTACTGGGCCGAGGTATTCCCGCGTGCGTGCGACCTGGCAAAACGGTCAGCGCGGCACCGGCGCCGACGGCCTGACAAAACGGCCACTGCGGGGTTCACGTGGTTTCGGCGGACAAATCACGCAACATTATCCGGAGGCGCATTCCGGGTGCCGCTGGCCAGCGGTCAGAAACAAAGACACGGCGTCGGGCGGCGCTGCAGGCGTGGCCGCGTCGCGTGCACGACGGACAAGCGGGGCCGGTGCTTGGTTAGAGATCGCTGACGAACGACGCGAGCTCATTCCCGGCGCGCTGGATTACCCCGAGGAACTGCTGGAAGAGGTCGACTGTGGTGCCGGGATGGGTGCCCAGCATGACGACGAGCAAGAAGACGAGCGTCATGCCGATGGCCCTGCTCATGGCTGTCGCTCCAGGGTGAGTTCCGTGCGGTCTGGCAGCGCCGTCACGCTGCCCGGTCCGGCCAAGACCGACCCGTCGGCCGCGAGGTGCTGGTTGCCGACGCGGGCCGCGCTGCGGGATCTGATCGATCCAGGCACGTTAGCTCAGGGCTCCTCGCCCCTTGTTTTCCCGTCGCGGAGGCAAGCATGCAGGTCTGCCTGGCGTCATCGGCACCGGCGGCCAAGCGACTCAGAAAGCTGCTGGCCGGCGCCCTGGGGCCGGCCAAACTCGGTCAGATCCTTTGCTGCGACTTCACTTCGCGAAGAAGTGCAGACCTATCCACGCCCACGCGACCAGCACGCCAACACGCCCGGTCCTGCTGCGCATGACGCTGGTGAGGACCCGGCCGAGCGACGGCAGCCGCTCTGGCCTCCGCAGCGCTGCCACCTGCAGTGCCACGGCCGCACCGAGCACCGACAGGTAGCCGATGATGGTCAGTTCACGGCTGCTCATCGGCCCACCACGAACCAGCCAACGAGCAGCCACAAGGCGAGCACTGCTGACCGGCCGGGGTGACCGGCGAGTAGCGGGTCGGCCAGCGCGCTGATCGTCGGGTGCGCGTACGAGTCGGTCGTGAGGTGCGGCTGCAGCAAGAGCGAGCTGAGCTCCAAGCTGCCCCCGAGGATGACGATCGCCGCCCACAGCCAGGACCGCCGGTGCGCAGTGCCAGTCAGCGCCGGGCGCTGCCGCAGTGGCCGCTGCCAGCCGACGGCCACGACCAGACAACCCACGGCGACGACGGCCATGGTCACGGGCCAGGAGTACCGGCTGAACGAGCCGACGAAGCCGGCATAGAGCCCGCCCGCCGACAGTGCGGCCAGACCGGCAAGTGCGCGCCGACGGCTGGGGCGGTGCGGCCGGGTGCGATGCACCGCCCTTGCCGGGCTCGCGGGGCTTGCCTGGCGGCTGAAGGTTGGGGTGTCGTCGCGGCTTGCCACGGTTGCCGGGGCCGGGCGATGCAGTTTCGTTCGCGCTACATCGGCGACCAGCACCGTAGCGACGGTCAGCATGAGCACGCCGTCCAGCGGCTTCCCGCTGATGGCGGTGCAGAGCGCGATGAGCAGCAACACGGCCACTGCAGGCTGGCGGAATCCGGACAAGACTGCCTGACCGGCCGAAATTGGCGTGTCCCGTGCAGTCACGGCGAGCTGCTCATCTCCCGCGTCCGGGGCGGCATCGGTCACCGGACAAATCTATCGTTACGCAGGCCTCGCATATTGCAAACGACCAGCAGCCCAGGGGGCGCAATTGCTTAAAAGCGACGTCGGCCGTTTGGGCGGTTTGCGGACCGCTGGGCTCTCCGGCTGGGCGCGCCAGTAGCCACCGAGGTCCGCTGGGACACGACCCTGACCTGCACTGACCCGGCACTATCATGATCATCTCGGCTGCTGCCGAAGTTTGGCGCGCCTTTCCGCCGGGAAGAATGCATTCAGTTATCGGCTCTTAACGCATGGTAATTTGGTGCGCCGGTAATGCATCTGGCACTTCCCCGCGGGTGCGCAGGTGTACGGGAGCCGTACCACTGACAACCGCATAGCTGTTCCCGTGCGGCCGTGTGCCGATTCCGCTGCGCGGCGAGCCAACTGGCTCACCGCGCAGTCGGTGCGTATCGGCCCGGCAGCGTGCCCGAGCCGTGGGGTTTCGGCGTTTTATGCCGAGCCCGGCGGAGCGCGTGATGGTCACGCGGCTCGACACGAGGAGGCAGTACAGATGCGTATCGGCCTGATTGCCCCGCCTTGGGTGCCAGTGCCACCACCGGCCTATGGCGGGACCGAGGTCGTCATCGACAACCTCGCCCGAGGTCTGCAGGACCTCGGCCACGAGGTCCGGCTGTTCACAGTGGGCGAGTCCGAATGCCCGGTCCCGATCGACTTCCTCTACCCGAAGCCTCAGGCGCCCATCGGATGCGTAATCCAGGAAACGGCGCACGTGCTCGCGGCGTACAAGTCGCTGGAGGACATGGACATCATCCATGACCACACGTTCCTCGGCCCGGTGATCTGCGGCCTGCGAGGAATGCGCAGGCCGCCAGTGGTCACCACCAACCACGGCCCGTTCAGCCGGGAGACGGTGCCCGTGCTGGAGGAGGTCGCCAAGCACGCATCGGTCGCGGCGATCTCGCACTCGCAGGCCAGGCAGGCCCGCGAGAACGGGGCAGCGATGCCGATTGCCGCGGTCATTCACCACGGCATCGACCTGGACCTGTACAAGGCGGGCCCAGGCGGCGGCGGTTACGTCATGTTCATCGGCCGGATGTCGGCGGACAAGGGTGTCCACCACGCCGTCCGGGTGGCGAAGCAAGCCGGCAAGCGGCTCATCATGTCCACCAAGATGCGGGAGGAAGCGGAGATCGCCTACTTCGACGCCGAGGTGCGGCCGCTGCTGGACGCCGGTGACGAGGCGCCGGGTGAGATCCCGCAGCACGAGCGGATCGAGCTGCTACGCGGGGCTGACGCGCTGCTCAACCCGATCACCTGGCGCGAACCGTTCGGCCTCGTGATGGCTGAGGCGCTGGCGTGCGCCACGCCGGTGCTTGCCTTCAACAATGGCGCTGCCGGAGAAATCATAGATTCGGGCGGGACGGGGTATCTCTGCCGCGACGAGGCAGAGATGATCGCAGCGATCGACAGGGTCGGAGGGATCGACCGTGACCAGTGCCGCGAGTCGGCCGAGCGGCGGTTCTCGCTGCAGCGGATGGCTCGCGACCACGAGCGGCTCTACCGACGGGTGCTGGAGAACGAGCGCAACCTGCTGCGCCGCGTCCCGCCTGCGAGCCGCAAGCTCGTCAGCGCCTAACACACATGAGGCGACTGCGCGCGGCCATCTGGCCGCGCGCAGTCGCATGCCACGGGCCTATCGAGAGCCATGCGAGGCCGCCACATGACCGAGCCGTGGTCATCCGGAGATCTTCCGCCCGGGCAGGGTGCGTGCAGCCCGGTGACGCTGATAGAAGGGTCGACGTTCTGCATCAGCGAGCCTGGCGGCGACGTGGTTCCCGATCGATCGCAGGGCCTGTTCGTGCGCGACACCCGGATGCTGTCGCGCTGGGAGCTGACGGTGGATGGCATCGAGCCGCAGCCGCTGTCGGTTCAGCAGACTGAGCCATACGGGGCCTCGTTCCTCGGCCGGATGCCGCCGCCGGCCGGGAAGGCAGACAGCACACTGCTGCTCATCCGGCGGCGCTACGTCGGCGATGGCATGCGCGAGGACATCACGCTGCGCAACACCTCGGCCAAGGGCAGGCGATTCCGGCTCACCCTGGCCGCCGAGGCGGACTTCGCAGACCTCTTCGAGGTGAAGGGCCGCTCGAGGCCCAGGGCAGCGGCGACCACCGCGACGGCCGACTCTGGCCTGGTGATCACGAGTGGTCGGCGGGAACGCCGTCAGGAACTGCGGATCACCGGTGACCACAACCCTTCTGTCACGGACAGCGGGGCACTGGAGTGGCGGCTGTCGGTGGCTGGCCATTCGGAGTCCACCGTGACTGTCGAGGCGGTACCCGTAGACGACGGAGTTGTCCTGCAGCTCAGGCACCCGCGCGGGAAAACGATCGAGCGGACGCGGCCCGCCAAGCGGCTACGGAAATGGCGGCTGCGCGGGCCTCAGGTCCGCACCCCGTACCGGAACCTGGCTGAGGTTGTCAGCCGCAGCGTCGAGGACCTCGGCGCCTTGCGCATCTTCGACCCTGAGCACCCGCGGTGGCCGGTAGTGGCCGCCGGCGCGCCCTGGTTCATGGCGCTGTTCGGCCGCGACTCGCTGCTCACGGCGTGGATGCTGCTGCCGTGGGACCCGGCGCTCGCCCTCGGCACGCTGCGCACGCTCGCGGCGTGGCAGGGCGGCGATTTCGACCCCGGAGCGGAGGAGGAGCCGGGCAAGATCCTGCATGAAGTGCGGTTTGGCCCGGCCGCGTCCTTCGCCCTCGGCGGTCGTGCTGCGTATTACGGCAGCGCGGATGCGACGGCGCTGTTTGTCATGCTGCTGGGCGAGCTGCAGCGCTGGGGGGGCAAAGATAGCGCGATCGGTCCGCTGCTGCCGCATGCCGACCGCGGCCTGGAATGGATCGAGCGCTACGGCGACGCCGACGGCGACGGTTTCGTCGAGTACAACCGCAAGACGAGCCACGGCCTGGTCAACCAGGGCTGGAAGGATTCCTGGGACGGCATCAACTTCGCTGACGGCACGATTGCCGAGCCGCCCATCGCGCTGGCTGAGGTCCAGGCGTATGTCTACGCGGCGTACCGGGCGCGGGCCCAGCTTGCCAAGCACGAGGGGGATCAGGCTGGCTCCAGTTACTGGCGGAAGAAGGCCAAGCAGCTCAAGCGCGAGTTCAATGAGCGATTCTGGCTGCCGGAGCAGGGCTGGTACGCGGTGGGACTGGACGCGGAGAAGCGGCCGATCGACGCGCTCACCTCGAACATCGGCCACTGCCTGTGGACCGGGATCGCCGACAAGGACAAGGCGGCCGCGGTCGCCAGGCAGCTGATGTCGGCGGAGATGTTCAGCGGGTGGGGCATCCGCACGCTGGCCAGCACGATGGGCGCGTACAACCCGATGAGCTATCACAACGGCTCGGTCTGGCCGCATGACAACGCCATCTGCGCGGCGGGGCTCGTGCGTTACGGCTACATCGAGCACGCGCAGCGGATCATGGACGCGATCGTCGACGCGGCCGCCTGGTTCGGCTACCGGCTGCCTGAGCTGTACTGCGGGTTCGACCGCGTCGACTTCCCCACGCCGGTGCCGTACCCCACCTCGTGCTCGCCACAGGCGTGGGCGGCAGCCGCGCCCCTGCTCCTGCTGCACAGCCTGCTCAGGTTCGCGCCAGACGTCGAGAACGGACGGCTCTGGTGTGCGCCCGAAGTGCCTGACCGGTACCTGCCGCTGCGGGTCAGCGGGCTCCGCGTCGGCAAGTCGCGGCTGGCTGTCGACATCTCGCACGGCAGCTTCGAGATCACCGGCATCGAGCCGGTCACGATCGAAGTCATCCCCACACCGCGACCAGCCCGGTCGGTCTAGGTCGCTTACCGTCAGCCCCGGCCCGTCAGCCCGGCCGGGTGGCGTCAGCCGCTCACGTCCTCGACGAACATCCGTGAGCCGGGCGGCGCGATCGCGGCGTAGTCCGCGGCCGTTGCCGCGCCCTCGGGCGAGCCGAACGCGGCGTCCATCGCCGCCCGGTCGGCGAAGTACAGCTCCGCGATCCGGTAGTAGGGGAGCTCGCCGCCGTCGAGTGCCAGCGCGAACGTGCCGGTCTCGAACCGCTCGAGGCCGGGCAGCTTGGCGACCAGCGGTGCGTGCACGCCCGTGTAGTGCTGGTCGAAGCCGGCCGGGTCATCCGGTTGGGTGTACAGGACCACGAGCTTCAGTGTCATGGCTCCGGACGCTACCGGTCACCGAGCTCTGACGTCCAGATGACAGCCTTGGTCCGGTCGCCACGGAACAGGTCGCGCGCGTACTCCACCGGCTGGCCGTCGGCGGCGTAGGCGGTCCGCTCCACCAGCATCAGCGGCGCGCCTTCGTCGACGTCGAGCGCTTCGGCCTCACGGACACCCGCCACCACGGGCTCTAGCGACTCCCTGGCCCGGTGCGGGCGCATCCCGTAGCTCGAGGCGAGCAGGTCGTACAGCGAGCCGTCGAGGCGGCACTCAAGCAGATCGGGAAACAGCCTGGCGGGGAACTGGGAGTGCTCAATGGCGATGGGCCGGCCGTCGGCCAGCCTGATCCGCCGCACGTCGTGCACCTGCTCGCCGTCAGCGAGCGCAAGCGCGGCGGCAGCGACAGGGCTGGCGGGGATGAGCGCCGCCGCGAGCACCCGGGCACCGGCGACCTTGCCGTGCCGGCGCAGCTGCTCGGAGAAGCCCGCCAGCGTCGTGAGGTCCTGCTCCAGCTTCGGCTCCGCCACGAACGTGCCGCCGCTGCGGCCGACGGTCCTGGTTACGAGGCCGCGCAGGGCCAGCTTGCTGAGCGCCTGCCTGAGTGTCATCCGGCTCACGCCGAGCCACGCAGCCAGGTCGCTCTCGGTCGGGAGCCGGTCCCCCGGGCTCAGCTGCCCGGCCGCGATCGCGTCAGCGAGCCAGTCCTCGATCTGCGCGTGCGCCGTGACGCCGGCCTGCCGCACGATCATCGGCGGCTTCCTGGGCAGGGCCGCTGACCCGGCCACGGCAGCGTCGCCCATGGAGTGCTGCCCCCGCTGCATGGCCTTAGTGTCCCTCCGTCGTGAACCGCTGCCCAGTTAGGCCGGCGGCGGGCCGCGATGACCGCGGCCCGCCGCCGGTGGGATAGGGCGTCGCCTCCCCGGCCCGGCTAGGTCATACCTGACCCGGCCGACCACCCCCGGCGCTCCATCCCTGGCAAAAGCCTGTTTGTACTTCGTCTCATGCCGCGCCCTCGGCAGGCACGACCTCGTCAGCGGGCACCGTCACCGGCGCGAACTGCTTCCGCCGGCCGGTGATCAGGTAGTACAAGACACCGACCAGTGCGATGAAGATCGCCACTGTCCACAAGATCGGAATGTCGTTCAGGAAACCGACGTGGAAGTTCAGCTGGGCGGGCGCCGCGGTTTGCTTGGGCTCGGGGTTACTGGCTGGCCGCGGCCAGGCGAAGTTGACCAGCATCGCCGCGCCGTACAGCAGTCCGATGACGTTGACGACGATGCCCCACGGGCCAAGGCGGAACGGCGCGCGGGTCTTCGGCCAGCCGCGCAGGCGGGCGGCCAGGATAGCCAGGTTGCCGAGGAAGTAGCTCAGATAGATCATGCCGGTGGCCGCGATGGCAATCGTGCCCGCGCCCGAGTACTGCAGGAACGGGACCGCGGCAAGCACCGCGATGACGATGCAGGTCCACACCGGGGTGTGCAGCCCAGGCGACACCCTGGACAGCGGCTTCGAGAACGGCAGCTGGTTGTCGCGCGCCATGCCGAACGACAGCCGGATCGTCGCCGCCATGATCGACAGGCAACAGACGAAGATTGCAGCGGACACCACGAGCAGGTAGACGGTCGCGAACGGATGGGAGAAGTTCGCCTCGATAATCTGGGCCGGCCCCCAGCCCTGCTTGACTGCGGTGCCGAGGTTCGGGATGGCCATCAGCGTGCCGAGCAGGAAGACACCGCCGATGATGAACGCGCCCACGACCGAGAACAGCACCGCCTTCGGCGCGGCCCGCCGCGGATCTCTGGTCTCCTCGGACAGCGTTGACGCGGTGTCAAAGCCGTAGATCACGAACAGGCTCATGAACATCGCAGCCAGGAACGTGCTGGGCTTGAGCGTGAGACCCGCGCTGTTGGTCACCACGTGGAAGCCCTGGTGATTGTGGAAGGCCATCAGGATGAGCGCGAACACGAACATGCCGAGGATCTCGAACAGCACGCCGGTGTTGTTGATGAGCGCCACCAGCCGAACGCCGTAGATGTTCAGGACCGTGATCACGACCAGCGTGATCAGAGCGACGACCAGAGAGGTGTGCAGCTGTGTGCTGGCGCTGCCCTGGCCTAGCCCGTGCCAGCCAAGGCCGTTCAGTGCCGGGATCAGCGCGATCGGCAGCGTGGCCACGACCGCGGTGACGGTGAGGATGCCCGCGAACAGGTACACCCAGCCAGTCATCCACGAGTAGCTCCGGCTGGCCATGTATTTGGTCCACTGGAACACCGAGCCAGCCAGCGGATAGTGGCTGGTTACCTCGGCGAAATTGATCGCGATGATGAACTGGCCGAGCGCCACGATTGGCCAGGTCCAGATGAACACGCCGCCGATGGTGATGAGGCCCAGCGCGAACAGCGTGAAGATGCCGGTCGACGGCGAGATGTAGCTGAATGCGACGGCGAACGAGCTGAAGGTGCCCAGTGATCTCTTGAGTTCCTGGCGGTAGCCGAACTTCGCCAGGTCGGCTGAGTCGCGGTCGTGGCTGCTGACACCGGGGCTCGCGGTCACCGCACCTCCCTGTCGCCGGACGCTGATGCTGCGGACCGTCGTATGAGACCTATCTCACACTTCCGGTGGGAGGAGCGTAGGGCGTAGCGAGATTAACTGTCCAGACTCTTTAAGAGGTAAGTGTCGTAACGATGCCCGATTGAGTCATAAGACAACGTGAGTGTCACGAAAACTGCGCCATTAGCGTCTAGACCTTTACTCAATGACCTCGTAGCCTGCCGGTACGGGTGAGTCGGCTGAACCAGGAAAGGACGCGCGGGCGCGGTGGGGTCGAGCGACCGGACGGACGCGGCGGCCTTGCTTGCCCGGGTACCGAGCCTGGCTGGCTCGCCGCGGCACGTGACCGAACTGTCCGGCGGGCTGACGAACCGTAACTTCAAGGTGACCACGCCGAATGGCGTGTTCGTCGCCCGGCTGTTCGCCGACGGCGGTGAGCTGCTCGCAATCGATCGTGACCACGAGTATCGCAACTCCGTGATCGCTGCCGCGGCTGGTGTGGGTGCCCCGGTGGTCGAGTACCGGCCTGCCGATCGGGTGCTTGTGCTTGGCTACCTCGACGGCAGGACGCTGACCAATGCCGACGTTGCCGAGCCCGCCACGCTCGGCCGGATCGCGGTCGCGTGCCGGGCGCTGCACGCTGCCGATCGGTTCGTCAGTGATTTCGACGTCTTCGAGGTCCAGGCCCGGTATCACGCGACAGCCGTCGCAGCACGGGTCCGGTTGCCACCCGGCTATGACGAGCTGCGGTCGGCGTTCGCCGCCGCCCGCGGCGCGCTCGCTGTCCGCGGCGAGGGCACCGTTCCGTGCAACAACGATTTGCTCGCGGCCAACTTCATCGACAACGGCGAGCGGATCTGGCTGATCGACTACGAGTACTCCGGCAACAACGACCCGTGCTTCGAGCTCGGCAACATCGCCGGCGAGTGCCGCCTCGATGCCGAGGCGACGGCCGACCTGGTGACTCGGTACTACGGCACGGCGCGGCGCAGCCGGATCGCGCGGGCCCAGCTGTTCTGTGTGGTGTCCAGGTACTGCTGGACGCTATGGGGAGCGATCCAGCACGCCCGCAGCCCGTTGGACTTCGATTTCTGGTCCTGGGCGATGGAGCGTTTTGACGCCGCCGCAAGCGGCTTCGCCGGCCCCGCCTTTGCCAACCTGCTCGCCGGCGTACAGGACCAGGACTGACCGATGACGGCTCGCCGATGACCGACGCCGCGAAGGCCGCAGTGGAGCCTGCCCTGCCGAATCGGGCTCAAGTCGTGATCATCGGGGGCGGCGTCATCGGCACCAGCGTGGCCTATCACCTGCTCGCGCTCGGCTGGCGGGACGTGTTGTTGCTCGAGCAGGGCCAGCTGTCGTGCGGCACTACCTGGCACGCGGCCGGCCTCGTCGGCCAGCTGCGCGCGTCGGAAGCGGTCACCCGGCTTGTGCAATATTCCACTCGGCTGTATGAGCAGCTGGAGGCCGAGACTGGCCAGGCGACGGGCTTCCGCCGGTGCGGCGGGCTGACCGTGGCAAGGACGGCTGACCGGATGGAGATGCTGCGCCGGACCGCCGCTACCGCCCAGGCCTACGGCATCGAGTGCGAGCTGCTCAGTCCGGCGGCGGCTGCGGCTCGCTACCCGATCATGGATGGCGCCGACCTGCTGGGGGCAATCTGGCTGCCTGGCGATGGCCGCGCCGATCCAGTCGACCTAACCGTGGCGCTCGCGCGTGGCGCCCGGCAGCGCGGCGCCGTCATCCGCGAGCGGGTGCGCGTCACCGGGATTGCCACCGCTGACGGCCGAGTGACCGGGGTCCGTACCGATCACGGCGACGTCGAAGCCGAGATCGTGGTCAACTGCGCCGGACAGTGGGCCAAGCAGGTCGGCGCGATGGCGGGCGTAACCGTGCCGCTGCACTCGGCCGAGCACTTCTACGTGGTCACCGAACCGCTCGACGGCGTGCACCCGGACCTTCCGGTGCTGCGTGATCCGGACGGCTACACCTACTTCAAGGAGGAAACCGGCGGTCTCGTGGTCGGCGGCTTCGAGCCGGTCGCCAAGCCGTGGGTATCGCCCGATGCGCTGCCCTATCCGTTTGAGTTCCAGCTGCTGGCGGAGGACTGGGACCACTTCAGCGTGCTGATGGAAAGCGCCATAGACCGGATTCCCGCGCTCGCCGAGACCGGGGTCCGCAAGTTCTACAACGGTCCAGAGAGCTTCACGCCCGATAACCAGTTCATCCTGGGCGAGGCCGCCGAGCTCCGCGGCTTCTTCGTGGCGGCCGGGCTGAACTCGGTTGGCATCGCCTCGGCCGGCGGCATCGGCCTGGCGCTGGCTCGGTGGATCACCGATGGCCAGCCGGATACGGACCTGACCGCCGTCGACATCCGCAGGTTCGCGCCGTTCCAAGGCAATAACCGCTGGCTGCGCGACCGGGTCGGCGAGGTGCTCGGATTGCATTACGCGATCGCCTGGCCGAACCGCGAACTGGAGACCGCCCGGCCGTTCCGCCGGTCACCGATTTATCAATTGCTGCGCGACGCGAACGCGTGCTTCGGCACCAAGATGGGCTGGGAACGGGCCAACTTCTTCGCACCGCCCGCGGAGCAGCCGGTAATCGCGTACTCCTGGGGCAAGCAGAACTGGCAGCCCTGGTCCTCGGCCGAGCAACTGGCGGCCAGGCAGCGGGTCGCGGTGTTCGACCAGACCTCGTTCGCCAAGTACCTCGTCGCAGGGCCGGATGCCGAAGTTGCGCTGCAGTGGCTGTGTACCAACGACGTGGCGGTGCGCCCTGGCCGCACGGTCTACACCGGAATGCTCAACAGCCGCGGCACTTACGAGTCGGACCTCACCGTGACCCGGCTGTCGGCGACGGAGTTTCTGCTGATAACCAGCGCCGGTGCGGCGGAGCGGGACGCCGGCCACATCAGGCGCCAACTGCCGCCCGGCTGCCGGGCTACCCTGACGGACGTGACATCGGCCTACGCCGTCTACGGCGTGATGGGCCCGGCATCGCGGCAACTGCTGGGCCGGCTGACAGGCAGCGACCTAAACGACGGCGGGTTCCCCTTCGGAACCTCCAGGACGATAGATCTCGGCTACGCCACGGTGCGAGCGACGCGGATCACCTACGTGGGGGAACTCGGCTGGGAGCTCTACGTCCCAGCCGAGTTCGCCGCCGGAGTCTACGGCGACCTCATGGCCGCCGGCGCTGACCTCGGCGTCGCCAACGCCGGGTATTACGCGATCGAGTCGCTGCGGCTGGAGAAGGCGTACCGCGCCTTTGGCCGGGAGCTGACACCCGATTACAACCCCGTGGAGGCTGGCCTGCTGTATGCCTGCAAGCTAGCGAGCGGCACGGCGTTCCTCGGCCGCGAGGGCGTCGAGAAGGCCAGGGCAGACGGGCCGCGACGGCGTCTGGTCTCGGTTGTGCTCACCGACCCGGACGTCCTGGCCTGGGGCGGCGAGTTGCTGCTCCGTGACGGCCAGCCGGCTGGGCAGCTCACGTCGGGGGCCTGGGGTGAGTCCGTCGGCGGCGCTGTCGGGCTGGCTTACCTCCGCGATCCTGCCGGTACCCCGGTCACACCCGAATTCGTCCGGGCTGGTCGCTACGAGCTGAACGTGGGCGGCCGGCTGGTGCCGGCCGAGGTCGGCCTGCGGCCGCCCTATGACCCGAAGGGCGAGCGGATCAGGGCTTAGACGGACCCCGCAGCGGACGCGCGGCGGGTACCGAGTCGGCGGCCGGCCGGGCCGGTGGCATTGTGCGCGCGGCGCGCCGCTCCCGCCAGTACGTCTGCCCGATGACGCGGGCGTAGCGGACTCCGTAGAGGACGTTGTGACCCTTCCGGCTCGTGCCGGAGAGTCGCCGGCGCATGACGGTCGGCACCTCCGCCACCCGGTAACCCTGCAGCAGCGCGCCGATCAGCAGTTCGGAGGTCTGGTACTGCGGCTGCGTCTGGGTCACCGTGCCGGTGAGCCCCGCTCGCATGAGGCGCAGCCCGCTGGAAGTGTCAGTCAGCTGGGTTCCGGTCAGGAAGCTGACCACCTTGGCGAAGAGCCGGACACCGGTGTTGCGCAGCAGCGCCTCGGTGTTCTCGGTCTGGCCGAGCTGTCGGGAGCCGATCACGAAGTCGGCCTCGCCGGCCTCGAGCAGGCTCACCATGTCGGGCAGGTCGGCTGGATCCCACTGGCCGTCGCCGTCCAGGGTCGCGATGTACTGAGCGCCGCCCTCCCTGGCGATCCGGTAGCCGAGGCGAAGCGCCACTCCGTGGCCGCGGTTGGCCCGCAGCGTGCAGACCAGCGCGCCGTGCCGCTCGGCGACCTCCGTCGTCGCGTCCGTGCTGCCGTCGTCGATCACCAGCATCGAGACCGGCACGTCGGCGATCTGCTGTGGTACCTCGTCCAGGACGGTGCCGATGTTCTCCGCCTCGTTGTAGGCAGCGATCACCACGACCAGCGGCTGCAGCTTGAGGTCGGGGTGGGCCGCCACGAAGGCTGCCCGCGCCTGCGTGGTGACGGCGGTGGTGTCGGGCGCTTCCCGCAGCCCGTGGTACGTCTGGGCCGCTGGACGCTGTCGCGTCGGCATGAGTGTTGTCTTCTCCCGATCAGGCCAGCGGTTATTGACGGCCCACAATAGCCGCAACTTGGACTCGCCGACATCATTCACTTGGTTTGCCAACCGCCTCGCGGGCGGGCCGAGCTGGTTTCCCACCCGTAGCCTGTCAGGTCTGCCTGACCGGAGGCCGCGAGTTTCCTGCCGATCTGCTGGGTAGCCGCTGTGGGAATGAACGGGCGGCACGGTGTGCTGAATCTACCCAAGACGGTGACGCAGGGTAGCAGGAACATCGGCCAAGCGGCCGGATCGAAGTCCAGGCGCTTTCCCGGTAAGCTTAGTCAGCCCCCGGGCTGCGGCCGGGATCTGGTCAGGGCGATGTTCGACAGGGCAGCGCTCTCAGGGGCGGGGCGGAGTAGCTCAGTCAGGCAGAGCAAGCGGCTCATAATCGCTGTGTCGCCGGTTCAAGTCCGGCCTCCGCTACGGAACCATGCTGGTACCCGGCGGCAATGGACCGGCCCGGCTGTTCCTTAGATCGACGAGAGAAAGGCGCGCCTCGTGGCTGCGACTGACGTGAGGCCCAAGATCACGCTGGCTTGCCAGGAGTGCAAGCATCGCAACTACATCACGCGGAAGAACCGGCGCAACGATCCAGACCGGCTCGAGCTGAGCAAGTACTGCCCGTTCTGCCGCAAGCACCAGCCGCACCGCGAGACTCGCTAGCGGCTGTCTGACTGGGCGTGCCGCGTTGCTGGCCGCCCGGTCGGCCCTTCGGAGTCGTGTGACAGTCCCCAGGCTGGAGTGGCATGGCCATCAACCGTGACTTTGTCGGGCGGACCTTCGCTGCGTCCGAGCCGTACGAGGTATCGCGCGTCAAGATCGCGGAGTTCGCGATGGCGATCGGTGACCCGAACCCGGTGTACCGGGACAGGGCGGCTGCCCAAGCGTCCGGTCACCCGGACGTCATCGCGCCACCGACGTTCGCGATCGTGGTCACCATGGCCGCATCAGGCGCCGCCATGGCCGATCCGGGACTCGGGCTGAACTACGCCATGGTCGTGCACGGCGAGCAGCGGTTCGAGTACGCTCGCCCGCTGCAGGCCGGGGACATCGTGACCGCGCAGCCCACGATCACCGACATCAGGGACGCCGGCCGCAACGTCATGTTGACGACCAGCACCGAGATCAGAACGACGGCGGGCGAGCTTGTCTGCACCGCCGTGTCCACGCTCGTCGAGCGCGGCAGCTAGCCGGGAGGTCCGGGCGCGGTGAGCGAGCAGGTCAGCTATGAGAGCGTGGCGGTCGGCGCCGAACTGCCGACCGTCAGCTACCAGGTCACCAGGCTGAGCCTGGTCAAGTACTGCGGTGCTTCGGGCGATTTCAACGTCATCCACTGGAACGAGCGGATTGCGAGGTCGGTCGGGCTGCCCGACGTCATCGCGCACGGCATGATCACGATGGCGCAGGCCGGCCGCTTCGTCACCGACTGGGCTGGACCGCGCGCGACGGTGGCGGAGTTCGGCGTCCGCTTCTCGTCCATGGTGGTCGTGCCTGACGACCTCACCGGTGCCACGATCGAGGTCAGTGGTCAAGTCGAGGACAAGCTCGACGGGAACAGGGTCGCGATCGTTCTCACCGCCAGGTCCGCCGACACCAAGGTGCTCACCAGGGCCCGCGCCGTCGTCCGGCTGCCCTGAGCAGTTTCGGGACCCGCGCGAGCCCGCTGGCCTACCCGCGGAAGCTGGCGTCAGCAGGGTGGCCAGGCTCCTGAGGTTTGAGCGGGCGTAGCGTGGTGAGCTACCTACCGCCGAGCCACGATGTGGCCGGGATGGGAGGTGGCCACATGACCACGGCTCCGATGCCCAACGATCCTCGTCCGGACCGATCGGACTGGCGGGGCCACGGCCAGCCTGACTATGCGCAGCCTGGGTACGGGCAACCCGATTATGGGCAGCCTGGTTATCGCCAGCCCGGCTACGACGAGCCCGGTTACGACCGGCCTGGCTACCGGCCGGCCGGCTATGACCAGGCCGGCTACGACCAGGGCGGACCGCGCCGACCGCCGTCCAGTCGGCCGTCCGTCGCCGCGGGTCAGCTCTGGGGTGGCGGGATCGCTACGGCGATCGTCGCCGCGCTGGTCGCGCTCGTGGGCGTGCTCGTGACTCGGTGGCTGGTCGGGATCCCGCTGCTCGCGCCGATGCGGGACGGTGCCTATGGCGACGCGCACACGACGAGCCTGGTGCTGCTGGTGGCTGCGGCGGCGCTGGTAGCGACCGGACTGCTGCACCTGCTGTTGCTGAGCACGCCGCGGCCGACGCTGTTCTTCGGCTGGATCATCACGCTCGCGACAGTGCTCGCGGTCGTCGTGCCGTTCACCACGGCGGCGCCGCTCGATCAGAAGGCCGCTACTGCGATTGTCTTCCTGGCCATCGGCGTCGCGATCGGGACGCTGCTCAGCGGCGTGGGGGCGCGGTCGCTCCGAGTGCGAGGCTCCGGCCGCGGCTACCAGGGCCAGCCGCCCTACGGCGACCGGAATCCGCCGCCGTCCCAGTTCAGCTGACTGTCGGGTAGCTGGACGAGGGTGAGAAAGAAGTCGTCGATCTGGCCGATCGCGGCGATGAAGCGGTCAAAGTCGACCGGCTTGCTGATATAGGCGTTCGCGTGCAGCGAGTAGCTGCGCGCTACGTCCTCGTGCGCCTGTGACGTGGTGAGGACGACGACAGGGATGGAAAGCAGCGAGCTGTCCGTCTTCACCTCGGCGAGCACCTCGAGGCCGTTACGGCGGGGCAGGTTGAGGTCGAGGAGGATGAGACCTGGCGTCGGAACCCCCGCGTAGGTACCGGTCTTGCGTAGGAAGTGCATGGCCTGGTCGCCGTCGCTAACGACATGCAGGTTGCCCTTAATCTGGTAGTGCTCGAAGGCCTCCCGCGTCATGAGCACGTCACCGGGATCGTCCTCGACCAGGAGCACATCCACGAATTCGGGTCCAGCTCGCTGTGTCATGTCGATGGCTCCTCGTCCTCCGCGGGCGCGACCGGCAGTGTGAAGCAGAAGTTTGCCCCACCTTGATAGGCGGAGTCCAGCCAGATGAGCCCGCCGTAGTGCTCGATGATCTTGCGGCTCATGGCCAGCCCGATGCCCGTTCCCTCGTAATCCGATCTGCTGTGCAGGCGCTGGAAGATGACAAAGATGCGCTCGGCGTACTCGCGCTCGATGCCGATGCCGTTGTCTGCGACCGAGAACAGCCAGAAGCCGTCGTCTTGGCGGGTCACCGAGATCCGGACGACGGGGGGCTGATCGGAGCGGAACTTAATCGCGTTGCCGATCAAGTTCTGGAAGACAGACGTCAGAAGTGTGAATTCGGCCCGGACCGAGGGAAGGGGAGCGCTCTCGATGACTGCCCCGGTCGAGCGGATCTCCGCCGCCAGATTCACTCGGGCCTGGGAAAGCGCGTTGGCGCACGACACCAGCATGAGCTCCCGGTCGAACCGTCCCACGCGGCTGAAAGCCAGCAGGTCATCGATCAGGGCTTGCATCCGTTTGGCGCCGTCGACGGCGAACTCGATGTACTGGTCAGCCCTCGCGTCCAGCTGGCCGACATAACGCCGCTGGAGTAGCTGGCAGAAGCTGGCGACCTTCCGCAGCGGCTCCTGAAGGTCGTGCGAGGCCACGTACGCGAATTGCTCGAGTTCGGAGTTCGACCGCTCCAGTTCGTGCGCTCTGGTCTCGAGCGCGACGTTGGCGGCCAGGACTGCCGACAGTTCCCGCAACACCCGCTGCCGCATCCGGTCCACATCGACCGCGAGCGTGTGGACCTCCCGCGGGCCGCTCGGGTCCACCTCGTGCTCGAAGTCGCCATCGGCCACTTCGCGGGCGTCTGCGGCCAGCCGGGCAAGCGGCCGGGTGGCGGCCAGTCGCAGGCCCAGGCCGAGGCCCACGAGGACGATCAGAAGCGCGACCGCGCTGGCGATGGCGATGGCTTCCAGCTCGTCGGAGGCGCTGCGCAGCTGCGCGGTGGCGGTGCGGCGCCGGACAGCGATGGCGCGCTGGAACGCCGCGAGCGGCGCGCGGACGGCGTCGAACTCGGCCTTGCCCGTGGCGACGTCGCCGCCCGTCAGCGGGCGGCCGGTGGCGCTGACCTGCGCGATCGCCGGGACCGCGTAGGCCGACCGCCAGTGGCTGGCCCGGCGCACCGCCGTGGCGAGGTCGGCTCGCGCACCGGGGAAGCCGGCGAGTAGCGGGCGCAAGGTCTGCAGCTGGGCCTGCTCGTCGCCCACTCCCGACGTATACGGCTGCAGGAAAGGCTGCTGTGCGCTGAGCAGATAACCGCGCAGGCCGGTCTCCTGGTCCAGCAACGCGGAATACAGCAGCGAGCCGTGCAGCGCGGCCGGATCGAGGACGTTCACGACGCGATCCCGGGCTGAGTCAAGGCCACCCAGCGCGATCGAGCTGGCCGCAATCGCGGCGACGAGCACGGCACCAACCAGCGTCATCGCTGCCGTGATAATCCGACCGAGCGGCCAGCGCCAGCCGGCCGCTGGCGCGGGTGCCTGGCCGGTTCGCCATCCGGTGGGCTTGGCCAGCCGTGAGTGCCGCCCCGGTGCGACCCAGGTGGTCGGGCGAACCGAGGTGCCCCTCGACTCCCGGCCGGCGGACCCGTCCAGACCGTCCAGTCCAGCCGACCCATCCCGGCCAGACTTCTGGTCCTGTCCGAGCCTGACGGCCTGCTGGGCGCTCGGCACGGACGCCTCGTCGTCGCCGCCTACCTGGTCCGAGATCATGGCTCCGCGGGCGGCGCGCAGCTAAGGATCAGGACGGCCAGATCATCGGCGAGGTCGCCGCCATTGAGCTCCTGGGCGTGGCTGATCGCGGCGTCCGCCAGCCGCTCGCTGGCCTGCGGGCCTGGCGCCTGGCCCACCGGATCCTGGACCCGCTCCTTCTCGATAAGCCGGACCAGGCCGTCGCTGCCGAGTCGCTCGGGGCCGGGCCCGATCTTGCCTTCGACCAGACCGTCGGTGTAGATGAACACGGACCAGTTGTTACCGAGCGCGACAGTCGCGCTCGGCCACTCCGCGATCGTCGTGATGCCAGGCGGCAGGCTGATGGGCGCCTCCAGTTCCCTGACGGCCTCCGCGCTGATCAGCAGCGGCTTCGGATGACCTGCCAGGTAGAGCCGACCGGTGGCGCGGTCGGGTGCGACCGACAGCATGCACATCGTCGCGAACAGCCGCTCTTGGTGTCGCTCGTGTTCCAGGACCTGTTGCACCGCGCTCAGGGTCTCGTTGGCCGGCCGGCCGGCGAGGATCATCGTCCGCCACGCCACGCGGAGACACACGCCCAGCGCAGCTTCGTCCGGCCCGCGCCCGCAGACGTCGCCGACAAGCGCGTGTACCCAGCCATCCGACGCCTCGACGACGTCGTAGAAGTCGCCGCCGAGCAGCATCTGCTGCCCGCCCGACCGGTACCGGGCGACGACGGAGAGCCGCTCGTCCGACAGCAAGGGCGACGGCAGGAGACCGCGTTCCAGCCTGGCGTTCTCGGCTGCATACAGTCGTGCCTCGCTGAGCTGGCGCTGCGTCTCCTCTGCGCGCCTGCGCTCGATCGCGTAGCGCACGACCCGCTGCAGCAAGAGCCCGTCGACTTGCCCCTTCACCAGGTAATCCTGGGCTCCAGCCGCCACCGCCTGCTCGCCGAGGTGCTCGTCGGAGATGCCCGTCAGTACGACCACGGCCAGGTCCGGCCGGAACTGCTGCAGAGCCCGAACGCCCTGCAGGCCACGTGAGTCCGGCAGTTCCAGGTCAAGCAGCACGCACACCTGGTCGGTAAGCACCGCCCGCGCCTCGGCCAACGACTGGGCGCGGGTCAGGCTGAACGGCGAGCCCGCATCGAGCAGGAGCTCGTCGACCAGCAAGGCGTCACCGTCGTCGTCCTCGATCAGCAGGACGCGAATGCGCTCAGCCCGCGACGCGCGGGCATGTGTACTTGAGCTGACGTCCTCTGCCACCATCTCGACCCGTTCGTTCCGTCTGCCACCGCTGGTCATGATCACGGCTCGGGCCAGAATACGGCCCCTTCGCCGGTGTCGCTGACAACCATTATTCGCCGGGTTTAGCTGGCCCGGCAGCCTCTCGAGCGAGGCGACGGCCGCCCTCGGTGGCGATTTCCGCACCAGGGCGACCTGGGAGTTCCGCTCGCAGTCCGCCTGACCAGACCAATCGGACCCGCGGGGCTGCCGTCCTCGTAGCCCGGCTGCGGCAGGCCGCCTAGCCGCCGGGCTCGTCGAGCGCCGTCAGCGGCCTGGTCAGGCTACCCCCGTTCAGCCCGGGCGCGAGTTACCCGCAGATGTGCAAGTCAAACGATTGCGGGTAGCTGTCACGATCCGAGGCGGTGGTTGGTCGGTCCCGCCTTGGGTCCGCTGACACCGAGCCGGCCGGAACGAGGCGCCTGTCGTGAACGTCACTCGTGAATTCGCTGAGCGGATCGCCAGTCTGGCGCAGTTGCTGCTGTCGGAGGACGACCCAGACGCAACGCTGCGCCAGCTTGCCGAGCTCGCGCTCGAGGTGATTCCTGGCAGTGACGCGGCCGGCGTCATCGCCGCCGGGGCCCAGTCGTGGTCGTACGCGGCGTCCGCGGGAACCGTGGCCGACCTGCACGAGGCCCAGCTTCAGACCGGAGACGGCCCGGTTGCGGAGGTGCTCAGGTACGGGGAAGCGCGGCGCATCGACAACGTGGCGGAGGAAGATCGCTGGCCTGACGTCTGCGCCGCGATGGCGAGGGAGCAGCTGAACAGCTGCCTGGTGCTGCCGTTGCGCACCGACCGGCAACGAGGCGGTGCTGTCGCGGTCTACGGAAAGCGGCCCGGCGCCTTCGCGGGTTCGTCACACGACATCGCGCTGCTGTTCGCCGCCCAGGGGGGCGTCGCCGTGCGAAACGCCTCGCTGTACCGAAGCTGCCATCGGATGGTAGGGAACCTGCAGATCGCGCTGGAGTCACGCGCGGTGATTGAACAAGCCAAGGGCATCCTCGTAGCTCAGTACGGGTATCCGCCGGACGTGGCGTTCAAGCGGCTGAGCGTGATGTCGCAGAACAGCAACAGGAAGGTCAGGGACATCGCAGCGGACCTGGTTGAAGGCCGGATCAACCGAGATCAGTTCGGGTCGGGCTGAGCCAGCGCCGCCCAGTACGGCGCCGGTCGCGCTCCATCGCCGCGAGGCGGGCGTTTGCGGAGACCGGGGCCTGGAAACTGGTCACATCGGAGCAAGCCGCGGCGAAGAGGACTGCCGATGACCAGGTATCGGGCGTGCGGATGATGGCCGGGACTAGCGCGGTGCCCGCCGGGTGGGTCGATCCGGAACTCGCCACGCTGACCAAGGAGAGGTTCTTCGACCCGGCCTGGATGTACGAGCGCAAGTTCGATGGTGAGCGCTGCATCGCCTATCGGGATGGTGACGGAGTGGCGCTGATGACCCGCAACAGGCAGCGGGTCAACAGCACTTACCCCGAGCTGGCGGCTGCGCTTGCTGCGCAGCAGGCCACCGATTTCGTGGTCGACGGTGAGGTCGTGGCCTTCGTCGGCAGCAATACCAGCTTCAGCAGGCTCCAGCAGCGGCTCGGCGTCCGCAACCCGCCGGAGAGCCTGCTCACTGCGGTGCCGGTGGTCTACTACCTGTTCGACGTGCTGCGGGCAGCGGGCGAGGATGTCCGAAGCCGGCCGCTGCGAGCGCGCAAGCAGGTCCTGCGGGAGCTGCTGACGTTCGACGATCCGCTGCGCTTTACCGTGCATCGGAGCGAAGGCGGCAAGGCGTACTGGGATCAGGCGTGCGGGCGCGGCTGGGAAGGGCTCGTCGTTAAGCGTGCCGACTCGCCGTACCGGTCACGGCGCAGCCGGGACTGGCTGAAGTTCAAGTGCGAGAACAGCCAGGAATTTGTCATCGGTGGCTACACCGATCCGCAGGGCAGCCGGGCGGGTTTCGGCGCGCTGCTGATCGGCTACTACGACGCCGACGGTCGGCTGGTCTGCGCCGGAAAGGTCGGCACTGGGTTCGATAGCTCGACCCTGGTCACGCTGCTCGAGGCAATGGCGGGACTCGAGCAGCCGGAGCCGCCGTTTGACAGGGGCAAGCTACCGCGTTCCGGGGTGCACTGGATCCGGCCCGTGCTCGTCGGTGAAGTGGGGTTCTCGGAGTGGACCAGCGCCGGCCAGCTGCGCCATCCGCGCTACCTGGGGCTGCGTCGGGACAAGGAGGCGCGGACGGTGACCCGTGAGCGCCCGGTATGAGGGAGCGGTGACAGGTGCAGATCTCCAACCCCGACAAGGTGCTCTTTCCTGAGGACGGCATTACCAAAGCTGACCTCGCCGCGTACTACGAGCACGTTGCGGCCGCGATGCTGCCGTGGTTGCGGGACCGGCCGGTCGCCATGGTCCGTTACCCCGACGGGCTGCGTGGTGAGGGCATCATGCAGAAGAACGTGCCTCGTTACTTTCCTGGCTGGATTCGCTCGGTAGATGTGCCGAAGCAGGGCGGCACGGTGCGGCACGTCGTGTGCGATCGCGCCGACACCCTGGTTTACCTCGCTGGCCAGGCCTGCATCGAGATTCACGCGTTCCTCAGCCGGGTCGGGCGGCTGCAAGAGCCCGACCAGCTCATCTTCGACCTCGATCCGCCGGAGGGCGCGCCGTTCGCGGATGTGGTGTCCGTCGCGACGAGACTGCACAGCCTGCTCGAGGACGAACTGGGGCTCACGCCGTTCGTCAAGACGACCGGCGGTCATGGACTGCACGTGCACGTCCCGCTCAGCCCGGCCGATGACTTCGACGCGGCGCGGGACTTTGCGCTGCGGGTGGCGCGCACGCTCGCCGACCGGAATCCCGACCTGGCGACGACCGAACAGCGTCGGGCCAACCGGGGTGGCAGGGTCTACCTGGACGTCATGCGCAACGCCTACGCGCAGCTTGCTGTCGCTCCGTATTCCGTGCGAGCCAGGCCGGGCGCTCCAGTCGCGACCCCGCTCGACTGGGCCGAGCTTGATGACCCGGCCCTGCGGCCCGGCATGTTCACGATCCGGGCCGTGCCCGACCGCGGTGATCCGTGGGCACCGATGCGCCGGCGGCGGTTCGGCCTCAGCCGGGCCCGTCGCGCGGTTGCCCGGATGGCGGCCTGAGCGGTTTCCGGTCGCCGCGATTAGCGTTAGCCGACGGCGACCTGCCGGTATGGTGTGCGTGTTACGTCCGCGGCTCCTTACGTTGGCAGAGACCCAGGTGACTGACCCGAGCTTCCCCTTTTCCGTTCGCGACGGCCTGGCCGTGGTCACGACGCCAGAAGAGGTCGACATCTCCAACGCGAGCATGCTGCGCGAGGCGCTCCGATTGGCCTTCGCGAGCGGGCAGCGAGTCATCGTGGTCGATATGTCAGCGACGGAGTTCTGCGACTCCACCTGCCTGAACGTGCTCGTCCGCGCGCTGGGACAAGCTGATGAGGCGGGGGGCGAACTGCGACTCGTCATGGGCGGCAGCGGCTTGCAGCGGATCCTGACCGTGACCGGGGTGGCGAGCCTGTTCCGCATCTACCAGACCCTGGGGCAGGCGCTCGAAGCAGCCTGACCTTGCTCGTGCGGCCAACCGGCGAGTTAGCCCAGATCATGGCCGCCAGCTGGCCGGTCAACTGGCTGGTCACACAGAGGTCGCGGCCGTCAGCCGGGCTGGGCATCCGCCAGCCGATGGAACATCAGCAGAGCGATGTCGTCGCGGGCCTCCTCGTTTCCCACCAGCGCCAGCATGGCCGCGGCGCAGGCGGCCTCAGCCGGCCCGCTCTGGACTGCCTTGCACAGCCGGTCGAGGCCCTCGTCGAGCGGGATCTCGCGGCGCTCGATCAGGCCGTCGGTGCACATGCACAGCTGCCCGCCTGGCGGGACAGAGACGGTAGTCGACCGCCGTGGTGTGGCCGCATCGACACCGATGAGCAGGTCAGCGTGCACCGCTGCCAGCTCGCTTTGGCGGCCAGGCGCGGCAAGGACCGGCGGAATGTGCCCGGCAGAGGAGATCCGCGCGGTCTCCAGCGAAGGCTCGAACAGGGCGTAGAGGACCGTGGCGAGCGCGCCGGGCTCGAAGTGCTGCATCTTTCTGTCCAGCCTGGTCAGCACGTCGGCCGGGTCGCTCGTCTCGAGCGCGTAGGCGCGCAACGCGCTGCGCATCCGGCCCATGACCACGGCCGCGGCGAGGCCTGACCCGGCGACATCGCCCACGACCATGCCGAGTTCACCGGTCGGCAGGCAGAAGACGTCGTACCAGTCGCCGCCCACGACGCCGTGGCCCGCGATGAACCGAGCGGCCAGTTCCGCACCTGCGATATCCGGCAGCGCGGACGGCAGCAGACTGCGCTGCAACGCGCCTGCCGCCACCCGGTCGGTCCGTGCCGTGATTGCCGTCACCGCCGTAGCTGCCCGGTCGGCCGCGACCTGGAGCAGCGCAGCATCGTCGGTGGTGAAACGGCGCCCTGAGAGAGAGCCGACGTGCATGACGCCAATCACCCGGCCGCCCTGGAGCATGGGCACCCCCACCATGGTCCTGATGCGCTTGGCCAGCAGGATGGGGTTGAACACGGTGGTCTCGTCCACCCTGTCCAGGATCACCGGACGGCGTTGCGCGGCGATTCGCCCGGCGAAACCGGCGCCGAGTGGGACCCGGGTACCCTGCCGCACTTCCTCCTCAAGGCCGGATGCCGCGGTGGCGATCAGCTCCCGGGCGGCCCGATCGAGGAGCAGCACGGCCGCAGTGTCCGCTTGCAGGATTTCCTTGGTGCGGTCAAGCAGCTCAGCCAGCAGGCCCTCGGCGTCAAGGCGGGACAGCGCCGTATCCGTGATGGCCTGAATGTCACGTAGCCGGTCATCCCGGCCGTCGTTCGTCGGCACCTCAGCGCCCCCAGGCGAGCCATTGCATCCCCCAGGCCTTCGTGGCCCCTAGGAGGCATGCAGTTATGCCAACACCGGCTGTCTCGTCGACCGCCATGCAAGCGTATAGACCGGCCGCATTGCCGGCCAATCCAAGACTCGCTGGCCATGCGGGACGCTGTCCACGCGTGTGCCAGGTTCCTTGCTGCGATACGCGGGGCTGACCTCTGACGTTTGGGGGCCATACCCGAGATAGTCGGATTGAGTCAGGATAGGGGACCTAGCGCCCTACCAGAGCTAGGTCGAGACACAAGACGGCCGAGGGCAGTTCCCGCATCACGGGCTGCTACTGGCCGCCCGTGCAGCCGCGGGCGCGCTGGTTGGTGGCGAGTCAGCCGCCGACGAAGACGACGCGGAAGGCGCCGGCGTGGTGGACGGGGTCGTGCTGGGCGTTGTGGGACTGGGCGTCGGGCTCGCCGGAGCCGGGCTCGGCGAAGTGGATCTGGTGGCGTGCGGCGGCGCGCTCGGCGCGGGTGAGTGCGTGGGGCCGGCCGGCGGGTTCAGCAGGCCCGGCGACCGGGCTGGTTGTTTCCCCGGCGCCAGCATCAGTGCTATCGCGGCGATGACAACGCCACCCACAGTGACCAGTCCGCCCGCCGCAGCGCCGCGGACGAACGCTCGCCGGTCCCTGGTCCGCCGCCATTCGGTGGTGCGCCATCTGCGCATGTCAGGCGGGAGCGCTGCCCGCTGCGCGGCCCAGCTGTTGATCGGCGCGGCCGCAAGACCGGCCGTGGGCGCGATCAGCAGCGCTGCCAGCAGCGGGCCGGCTAGCTCGGTCGGCCGGGTGAGCGCGGCCACGATGCCCGCCATGCCGAGCAGCGCGAGCAGGGTTTCCGCCCAGTTAGCCTGCAGCGCCTCCCACCACTTCGCGTTCTCGCTGGTCTTCGGGGTGCGCAAGAAGGCGGCCTTTTTGGAGAACAGGGCGAGCACCGACGCACGGGCCACCACGAGCGACGTGGACTGCCAGATGAAGAACGCGCCGATGGCGTCTCCCCAGGAGGCGCCGGTGCTGCGGCGCAGCAGCGCGACGGCCCGGACCAGGCCGAGCAGCACGAGCACCGGCACGGTCGCCACGAGGAAGGCGCTGAGCTTGCGGAACAGCTCTCCGCCGCCGGTGGAAAGGTTCACGGCGCCCGCCAGCAGAAAAACCAGGAACAGCAGCCCGAGCAGGTCGCCGTACCACTGCACGGCGCCGGCGAGGTAGGACCACCGCTGGCCGATGCTCATACGGTTCTGCGGCGTCGACCGGCCTGGCAGCAGCGAGCGGAAGTGCATGCGGAGTATCTGGATACCACCAAAGCACCACCGGTAGCGCTGTCCCTTGAGCGCCTCGAAGGTCAGCGGCATGATGCCCTGGCCCCAGGACTCCTCAACGTGCAGACCCGACCAGCCCGATCGGAGCAGCCGAAGCGAGAGTTCAGCGTCCTCGGTGATGCACCACTCGTCCCAGCCGCCAAGCTGTTCCAGCGCCACCCGGCGGATCAGCCCCATCGTGCCGGCGAAGATCGCCCCGTCCCGCTCGTTCCGCGATGGCTGGGAGACAGCGAAGAAGTATTTGTAGGAGTAGTAGAGCCGGCGATAGTACTTCGACCGAGTCCAGCCCCGGTAGTCTTGCGGCGCTTGCGTGAAGCCCACCCACGGATCGGCAAACAGCGGCGCGCACCGGCGCAGGAATCCGGGCTTGAGCTGGTAGTCGGAATCGACGACGCCGATGACCTCAGCCCGCTCGTCGGTCAGCTCCCGGAGCGCGTAGTTCAGCGCGCCCGACTTGTAGCCGGGCCAGTTCTGCAGGTGCGCGAACTTCGCTCCGTGCCGGTGACACCAGGCCTCGAGCGGCCGCCACAGCTCCTCGTCGTCGGTGTTGTCATCGATGACAACGATCTCGTAGCGGGGATAGTCGAGCCGGGCCAGCGACCGCAGCGTGTCCAGCACCATGTCCGGCGGCTCATTGTGCGCGGGGACGTGCAGGCTGACAAACGGCAGTTCACTGTCGGGCAGCTTGCCCGGTGCTGGCTTGGCGTTACGCCTGCGCCAGTGCTCGGAGCCGAGGGCATCGCAGATCTCCCACAGGTAGGCGCACGCGAGCAGCGCGGCGAACACCTCGAGCACCCAGAGCACCAGCCCGCCAATCGTGCTAGCGACGCCGAGATGACTATCCAGCGTCCACTGGAACACGAAGGCGAGATAGGTGACAAACAGGAAGATCGCCGATGACCAGCAAAGATGGCCGCGAGCCTTCCATCGCCTGGTGACCGGCAGCCAGATCAGGCTGGCCACCAGCAAACCGGCGGCCGCCTCGACGGCGAGGTGCTCAGAGTCGCCCAGCAGCCGGAGGGCGACGACGACGATCACCGCGAGCACGACCGAGCCGCCGATGGCGAAGATCACCCGCCGGGCTGTAGGCCAGGCACCGGCCGTGTGGCGCCGTCGCCGAGACTGCACGAGCAGTCCGAATGTCCCGATGGGGGCCGAGATGACACCGGCCAGGACCAGCGCGGCGAGCACAGTGCGGGCCTTCCTGTTGCGTGCCTGGGATGTCGCAGTCGGCCGCAACGGCCTCGGCGGCGGGCGACCACGGCTGCCCCTACTGCCCGGTGCTGCCGACGATATGCGGGGAATCAGAGTTAATTGGCCGTCGATGCGACCCAAGGACGCCAGCTCAAGCCGCGTTGACACCACCGCTCTGCCGTGTTGACCTGCGGCGGGCGGGTAGTCCAGCGACGTGGCAGGGCAACGGGACACCCGGGTGGCCGTGATAGCACCCATGCCGATCCTGACCGTCACGATCGAGCCGGACGATGAAATCCACCTGCACCCCGGCGGCCAGGGCTTCTGGGTCGGTCGGATGTGCGCCCGTCTCGGTGCTGACGTCGTGCTGTGCTCGGCGTTCGGCGGCGAGACCGGCGAGGTCCTGCGCGCGCTGATCGGGGCCGAGGGAGTCGCGGTGGCTGGCATCGGCACCGCGGCTCACAACGGCGCCTACGTGCACGATCGGCGCAGCGGCGAGCGGGCTGAGCTTGCCCACATGCCTAGCGGGCCGCTGGGCCGCCACACCATCGATGACCTGTACGGCGCCGCGCTCGCGGCTGGCCTGGGGGCGGCTGTGACGGTCCTGACCGGGACCGACCCAGACGGCCTGGTTCCGCCTGCCTTCTACCAGCGCCTGGCAACCGACCTGCGCGCCAACGGTCGGCGCACGGTAGCCGACCTGTCCGGCGACGCGCTTGAGGCGGCCATCCGGGGCGCTGCCGCCGTCGTGAAGGCCAGCGCAGCCGAGGTGTACCCGGGTAATGACCAGCACGACCCAGCGCGCCTCACTGAGTGGATGCGGACTGCCCGCCAGGCCGGGGTGGGCAGCGTGATCGTCACCCGCGGCGCAGCGTCGACTCTCGCACTGACGGAGGGCCAGCTCATGGAAGCAGATCCGCCGCGGGCGACAGTGCGGGACCCGCGCGGGTCAGGCGACTCGCTGACCGCCGCGGTCGCGACCGCGCTCGCCCGCGGCAGCTCGCTCCGGGACGCGCTGGCGCTCGGCGTGGCTGCGGGCACCCTCAATGTCACTCGGAGCGGCCTCGGTACCGGCCGAGCCGAGGACATTCGGGCCATGGCGGACAAGGTGACCGTCAGCGTCCAAGACACCTACTGATGGCCGCGAGGCGCGCCAGCACGCCGTGCTGACCAACGACAACAGCATCTCCATTGGGGACCTGCAGCATGCCGGAGGTGTCGTTCATGCCGTCCGGGCTGTCGCGGATTAGCGAGCCGGGTGCCGGGTAACCGGGCTAGCAGGACGACTACCGCAGCCAGGCAGGAGCAATCGTGGCTCAGACCATTGCCGACATCATGTCCAGCGGCAACCTCGCGACGGTGGAGCGGACCGACAGCGTGGCTGAGGCGGCCCGGCGCATGGCCGCCGCTGACGTGGGGGACGTCCTCGTGCTGGACAATGGCGCATTCACCGGGATCCTGACCGACCGGGACATAGCGGTCAGGCTGGTCGCTCACGAGAAGAGCCCGGCTACCCCGGTGTCGGAGATCGCTAGCGACACCGGGGTGGTCACGGCCACTCCGCAGACGTCCATTGACCAGGCCATCGATCTGATCCGCAGCCGGGCCGTCCGGCGGCTGCCTGTCCTCGATCGCGGGCGCGCGGTGGGTGTCGTCAGCCTCGGCGACCTTGCGATGGAGCGCGAACCGCATTCCGCCGTGGCCGACATCTCCGCCGCCCCGGGCAACACCTGACCGCCCGCTTCACACCTCCCGCCAGCGCGCCTCGCAGAATGAGTAGAGGCCGAAGGCCACCAGGCCGAGCGCAACGACGATCAGCAGCCACGGGCCGAGTGGGGTCTGCGCGAAGCTGCGGAGCGCGGAGTCGACGCCCCTGGCCTCAGCAGGCTGTCTGGTGAAGGCGGCGATCAGCAGGAATACGCCGACTGCACAGAACTCGGCACCGCGGGTGACACCGCCGATCTGGCCGAGCCGTTGAACGGCGGTGCGCGTGGTCGTCGACGCCGCGGTCATGCGCAGGTGCTCGATGAACTTCCTCCTGGCTGCGGCGACGGCGACGGCGATACCGCCGACCACGAACGCGACGCCGATGGTCCCCACGACGACCTGGCCGCCGGAGTGGTGCAGCGCGCTCGCCGTGAGGTCTTGGGACTGGGTGTTGCTGCTCTGCGGTGCGCCAACGCCGAGCGCGTATTTCAGTACCGAATATGTCACGGCGCCGTACACGAGAGCGCGGAACAGGCTCGCTAGCCGATGGCCGGGCTTGCGGCCGCCCCGCTCTGCGGCGCCGAACAATGCCTCGGATAGCCGCCAGAGCGTCATGCCGGCGAACCCGATCGCGAGGAGCCAGAGCAACACCGATCCGGCTGGGTTGCTGGCGACAAGGCGGACCGCCCCGGCATTGTCGGCCTGCCTGGCGCCCGAGCCGGCGGCGATCTCGATCGCGATGATGCCGATGAGGATGTACATCACGCCGCGAGCGGCCAGGCCGGCCCGGGCGAGGCCGGACATGACCGGGCTGAATGCGGCGCGCCTGCCGGATGCGCGCATGCTCGTGGTCCGACGCCGGGCCGAGCGAGCAACCATGGTGACCTCCTCGTTGGGCCCTCCGCGCCTCGGACGGTGCCGCCCCGAACTTCCCGCCGGACTCGTCGGCAAACGAGGTTCGGGTGGGCGGCGCAGTTGGAACCGCGCGTCGGGCTGGCGGGCACGCCGGGATGGAGCGCCGCTGCGGCGCAGGGAGCGAGGCCCTCGAGAGCCGGGTCTCAGCCGAATCAGCAGCGTTGCGGCGGCCGCCGCGGATGTCAGGCCTGTGCGGATCGGACGCGATCAGCCGTCCACAGGCGACCGGGCGAGTTCGTTCGGAACGGGGTCCGTGTCGGTCACCGCCTGCGCAGCGTGGGCAGGTACCCGGCCGCGCCGTCGCGAGTTTCTCGCGGCCTTGCGGGCGTCGATCCAGGAGTCGACGATGGCCCACTGGAGTCGCAGCCAGTCCCGACGGCGTGCCGCGCCGCGCGGCAGTGCCCTGGCCGGCTCGTACCACCAGCGAATAACCATCGGGTCGCTCACCGGCACCGCGCGCCAGATCGACGCCGCGCTCACGAGGTCTTCCAGGCCAGTGTGCGCGACCACAGCGACGTTGAGATCGCTGCGGCCCGTCAGGCAGGCCAGCACGCCCGTCGCGTGCGGTGGCAGCACATTGGGATTGCTGGCCGCGTCGGCGGCGTCGCGCTGCCGCCCGGCGCCGGTCAGTCTTGCGATTGCCCGCCGGTGCCTGCCAGGCGTCCAGTTACCGCCCTCGGGGAACATCAGGATCGCGTCGTCTGGACGCATATCCCTGGCCAGCTCCGTGAGCCGGGTAGTGATGGCGTCCCGGCACCCGCGTCGGATGAAACAGGAGGGCAGGCGGCCGAGCACCACGTCCATGCCGGGATCCCAGCGCAGCCGTTCGGTCAGCACGATGAGCGGTCGGCGACGGTAGCGCGACATCAGCATCTCGACGAGTGCGAACGAGTCACCCGGCCCGCCATGTCTGGCCAGGACCAGTAGCGGGCGGTCGGAGAGCTGATCCAGATCAGGCGGTTCCTCGACCTCGACCCGGAACCCGAGCAGGCGACGGGCGGCCGCTAGCAGGACGGCCAGCGTTGTGCGCAGCAGCGCCTCGTGGCGCCGCGACCATGTCGCCGGGTCCCGGCGGGTGGACCATGGGTATCGCAGCCACAGGGCTGCGCAGCCGACAACCAGGGCGGCGTCCAGGCTCAGGTAGAGCGAGAAGAGAAGGGCGAACCGCAGTGCCCGGCGGCGTCGTGTCAGCGGCGCAACGACCGCGCTGACGGCAGCCACCAGCAGGAACGCCAGCGCCAGGACGGCGGCTATGAGCGGCCACAGCGGATCGATCACGGCCCGGCGGACGGCCGTAGGCGGCGGTCTCATGCGGTGTCCGGCTGGGCCGACAGGTACTCGGCGGCTGCCTGGTAACCGCGCTGCATCCGGGCCGCGACGGCCCGCGCGCTGCGGTATCGGATCGACACGAGGGGCATTTTCTCCTCGCCGCTCGGCAGCACGTGCACCCGCACGTCGGCAGGCAGATTGGCCATCTCTTCCACGAACCGGTGCCTACGGGCCAGCTCGAAGGAGGTGAGACAGACGTCCCACAACGACCGCGGCGGTTTAAGCGGTTGCTCGATGCGGCCGATGTGCAGCACGTAGACCTCCCTGGCGCCGAGGGCGAGTGCCCGGCCAACCGGGATCGAGTGCACCAGCCCCCCGTCGAGGAAGTGCTCGCCGTCGATGACAACCGGCGGTAGCAGGCCCGGCACTGCGGCTGAGGCCATGACTGCCTCAGTGAGGGGGCCGCTGATGAACCAGTGCGCTCCCGCGCGCTCGATGCTCGCCGCGACGCACTGGAAGCCCACGGCAAGATCGGCGAACGTGGCCGGCAGGTGGGCGTGCAGCAGTTTGCGCAGCGGAGCGGCCGAGTACAAGTGCGTCCGGTACCTGGCCAGGGTGCCAGCTCGGGCCAGGACATTCTCAGTGAACATTCCGGACTCGGCCAGTGAGGCCCACAGTGCAGCCAGATTCTCCACTCCCGCGATGCTCGGCTCGGCGGCGATGGCAGCGCCGTTGATCGCGCCGACGCTCGTCCCCACGACGAGTCCGGGCCGGATTCCCGACTCCAGCAGCGCGCGCAGCATGCCTACCTGGGTGGCTCCGAAGACGCCGCCGCCACCGAGCACGATGGCCGTCCCGGTCGCCGATGTCGCTTGCTCCATCGTCTCCGCCGCGGTCCGGCCGCTAGCTATCCGGCCGGAGAGCTTCCCTTCAGGCCGAGAGTGTAAACGGACGAGTGTTGAGCGACACGATCGACGCCGTTGCCGCGCCGCGGGTGTCGCGCGGTCTCGCGAGCGCAGATCGAACGCCGCGCTACGCGGTTGGCCTGGTGCCGGCAAGCAGCGCGAGCATTGTCAGGTCGTCATGCAGAACGCCGTCACAGAAGTCCAGCACTAGCTTGCGCATGTCGGAAACCACGTCCGCTGCTCGCCGGCCGGCGACCTGAGCAAGGCTGTCGGCCAGCTCGTCTTCAAGGTAGGTCGCCTGCGGGCTGCGGGCATCGGTCAGGCCGTCGGTGTAGAAGAACAAGATGTCGCCCGCGGACAGCTGCAGGTCGCGACTGGCCGGCTCAGGATCGGCGAAGATGCCCAGCGGCATGCCGCCGCCGGGCAGCAGCTGAGCGCGGCCGTCCGGCATGATCAGTACCGGGCCCGGGTGGCCAGCACTGGCGAGCACGATGTGCAGCGCGTCATCGCGCCAGCTCAGATGCGCGGCAGTAGCCGTCACGAACCGGCCGCCGAACTCCTCGGCGAGCATGATCTCGTTCGCGCCGCGCAGCACGCCCACGGGATCCGGGTTGGAGTGCGCGAGCACTCTGATGGCGTGGCGCGCGGCCGCCGTGGCCGCGGCCCCGTCTTCGCCCTTGCCGCATACGTCGCCGATCGCGATGCCCCAGCCGCCGGGTGTCGGGTAGACGTCGTAAAAGTCGCCACCCACCTCGCGGCCGCGGGTTGGTGCCAGGTGAGCTGACGCGATCTCGACTCCCGGCACGGACTTGAGGACTGGTGGCAGCAGGCTGGCGCGCAGCGCGTCGGCCGTCTCGGTCCGCAGGCGAAGGGTTCGCCGAGCGGTAATGGCCCGGCCGAGAAGCGCGCCCAACTCCTCGGCGAGCGCGGCGTCGGCGATGCCGAACTGCCCGTCAGCCGCTCGCCGGATGAGCGTCAGCACACCATGACTTGCTGAGCCGTCGGTCACCGGGACAGCGAGGACGCTGGCCGCATCGAGCAGCGTCAGCAACGGCAAGCCGTCGGTGGTGGGGCCCAGCGCAAGCTCGTCGGCAACGTGACTGAGCAAGAGTGCCTGGCCCGACTCGGCCACCTGCTGCGGAACGGAGCCCGGCGGGGGATCAGCCGCAGCGGCGACCTGCGCCAGGCCAGCCGATTCCTGGTCGTCTGGGCCGGCTACGTAGTGGCGCCTCAGCTCACCGCGGCGGCGCAGATCGATGATCGCCCAGGTGGCGATCGCACCCGACAACAGCCGGGCCGACCGTTGCAGCAACACTGACTCGCTGACCGTGGTGGCCTCGAGTAGCAGCCTCGCGGCCTCGGCCAGGAGGTCATGTCGGCGGACTTCCGCCGCCACGGCATCGTCATCCCTGGACGCGTCGGCGCCAGCCGCACCCCTCGCCTTGCCAGGTCGGCTCGGGTTCTTAACGACTCCGACGAGCAGCCGGTCGACCTCCCCGCGGACTGCGAGCGGCTCGATCACGAGCTCGGATGGTACGACGGCGTCGCCCCCGAGTACCCCGCACAACACCCGGGCGCCGGCTCCGGTGCGCCATGCGGCGGCGAGCTTCGACCTCAGCGCTGCCCTTGCTGCCGGTTCCACCAGGCTAGGAAGCGCGCGGCCGGTTGCGTAGCCCGGCCCGGCACCGAGCAACTCGCCGGCCGCCGTGTTGGCCCGCAGTACCGTCCCGTCGCGGTCGACCACGTACAGCGGCATCGGGGCAGCGGTGAAGACCGCGTGCAACAGCCGGCGATCCGCGTGTGCTCGGCCCTCGCCGTCCCGTTCGCCGTTCTCACCCGAGTCGTCGGCGCGATCGAGCGCTTCGACCGCTGCGTCCAGCTCCGCTAGCGCGGCATCCAGCAGGAGCGCAGGCTCGGCACGAGGCAGCCGTGCGGCTTGCCGCAGCCCTTCGGCGCGGGATTTGAGGCCTGCAGCATCAGATTGGGCCGGGCCTGCGACCGCTGCCTTGGCCTCCGGCTTTTCCGTACGATCTGCATTCATCGTGCCGACAAGCGTAATGGCCTAGGCGAGTCGTCAGGTCCGGCCGGAGCGCCTGGCCACCGGCCGTTCGGCGAGCTTGGCAAGCCGCGCCAGGGCGTCGTCTGGTTCGGGGGGCGATCCTGGGCGGGGTGATGCCGACCCGGTTCTCGGCGACCGGGAAGCAGGCTTACGGTCATTGCCCGCGGGGCTGGCGTGCGCGTCGATGACCCGCTGCGCCACCTCCGTCGCTCGCAGGTTGGTCCGCTGCGAGACCTGCCGCATGCGTTCGAGGGCATCGTCGGCGCTGCACCCGAGTGCGTGCATGAGGATGCCTTTGGCCTGGTCGACGATCGCCCGCGAGCCGGCCGCGTGGCGCAGCTGATCAGCCAGCCGCCGCGAGTCCCCGTAGTCAGAGACGGCGCCGACGAGCGCGCCGCCGTAAGCGACGAGTAGCTCGGCCAACTGGATCTGGTCCGGGTCGATGGCGCGTGCCCGGAGTCCGAACAAGGAGAGCGTGACAACCGCCTGACCGGAGCCGGTGAGCACGGCACAGCTACGGATCCCGATCCGCAGCGCGCCTGCAGCGAACTCAGGCCAGCGGCCGTCGGTCAGCGTATCGGGGCAGCTCGCCGGGTTGCCACTGGCCAGCGCGTCGATCAGCGGCCCGCGGCCGCTTGCCAGCTGCACGTCTACGAGGCGGGCCGACTCTGGATGGCTTGAGGCCCTGGCGGCGAGTTCGCCGCGCCGCCATACCTCCACGTTCGCAGCCACGCACCCGGCCACCTGGCTGGCTGCCAGCTCGGTGAGCTGGCTCAGCGACCTCTCTTCAGTCGCAGCCGTGAGGCTCAGCAGCGCGGCAGTCCGGTCGGCTAGGTCGGAACTCGGCACGCCGTGCTACCCGTCGGCTGGACCGGCCGCCTGCGCGAGCGCGGCCAGGCCATCGTCCACCGTGTCATAGAGGGTGAGCTTGTCGGCCAGCCCGGTGATCCATAGCGTCTTGGTGTACCGGTACCTGGCGTTAGCCAGGGCGAGCGTGCCGCCGTTGGTCTCGGCTGTCTTCCAGTGCCCGACGATGACGGCCAGCGCGCTCGTGTCGAGGAAACTGACTTCGCCGAAGTCTAGAATTATCGTTCTATGGTCCGCCTCAGCCTGAGTCAGACACTCGTCAAGTTGCGGGCTGGTGACGATATCCAGATCCCCCTTGATCCTGATGATCATGGCGGTACCGCGGCTCTCGGCCGAGAGCGAGGCTCCTTCCACGCTCCACCACACTCCGCCCTGGTCGTGATAACTCTCGCAAGCACAACCGTATACCGGCGGTTGGGGGTTGGCAGATCCTCGCTTGGCCGGGTGGGCGTTGCATACTCGCAAGTCGGGCGGGCAGATAGCGAGCGGACAGGCGCGATCACAGCGGTACGGTCGGCAGAGACGAGAGGGCCCGCGCCGCCCCCACCGGGCATGGGCGCGGGCCAATGATGCTTGGGAGTCGGCGGTGAGAGACCAGGCTGGCGGTGCCATCCGCCATGTGGCCTGGTTCTATCGGACACCAGCCGAGTATCTCGCCGGAATCCACGACTTCGTCCTGGCAGGAGCGACCGCAGGCGAACCTGTGCTCATCGCCGTTCCTTCTCGCGGGCTGCCGATGGGCTGGAATCTGCCTGGCGGCTGGACCGCCGCGCACAGCCTGGACGCGTCGGACGTCGGCCGGAACCCGGCGCGGCTGATGCCGGCAGTGCGAGCGTTTTCCGAAGAGCACCCTGGCCAGCGCATTCGAGTGGTGTCCGAGCTTGCGTGGGCGGACCGTTCCGGGCCTGGACTAGACGAAGTAGCCAGATACGAGATGATGATTAACCTGGCCTTCGCCGCGACTCCTCTGACCATGCTGTGTCCCTATGACGCAGCAGCGTTGCCAAGTTCTGCGCTGTTGGCAGCCAGCGCAGATCACCCGTGGCTGCGGCAGGGTGACGGTGAGTACCGCAGTGATACGTACCAGGGCGCATCGGATGGAGGCGGCCCTCAGGCTCAGGTGCCCGTGCCGCCCGGTGCCAGTGCCATGTCGTACCGAAACGATCTGCGCCCGGTACGGGCATTCGTGGCAGCCGAGGCTGACCGTGCTGGCCTGTCTCGGTCGCGCCGTACCGATCTGGTCATTGCCGCCAGCGAGGTGGCCGCGAACACGCTCAAGCACACCGGCGGCGCGGGGCTGGTCCGCGTCTGGATCACCAACGACGAGATCCTGTGCCAGTTTGATGACTCTGGTCACATCCAGGATCCCCTGGTGGGTTACGGCCGCCCGGCCGGCGATGAGCCGGGTGGGCAGGGACTGTGGCTTGTCAACCAGGTCTGCGACCTAGCCGAGATACGTACGGGCGTGAACGGGACGACCATCCGGCTGCACATGCTCCGGGACGTGCCGCGGGCTGGGCTGGCCGGCGGAGAGCAATTCCCCGAGCCCCGCTTCGGCGCGGCCGGACGGTGCCGCTGATCCTGCGGCCGTCAGCCAGAACTACGAGACCCGCTCACCCGGCCGGCAGCGGCCGGGTGAGCGGGTCAGTCAGCACGAAGCCCAGTGGCTAGCGGGCCAGGGGCAGTTCGGCGACCGCACGGGGGTCAGATCGGCTGACCAAGCTGGTCGCCGAGGCTGGCCAGGTTCTCCCAGAACGCACGGCAGCTTCGCAGCGTCGCACGAAGCCGCTCGGTATCACCCGGGTCGGCTTCGGGGGCGAGGGCAGCCTGGCGCTCTCGCAACCCGTCGACGAAAGTCGTCAGCGCGCCGTCCACAGCCTGCAGGGCCAGCTGAACAGAGCCGCCCGGGTCATCCACGAACGTTGCCTGGATATCAAGCCATTGCTGGGTTGCACCCGCATGATCGGGCCGGGCGGCCAGGTCAGCGTGCTTCCCCGAGACGCTCTGCAGGTCGGCCAGGCTGCCTGCTGCCGCGACGCCCGCGGGCTCGCTGAACTCGCCCGCGGGCTCGCCGAGGTCGCCTGTGGGCTCGCCGAGCTCGCCCGTCGGCTTTGTGAGGTCGTCGGCAGGCTCGGAGAGGTCGTCGGTCGGCTCTGCGAGCTCGGCGTCGACGATCTCCTCGCGGTCGTCATCATCGATGTCGTCTTCGGGATCGAGGATGACGGCGTCGTCCGGGTCGGGTCCGTGCGCCGAATGCGTGGAGTTTTCGTCCGCTGGCGAATACCTGGCCTGGTCATTCTCTGCGGTGACTTCCGGCTGGCTGTCCCGGTCTGCCGACAGGTCGGATGGGTATGTCACGGACTACCTCCAGGTGCTTTCCTGCTCGTCTTCGATCGCTGGTTCGGCTGCTTCGTCTTGCAGAGTTTCCCGCGCAGGGATGGGCGCAGGCCGCGTCGTCCGTTGTGCCGGTGCACGGCTGGTCCAAGCGCCGCCCGCAGGCACTGCGCCGTTCTCCAAGGCACCGTCTGGCCCGGCCGCGGGCTCGCCGAGTAGGTCGGCGAAGAGCGCGCGGTAGTGGATGAGGGCCTGGCGGAGCTGCTCGGTGCGGCCGTCAGCGGCGGTGGCTGACCCGGTGACTTGCTGGGTAATCTCACGCGCCGAGCGGAAGTGACCCACGGTCTGCGCGTGGTCCACCGACAGGTCCGCGAATGCCTGCTCGTCGTCTGCCGCGGGGTAACCGCGATCGGCCATGACGCGAGTGACGAGTTCGTACGCGGCGGCGACGGCGGCCTCCGGCGAGTCAACGAACTGCTCCTGAATCGCGTCCCAGTCGGCGGCGTACCGCTGCCTGGCTTCGCTAGTCAGCGGCCTGATGTGCAGCTTACGGACCCGGCGCTGCCGCTCGGCCAGCTCGGCTTCGGCGCGAAGCGTGCTGGATTGCGCGGCGACCGTGCGGTCATATTCGGGGCCGAATCGCTGCCTGAGCCGTTGCCGCCAGGTCAGGAAAGCAACAGCGGCCAGCGCCGCGATGATGAGAATGACGACGATGACGATCACCGCTGTCATGGGAACCTCCTGACGTAGAGTGCCCCCCTGGCTCCCCATGCCGCGGCCATTCAAACGGGCAACAGGTCAAATGCGCCGTCAGGGCGGGTAAGGCGGTAACTCGGCTGGGCAAGCAACTGCGCGCGGAGGCTGGCGCGGCCGCGATGCAACCGCGACATCACGGTCCCAATCGGTGTGCCCATGATCGCCGCGGTCTCGCGGTAGCTGAAGCCCTCGACGTCCACGAGGTACACGGCGAGCCGGAATTCTTCCGGGAGCGAGTGGAGCGCAGAGATGATTTCGTCGCCCGGCATGCGTGCGAGAGCCTGCTCTTCGGCTGACCGTGCTGACGCGGGGTGCTGCGCCGGCGGCTGAGCCGCTTGCAGGGTTTCGCAGTCCCCGACCACTATCAGCGGCTCGCGCTGGTGCTTGCGGTAGCCGGAGATGAAGGCGTTGGTGAGGATCGTGTGCAGCCAGGCGCGCAGGTTGGTGCCGGGCTTGAAGTGGTGGTATCCGGCGCATGCCCGGGCCATGGCCTCCTGCACGAGGTCTTCCGCGTCCTGAACGTGGTGCGTCAGGCGACGCGCGCTGCGCTCCAGCGACGGCTGGCAAGGCAGCACGTCCCGCTCAAACCGCTCCGCGAGTTCGGGGCTCATCGTGCGCCGCGGCATCGTCGCCATGTGCGTCTCCCTCCCGGTGACCTGCCCCTACTACCTGCCACTGAGCCGGGTAACCGCAGCGCTGAGATCACGTCTGGCGCCGGATCCTCGGACCTTCTGACGTCGCTCACGGCCGGGAATCGCGACCTACTGATCGGCAAGGCAGCAGAGCCCGGAGAACTTGAGCTCATCCGTTCGCAGATCGAGGCTGCGGGCGGTGTTGCGAAGCTGGTCGCGCTGCAGACCATGCACGCTGGCCCGGATCATCTCATTGTCGCGGCGCAGGTGGCCGTCGACGATGGCATCAGCGCCGACCAGGCCGAGGACGTTGCGGACACCTGCAACGGCTGAAGTCCTGACGACGCGTCCCGTGCGCTCGCCCTACTCCGCTGGAGGTCCGGCGACCGGACCGACAGCACCGGCGCCTTCGGTGGTTCGCGCGCGATCCTGGTGGCCCGCCGCGGTGGCCTGCTGCGCGCCGGCCGTGGATTGGCCGGCGGGCGAAGCGTCGGTCGGCGGCGGCCCGACGGCCATCCCGCCAGCTGCGGGGGGCGGCTCAGCAGGGGCTCCGTCGCTCGCGTCGAGAGCGGCAGGCCCGTCCGGATAGTCGGGCGGCGGGTGCTGTATCCGTTCAAGGGCTGCGTGCGGCAGCTCGCGTAGCCGCAAGTCACTGAAGACGGGCGCCCTCGCCACCAGGATGACCCCGGTGACCATGATCACGACGCCGACGATTTGCACGGCCACGAGCCACGGCGAGATGTGCACCCGGTCGCCGAACACGACCACTCCGAGCACGATGCCTGCGGTGGGTTCCGCCGCCGTGACTGCAGGCAATGAGGCGTGCAGCGGCGCCGCGTTGAACGCGTTCTGCATCAGCCACAGCGCGATGATGCTGGCTACCACTGTGGCGTAGGCAGGCCAGTGCATCAGGACGTGGAGCGGGTGGCGGCCATCGATGATCTGTACAGTGCGTCTGGTGAAAGCATCGGCGATGCCGAGCATCAGGCCCGCCGCGGTGCCGGTCAGCGTCGCCCGTATCCCGCCGCACCTCCGGCGGCCTAGCTGCACAAGGAAGGCCGCGACTAGGGCTATCGCCGCGGCCGCCGGCCAGTGGCTGGATGAGCCGAACGACTCCGACGGCGCCTTGACCGTCCTGGTCAGGGACAGGGCGGCCACCCCAGCGGTCAGCAGCACAGCGCCGACGACCTCGGTCCGGCGGAGGGTTTGGCCGGATAGCGGGACCGCGAGCAGGAGCGCGAAGATCAGGTTGGTAGTAAGCAGCGGCTCGGTGACCGACAGCGTGAGGTGGCCGAGCGTCCAGGCCTGCACCAGGTAGCCCGCGACCATCACCGCGATGCCCGCCAGCCAGCGTCTGTTACGCACCAGCCGGGCGATGAGGCCCGGGTGCAGGAACGCGGTGTCCTGCACCTGTTCGGCTGCGTGCTGCTGGAGCACAAAGCCAGAGCCGGTGAGCATGGCCGCGACCAGGGTTATCCCGACATAGAGCCCGTTCATGGCGCCAGCCCAGCCTGGTCCGGGTGCACGAAGGCGCCGCTGATCACAGCGACGCCTGCGTCGGGATTGGCGCGGCCGAGGACAGTGGCGAGTCAGTACCCGTCAGCCACAACTCAGCACGCACATACACCCCAACGAGCACGGCCGGTTCCAAGTTCTGCCCAGGCCGGGTCTAGCAGACGATCCGGCCCGGCCATCACAGTATCGAGTGGCCGGCCCTCGGGTGGCCTAGCGGCCCGGCGCGGCGGCGTCTGCCTGCTGCCCAGCCACTGGCTGGCGAAACTGATGGTGGGTGTCGGCCGCGGATTTGGCACGCGAGCGGCCCATCGGCGTCGGCACCAGGACCGCCGCCCGCGCGGTTCGATAGCCGTCGTCGTCCTTGCGGTAGCCCGCGATAGCTCAGCTCTGTTTGAACGTCGCGTGCGCGGTTAGCAACTGTCCTGGCAGGACCCCGACGCCGTCCGGCCGAGGCTTTGCCGCAGCTATCGGCCCGATCGCCCAACCATCAGGAATGCGCTGCGCAGGTCGGCCAGTAGGAGTGGATGATGCGTGACTCGCCACGTCAGGTGCTGGCGGAAATGGAGCGAGAGATCGCCCGCAGCGACCCGGAGCTGGCGGCCTTGTCCGCCATGTTCCTTGCAGGCAGCCGCACCGGCGGCCAGACAGTATCGGCGTGGCGTGACAAGCGATTTGTCCTCGCGCTCGTCGTCGTGGTTGTCGTGGTCGTCGCTGCAGCCCTCGCCGCGATATTCGCGGCGCCAGTCGGCACTCCCCGATTTCCGGGAAACGCAAGCTCGGCGGGCTGCGCCAGATCTCCGGCATACCGTGTCTTGCCCCGCGATTGCGACACATCAGTCAGCAGTGCCTCAGTCACCATCACACTCCGTTTGGCTCGTCGAGCCCCGCTAGCTATCCGGGCCGATGCCGACGCGGCGCAGCTGGGCGCTCACGAGGTCTAGCTGGTCATCGGCGTTGATCTTCCTGACGAGCTCGATGGCCTCCCGCTCGTTGCCGAGCTCCTGCTGATAGACCTCGCCGTTACGGCTGCGCCAGGTAATTACGGCGATGCCGCCGCTATCGGGCCAGCTCTGAATGTCCGGCTCACCGTCCGGGTCCGGCGTACTGATCATTTCCATGCCAGTCACCTCCGCCACGACGTGTCAAGCAGCCGTTACCCGACGGGGTTGGCGGTAACCATGGCCCGTGGTTGGCCAGACGAGACACCGGCTTGCCCAGACACGCCGCGCTGCCTGCGCCAGCCAGAAGCCGCAGAGAAGGAACGCGCCCTCGGCGGTGTGCAGCGGCCTGGCGTCATGCCGGAATCGGTACACGAATCCGTCGTCCACGAGTTCGTCAATGACCGAGCGGTAGGTGGCTGCCGTGCGCGGATCGGCTGGAGCGGGAGCGTCATGCAGTCCAGGCAGCAGCAGCGCGGAGTCCATTCGCGGCGACCTCTCGCCGCCCGAACGGACATGGCTCATTCCATCGGGTGACCGGCCGCCTGGTCGGGCTGCGTGCTCCAGTCACGGCGAGCTGGCCAGTAGACGGGCTCGCCGTCCTCCTCGGTTCTCGTCAACAAGCCGTGCGCGGTCATGTCGCCGAGGGCCTCGTCGACCTGTGCTTGGTCGCGCTGGGCAGCCGCGACGATAGCTGAGCGGCTCGGACGGCGGCCGGTATATTCCAGTGTCGCGATGGCCTCGAAGATCTCAAGACCGGTGTCGGTCAGCGCCTGTGCGTCCACGGGTGGCTCTGCCATCGCTTCTCCCCTTCGGCGAATTTCTGCGTGGGTTTGAACTGCCCCGAAACTGGCTGGGAAACCCAGCGGCGCGGGCGCGTGCGCGGCCCCGGCGGTTGACCGCCGGGGCCGCGCACGCACTCGGTTGCTAGTTACTGGGCTGGGGGACGGTGCAGTTCACCTTCGGGTTCGCGCCAACGTAATTCAGCGGCCCGGCGGCTATCGTGGCGGCTACTGTTCCGGCCTTCGCGCAGTTGGCGGATCCGGAGTAATAGTGCCGCTGTGCGCCTGCGATGACCCCGATAATGATCCATACAACTAAAATCGCTGACAAAATTTTCATCTCAGCCTCCGGCGAGAGACGCCCGTGTGGGCGGAGTGCACCGGAAGCTACCTTCTGCCCCTCGGTCTAAACGCGGGGTGGCTGGGCCCGCAGCTCGCGCACCAAGGTGAGCAGCGCCACGGCAGCGCGATGAACAGGTCGGCCAGCCCGCTGCCAGTCGCACTTACTTGCTGGTCGTGGGCTTGGCCGTGGCCGGCGGATCACGCGGCGCCGAGGCGCCCTTGTGGTCGGCGCGCGCTCGAGCCTGGGCCTGGGCCAGCTGCAGCTGCTGGTTGTGGGCGACCGCCGCGGCAAGACCCTTGGTCATCCACGTCAGCATCGGAGGAACCTCGGCGTGCCAGGTCCCCATCGTGTGGCCGCCGCCCGGTGTCAGTATCAGCGGGACAGAGGCCTCGTGCAGCTGTAGTTCCTGCGCGAAGTACTCGGCGTTCGCCACGTCCGCCCTGTCGCTTGCGCCCGCGCCCAGCCAGAACAACGGCAGTCTCGCCCCGGCAGACACGGTGCGTACCGCGTCGATCGGCGTGTTCGCGGTCCGGAGCGTGCTGTCGCTGCCGAACGGACTCACCGACTTGCCGGACGCCAGCTTGTTGTTGTATGGCGCAAAGTAGCCGCTGAGCGAGGCCGCGAAACCGTACCGGTACCGATACTGGAGCGCCATGTTGGCAGCGCAGTAGCCGCCCTCGGAATAGCCTGCGATCCCCCAGCCGAGGCCCGGCGACTGCACGCGCAGCATGTGGGCGATGTCGTTCGGCACGTCTTGGCCGAGATAGGTCAGGTCCGCCGGCCCGCCCACCTGGTTGAGGCACTGTAGCGAGATGCGGTTGCCGCCGTTGGCACTCGGCATGACGAGCACGACGGGGCTGGCCTGGCCTTGCCGGATCAGCTGGTTCAGGGTCTCCTGCACCCCGACCACGTTGATCCAGTCTTGCGGATCGCCCGGCTGGCCGTGGATCAGCTCGATCACCGGGAACCGATAATTCGCGTACTGCGACTCGAAATACTGCGGCGGCAGGTAGACATAGCCGACTCGGTTGATGTGGCTCAGCTTCCCCGGCATGTCGACCGAGAACGTGTAGCCCTGCTGGAGCGCGAGCCGCAGGTAAACAGCGCGCTGGTTGAACGTGCCGTGCTTGCTTCCGGTCAGCAGGCTGCCCTGCGAAATCTGCGGACCAGAATTCGGGCTCTGGTTGGAGAAGTCGGCGATCGCGGCGCCCCACGTGGCGTAGTAGCCGAAATATCTGTTGACCGCCAGCACGCCGAACGCCATGGCCATGACGAACGCAGCGCCAGCGGCCACGATCTTCAGGGCCAGCCGCCTGCCCGCGATGACCCGCCAGATCAGGACGCCGAACAGCGCTATCAGCAGGGCGAACAGCACCCAGCTCTGCGGTTCCAGCATCTGATTGCCCCCGAGTTGACTGATCTGTTTCCACGCTAGTCCACGGGCCTGATGCACAGCTAACGCGCCGCTGCCCCCGCCTGGTTCTGCCGTGCCACGCCTATGACGAAGTTGGGATCAAGGCGATACCCGGCCATTGCATGATTGCTCCGGCATTCGGGTCGGCCGCCGTGGGACGCCGATGTTTGACTCTCGCACCACGGGAACGAATGAGCGCGCAGGCGGAACCCCCACCCGCCGCAGGGAGTACCACGATGAAGACGCTAGCGACGGATTTCCCCTCGACTCGGCCTGGTCTCGAGGCGCTCACCGATGGCGACCTGCTGAGCGTGATCCAGTCCCTGCCGCACGGAGACATGCGGCGCGACGCAGCCTGCGAGGTTCTGGTCAGCCGGTATCAGCCACTGGTCAGGTCCTGCGTGCTGCGATACAAGAACAGCACTGAGCCCCAGGAGGAGCTCATGCAGGTCGGATACGTCGGCCTGCTTAAGGCGATCAACAATTTCGACGTCGCGCTCGGCGCTAGCCTGGCCGGCTACGCCCAGCCTTGCGTGAGCGGCGAGATCAAGCGCCACTTCCGCAACAAGCGCTGGCAGATCCGGGTGCAGCGATCACTCCAGGAACTGCGGCTCGAACTGCGGAACACGGTCGGCCAGCTCACCGCGGAGCTCGGGCGCACGCCATCCGACGCCGAGCTGGCCAGCCATGTCGGCGTCAGCGAAGACGACGTGCGCGCGGCCAAGCAGGCTGACCTGGCGTTCCGGGCTGCCTCGCTGGACTCGCCGGTCACGACCGAGGGTGGCGCTGCCAGTCTCGGCGAGTTGCTCGGTGACGAGGATCCCCAGCTCGAGCATGTGCTCGACATGGAGGCGGTCTGGGCGCACTGGAGCGAGTTGCCAGAGCGGGAGCAGAAGCTGCTGTTGATGCGCTTTTACGGAAATATGACGCAGGCCGAGATCGGCCAGCGGCTCGGCATTTCGCAGATGCACGTATCCAGGTTGCTTGCGGACGCCTTGTCGTTCCTGCGCGAGCGCCTGACCGAGCGTGAGCCCGTGCCCGCGTAGCCCCGTACTCATCGGTGGATCAGTGAAGGAATTCTGATGAAGACAGCGACGTCTTTGACGCTCGTAGCGATCGGCGCGATCCTCGCATTCGCCGTGACCGCGCAGCCGTCGTTCTTCAGCTTCCACACCGCCGGCTGGGTGCTCATCGTCATCGGCGTCGTGGGTGCGGTAGTGCCGCGCCGCGGCTATGGCTGGTTGCGCCGCCGCCTCGTGCTGACCGGTAACGGTCGGCGCGTGGTGGTCGACCGCGGGCAGCGGCCGCGGCAACTCCCCAGGTGGATGTCGAACGGCGTGATTACCCGCCAGCCGGAGAGCGTCCTCCTGGACGATCCCGGCCTCGACATCCTCGAGGGCGAGCCCGTTGATGCGGCATCGGAGGCGGTGCAGCGGGACACCATAGAGCAGTACATCGAGGAGTAAACCGGCAAGATCGCGGCAACGCCCGGTTTGCGGTGGCCGTGGGCCGGGCAGTAACGTAAGCAGCAGTGTCTACGACGAAGGCACGCCCTCGCGCTGATTCCAGTGCGCCATACAGGGTGTGCCTTTTCGCCTTTCTGGCCTCCCGTCATCGCGCTGATCCGCACGGGGTGACGGCACTCGGCGGGCCAGGGGTCGATGATCCCAAGCCCCCATCTCGGGAGGCACTTCACATGCGTATAGCGCTCATTACGGCCCAGAATCCCGTGCAGGCTGGCCAGTTTGCCCAGCCCGCGTCGCTGGCCCAGGCCCTCGCGGCACGTGGCCATCGGGTAACCGTCTACACGCGGCAGCAGAGCGCCCGAGGCGTCCGCGCCACCATCCTCGGCCGCGGCGTTTCCGTGCAGAACGTCACCGCGGGACCCGTCCGGCCACTCGCCGCCGACGAAGCCGCACAGTACATGCCGCCGGTGGCGAGCTACCTGGCCGATCACTGGCGCGCCCGGCCACCAGACGTGGTGCATGCCTTCTCCTGGCTCGGCGGCCTCGCCGCGCGCGGTGCGGTCCAGCAGTCGGGGATCCCTGTGGTGCTCACGCTGCAGTCACTGGCCGTCGCGGAGCGCCGCGTCGTTACCGACTGCGACGTCTCGGCGGCCCGGCTCCGGCTGGAAGAATGCCTCGCGCGCTCGGCGGACTCGGTGCTGGCTAGCTCGTCCGACGAGGCAGCCGAACTGGCCCGGCGCGGCGTACGCAAGTCAGCCATCCGGCTGGTGCCGGGCGGCATCGACACCGAGTTGTTCAGCCCCGTGGGTGCCAGTGCAGCGCGCGGCAGCCGGTTCCGGCTGGTCGCGTTCGCCCAGGGAGGCCAGCCACGCGGGCTGGCCGCCGTCATCCGGGCGTTGAGTCAGCTGCCCGACACCGAGCTCGTGGTCGTCGGCGGCCCGGCCGGTCGCCAGCTGCCGCGCGTAGGAGCCTGGCGTGAGCTCGCCCGGCTCGCCTCCGCAGCCGGCGTTCGTAACCGGATCACCTTCGCCGGTGAGCCGCCGGAGGCAGAGCTGCCCGCGCTGCTGCGCTCTGCCGACCTCGTCGTCGGCGCGTTCCGGTACGAGCCGTCGGGCATCGCGGTCCTTCAGGCCATGGCGTGCGGCGTCCCGGCGGTCGTCCCCGCCGTCGGCGCCGTGAGCGACGCTGTCATCGACGGCGTCACCGGCCTGCTCGTCGAGCCGGACAACGCTGCCATGCTGGTACACCGGATCCGCGCGCTGCAGGCCAGGCCGGTCCAGCGGGAGGCGCTCGGGATCGCGGCGGCAGACCGGGCCAAGTCGCGGTACGACCTCGCCAGGATCGCCCGCGAGACGGCCGCCGCTTACGAGTGGTGCCTGCGCGGCCATGACGGCGCGGCTGGCTTCGCGGACGACAACTACGCCGCCGATGCGGACGCCGACATGCGCGAGATGGCGGTGACCGGCTAGGCGGGTTAAGCGCGCTGCGCTGTCGGGAGTTCGGCGCCGTCTAGCGGGTAGGGCATGCTTGACCCACGCGGTCGGCCAGCGTGCCAGCGGCACCGGCCCCGCGGGAACCTCGTTCCCTCCCCTGGAGCTGAAGTGCTGACGACCGAGCGGGTCCGCCTGGCGGAGTACACGACGCTCCGCCTTGGCGGGCCTGCCGGGCGGTTCAGCGTGGCGCCGAGCGCGGCGGACCTCGTCGCGGCCGTGGCCGCCGCCGACCAGGACGGCGAGGCGCTGCTCGTGCTCGGCGGTGGCAGCAACCTGGTCGTCGCAGACGAGGGTTTCCCCGGCGTGGTCGTGCGAGTCGCGTCCGCCGGGCTGGCGTTCGCGGCTGACGACGACGCGGTCGAGGTGACGGTTGCGGCTGGGCACGACTGGGACGAGACAGTGCGGCACTGCCTGGCGGAGGGGCTCTCCGGCATTGAGTGCCTGTCCGGCATACCGGGCAGCGCCGGGGCGACCCCCATCCAGAACGTCGGCGCCTACGGCCAGGAAGTCGCTGACACCATCACTACGGTCCTCGCCTACGACCGCGTCGCAGGCGAGGTGGTCAGGCTTGCTCCCGCGGACCTTCAGTTCGGCTACCGGACCAGCATGTTCAAGCGGCAGGCGGGATCCGGGGAGAGCGGCGCCGGGCGCGCGGCGGCCACCGGCCGGTTCGTCGTCCTGGACGTCACGTTCCGGCTGGCAAGCAGCCCGCTCTCCGCGCCAGTCCGCTACGCCGAGCTCGCCAGGCTGCTGAGCGTCCCCGAGGGTAGCCGGGTGCCGCTCGCTGAGACCCGTGGCGCGGTTCTTGAGCTTCGTCGCGGGAAGGGCATGCTGCTCGACGACGGTGACCCGGACGCCCGCAGCGCGGGCTCGTTCTTCACCAACCCGGTCGTGTCGGCGGCGCAATTCGATGAGTTCCGTGCCGGGCTCGCTGATGAGGCCAGGGTCCCGCACTGGCCCGCCACGGACGGAGGCGTGAAGCTGTCGGCCGCCTGGCTGATCGAGCACGCCGGGTTCGGGCGCGGATTCCGGCTAGCCGACGATCCGGACGGCGCCCGGATCTCAACCAAGCACACGCTGGCGCTGACCAACCCGGGCGGGGCGAGCACGGCTGGCCTTGTCCGCCTGGCGCGGGCGATCCGCGATGGCGTTCGCGCGCAGTTCGGGGTGGAGCTGGCCGCCGAGCCGACCCTGGTGGGCGTATCGCTCTAGGCGGTTCCCGCTAGTTCGGGCGGTTTATCCTGAGTTAGCCGGGCGGAGCGGCCAGCCAGGCGTCTATGTCGGCCAGCAGCCTTTTCTGCACGTCGGTCGGCGCAGCCGAGCCACGCACGGACATCCGAGCTAGCTCGGCCAGCTCCTCGTCGGTCATCCCGTGCACGTGCCTGGCTAGCTCGTACTGCGCGGCCAGCCGCGGGCCGAACAGCAGCGGATCGTCCGCACCGAGTGCCACCGGAATGCCGGCCTGGATGAGCTGGCGCAGCGGCACGTCACGGGGCGCTGCGGCGACGCCGAGTGACACGTTGGAGGTCGGGCAGACCTCGAGCGTGATCCCGCTGGTGGCCAGCCGGCCGACCAGCTCCGGATCGCTCGCGGCGGAGACGCCGTGTCCGATGCGGTCGGCGCGCAGCTGGTCCAGGCAGGCGCGCACGTTCTCCGGGCCCGCCAGCTCACCGCCGTGCGGTACCGACAACAGGCCCGCCCTCGTGGCGATCCGGAAGGCCGGCACGAAGTCTGCGGTGGTACCGCGGCGCTCATCACTACTGAGCCCGAAGCCCACGACCCCGCGCCCCGCGAAGCCGGCCGCGAGCCTCGCCATGGTCCGGGCGTCCAGCGGGTGACGCGTGCGGTTGGCGGCCACGATAATGCCCATTCCGATCCCGGCAGCACGGGCTGCATCGCTCGCGGCGTCCAGCACGAGTTCGAGCAGCGGCGTGAGGCCGCCGAACTTGCTTGCATAGCCCGACAAGTCGATCTGCAGCTCAAGCCAGCCGGAGCCGTCGGCGCGGTCGTCCGCGGCGGCCTCGGCTAGCAGCCGACGGACGTCCGCCTCGGTCCGGATGACCGACCTGGCGATGTCGTACAGCCGCTGGAACCGGAACCAGCCGCGCTCGTCCGCGCCGCTCAGCTGCGGCGGCCAGTCCGCCGCCAGGGCCTCGGGCAGGTGCACGCCGTGCCCCGCGGCGAGCTCAGCGAGCGTCGCGTGCCGCATCGAGCCGGTGAAGTGCAGGTGCAGGTGCGCCTTCGGCAGCGCGGCGATCGGCCGGGGCATCAGCTCAGTGTGCCAGCCGCGCCCGGCCGATGGGCGGGCTCGGCATGCTGCTAGCGGGCCGAGCTGAGCAGCTTGACGATCCTGGCCACGCCCTCTTCGAGATCGGCGTCACCGAGCGCGTAGGACAGCCGGAAGTATCCGTCGGTGCCAAACGCCTCGCCCGGCACCACGGCCACGTCTGCCTCGTCGAGCAGCAACTCGGCGAGCTGCGACGAGGTCTGCGGACGCTGGCCCGCGAGCTCGCGGCCGAGCACGCCCCGCACGGACGGGTAGCAGTAGAAGGCGCCCTCGGGCGTCGGGCACACGACGCCCGGCGCCTCGTTCAGCATGCTCACCATCAGCTTCCGGCGGCGGTCAAACGCGGTGCGCATCTGCGCGACGGCCGACAGGTCGCCGGACACCGCCGTGAGGGCGGCGACCTGGGCGACATTGCAGACGTTCGACGTCAGATGGGATTGCAGGTTGATCGCGGCCTTGATCACGTCCGCCGGGCCGATCATCCAGCCCACCCGCCAGCCGGTCATCGCGTACGTCTTCGCGACCCCGTTCAGCACCACGCACGTGTCGGCGATCTGCGGCGCGGCTGCCGCTATGGACGCGAACCGGGCGTCGCCGTAGACGAGGTGCTCGTAGATCTCGTCAGTGATGACCCACACGCCGCGGTCGGCTGCCCACCGGCCGATCGCCGCCACCTGCTCCGGCGGGTAGACCGCGCCAGTCGGGTTGGACGGCGAGACGAACATGAGCACCTTGGTGTGGTCCGTGCAGTGCGCCTCGAGCTGCTCAATCGAGGCGCGGTACCCGCTGGTCTCGTCGGTATGCACCAGCACGGGCACGCCGCCGGCCAGGGCGATCGCCTCCGGGTAGGTCGTCCAGTACGGGGTCGGCAGCAGCACCTCGTCACCGGGGTCGATCAGGGTGGCGAACGCCTCGTAAACGGCGTGCTTACCGCCGTTGGTGACCAGTACCTGGCTCGGCGATACCGCCAGACCGGAGTCGCGGGCAGTCTTCGCGGCGATGGCCTCGCGCAGTTCGGGCAGTCCGGCCGCGGGCGTGTACTTCTGGAACCTTGGCTGCGCGCAGGCACGCTGCGCTGCCTCGACGATGTAGTCCGGGGTGGGAAAGTCGGGTTCGCCCGCGCCGAATCCGATCACTGGCCGGCCGGCCGCCTTGAGCGCCTTCGCCTTGGCGTCGACGGCGAGCGTCGCCGACTCGGCGATCGCGGAGATGCGGGCGGAGACTCTGCTTGGTGCTTGGGCCATGTGACTATGTTCCCATCCCGAGGGCGCCCGCCGCGCCTCCGGCGGGCTTGCCGAGGCTTAGCTGCACGGTTCGACGGCCGGACCGCCACCACGTACACTTCATCATCTGGTGGCGTCCACCGGTGGCCCGTGCATGCCCGCACGAGCTGTCACAGGGCAGTAGCTCAATTGGCTAGAGTTCCGGTCTCCAAAACCGGCGGTTGGGGGTTCGAGTCCCTCCTGCCCTGCGAGTACGGCCCGTGTCAGCCGCGGGCAACGGCACCAGCCGACAAGATGTAGTGCTCAGGTGAGGAAATGGCGACTCAGACGCGTGGCCCGGCCCCGGAGAGGGCCGCAAAGCCCAGCCGCCCGGCGAGACGAGACCGGACGACTCCGGCCCAGTTCGTTACGCAAGTGCGTGACGAGCTCCGGAAGGTCGTCTGGCCGACCCGCAAGGAACTGGTGACCTACACGACGGTTGCCCTGATCTTCATCCTGATCATGGTCGGGATCGTGACCAGCCTGGACTATGCGTTTACCAAGGCGGTGTTCGCGCTCTTCGGCTGACGACGGCTGGGTACCGGCACGCACACCGTGCGTGGCAGCATGATCACAGGCCTTCGCCTGTGTGCGCGTCACTCCGTCGCGCTCCGGTGTGGCTAGGAGCGCAGCATGAGCGCAGGGGAGAAAGAGAATCGTGTCCGAGTCCGAACTGCCGCTGGGCGATTCCGCGGCTGAGGAGACAGTCGCCGCCGAGCCGGGCGCTGACGAGCCGACCGGCGCCGAGCCGACCGGCGCCGAGCCGAGCGGTGCTGTCGACGTCGCCGAGCCGGAGGACGCCAGCGCCGCGGAATCCGAAGAGCTCGACCCGGTGCAGAAGTTCAAGGCCGAGCTTCGGGCGCTGCCCGGTGACTGGTACGTGGTGCACTCCTACGCGGGCTATGAGAACCGGGTCAGGACCAACCTGGAGAGCCGGACGCAGTCACTGAACATGGAGGAGTACATCTTCCAGATCGAGGTGCCCACCCACGAGGTCATGGAGATCAAGTCAGGCAAGCGCCAGCAGGTGCAGGAAAAGGTGCTGCCCGGCTACATCCTCGTGCGGATGGACCTCACCGACGAGTCGTGGGCGGCCGTGCGGAACACGCCGGGCGTGACGGGCTTCGTCGGGCTCTCGAGCCGGCCGTCTCCGCTGAGCCTGCAAGAGGTCGCCAGCCTGCTGGCTCCGGTTCCGGAGGAGAAGGCCGCGAAGAAGGCCGAGGCTGTCCGGGCTGCCGCTGTGGACTTCGAGATCGGCCAGTCGGTTACCGTGATGGACGGCCCGTTCGCGTCCTTGCCGGCGACGGTGAATGAGATCAACTCGGACACCCAGAAGCTCAAGGTCCTCGTCTCGATCTTCGGCCGGGAGACCCCTGTGGAACTGTCCTTTGATCAGGTCAGCAAGATCTGATGACAGGACCGGCTAGCAGCAGAAACCTCAGACAACGGAAAGACAGGTAAGACCCGCAAATGGCTCCGAGGAAGAAGAAAGTCGCCGCGGTTGTCAAGGTGCAGCTGAACGCTGGCGCCGCCACCCCGGCGCCGCCGGTGGGCACGGCGCTCGGCCCGCACGGCGTCAACATCATGGACTTCGTCAAGCAGTACAACGCCGCCACCGAAAGCCAGCGCGGCAACGTGATCCCGGTCGAGATCACCATCTATGAGGACAGGTCGTTCACCTTCATCACCAAGACGCCGCCGGCTCCCGAGCTGATCAAGAAGGCGGCCGGCGTGCAGAAGGGCAGCGCCGAGCCGCACAAGGAGAAGGTCGGCTCCATGACGCAGGCCCAGGTCAGGGAGATTGCTCAGGTCAAGATGCCCGACCTGAACGCTACGTCGATCGAGGCGGCGGAGAAGATCATCGCCGGGACCGCACGGTCCATGGGCATCACTGTCGAAGGCTGACCCGACGGGTCGCCAGTGGCAGGGTCACGCGCTGACCCACTGACCACAACCTGTAAGAGAGGCAGGAGACAATGCAGCGCAGCAAGGCATACCGGAAGGCGAACGAGCTCGTCGAGCCCGGCCGGCTGTACACCCCCGCCGAGGCCGTGGCCCTGGCGAAGAACACGGCCACGACCAAATTCGACTCGACCGTCGAGGTCGCGTTCCGGCTGGGCGTCGACCCCCGCAAGGCCGATCAGATGGTCCGCGGCACGGTGAACCTGCCGCACGGCACCGGCAAGACGGCCCGCGTGCTGGTGTTCGCCACCGGTGACCGCGCCGCGGAGGCCGAGGCGGCGGGCGCCGATTTTGTCGGCGCGGACGAGCTCATCGAGCGGGTCCAGGGCGGCTTTCTGGATTTCGACGCGGTCGTCGCCACGCCCGACCTGATGGGAAAGGTCGGCCGTCTCGGCCGCATTCTCGGGCCGCGCAGCATGATGCCGAACCCGAAAACCGGCACCGTGACGATGGACGTCGGCAAGGCGGTGACCGACATCAAGGGCGGCAAGATCGAGTTCCGCGTCGACAAGAACAGCAACTTGCACCTGATCATCGGCAAGGCGTCCTTCTCCGACCGGGACCTGGTGGAGAACTATGCGGCGGCGCTCGAGGAGGTCATCAGGCTCAAGCCCGCCGCTGCCAAGGGCAGGTACGTCAAGAAGGTGGCCGTCACGACGACGATGGGTCCTGGCATCCCGGTCGACCCGGGCATGACCAGGGGACTGACGGCCGATCTGGAGTCCGAGCCCGCCCCCGTCTGACCACGCGGCGTGATTTGCGGCCGGCCTGATTTGGCCGTCCGCGTTTCGTCCGCGTACGCTGTTTTCTGCCAAAGACCGTCGGTTGTCGCCGCCTCAACGCGGTGACCGAAGGCCCGGCCATCCGGGCGGCCTGCGCAGGCGACCGAGCTAGCTGCAGGACCTCGCGTCCTCCCTTGCCCCGTGCGCCCGCGTGCGGGGCGTTCGTTTTGCGGCTGGGCGGGCTGACGGCCGGACAAGACAGAGCCGGGCGCGCCCGCCGTGCGGGTCGGCCCACGACGAAGGGAGGCCCATGGCGAGGGCGGACAAGGAGATCGCGGTCGCCGAGCTGGCCGACCGATTCCGCAGTTCGTCGGGCGTGGTGCTGACCGAGTACCGCGGTCTGACCGTGTCCCAGCTGGGCGAGCTGCGCCAGTCGCTGGCTGCCAACGCGCAGTTCTCGGTGGTCAAGAACACCCTGACCAAGATCGCCGCCACCCAGGCTGGCATCACTGCGGAGCTCACTGACCTGCTCGAGGGCCCGTCGGCTATCGCCTTCGTGCAGGGCGACGCGGTCGAGGCGGCCAGGGGACTGCGCGATTTTTCCCGCACCTATCCGCAGCTGGTGATCAAGGGTGGCGTGCTCGAGGGCAAGCCACTCAACCCGGCTGACGTCATCAAGCTTGCTGACCTGGAGCCCAGGGAAGTCCTGCTGGCCAAGCTGGCGGGCGCCATGAAGGCCTCGCTGGCTGGCGCTGCGGCGACATTCAACGCGCTGCCTGCCCAGATGGCGCGGCTGATGGCGGCGCTCGAGGCGAAGCGGGCGGCTGAGGGCGATGGCGGCGCAGGTGCTCCGGCGGCTGTCAGCCCGGACTCCAGCGGGCCGGCCCCGGACGAGCCCGCGACCGAGCCCGAGCCGGAAGCCACCGAGGACAGCTCAGCTGGCTAACCAGTCACCCCGGGTGACATGACCAGAACCCGCAGGTGGCTGCGCAGCCATCGGCAACACGGAGATACACGGAGGAACCACCACCATGGCAAAGCTCAGCACGGACGACCTGCTCGAGGCGTTCAAGGAGATGACGCTGATCGAGCTCTCTGAGTTCGTGAAGCAGTTCGAGGAGACCTTCGACGTCAAGGCGGCCGCGCCGGTCGCGGTCGCGGCTGCCGCAGGCGGCGGCGCCGCCGCGCCGGCCGAGGAAGTCGAGGAAAAGGACGAGTTCGACGTCGTCCTCGAGGCCGCCGGCGACAAGAAGATCCAGGTCATCAAAGAGGTCCGGACTCTGACGAGCCTCGGGCTGAAGGAGGCCAAGGACCTCGTCGACGGCGCGCCCAAGCCGCTGCTCGAGAAGGTCAACAAGGAAACCGCAGACAAGGCCAAGGCTGCCCTCGAGGGCGCCGGCGCCACCGTCACGGTCAAGTAGCACCACCCCCGGCCCGCTGCAGCTGAATTCCGGCCGCAGCGGGCCGTCGGCTGGGTAAGAGCGCCGAAACCGAGCCATGCCCACTGCCGCGGACACTCAAACGTGAAAGTCCGTGTGATCTTCGTCACATCAGGCGAGGTTGCAACACATGCCGTCTAGGACTTGACGTTTCGCTCTGCAAGAGCGATGCTCCATGTCAACGTGAACCTCATAGTGACGTACAGTTGACCAGCGGTGTGTCGTTAGACTACACTGCCAATTTGCGCTGCACACCAACTCGTCCTCGGTTACGTTTACTTCAAAACCCTAGCGGCCGTAGCCGCAGGGCGTTTCGCGTGCGCGCGGTGCACCGTCGGCCACAAGCTCGGAAGGACCCCTGTTGGCAGCCTCGCGCAGCGCCTCAGCACCCGCCCTTGGTCCCCGTCGTGTTTCCTTCGCTCGTATCCATGAGCCTCTAGAAGTACCCAGCCTGCTCGCCCTGCAGACCGACTCGTTCGACTGGCTGCTTGGCAACGAGCGCTGGCGCTCCCGGCTCGAGAGCGAGAAGGACGCAGGGCACACGAACATCCCGGAGCAGTCCGGCCTCGAAGAGATCTTCGAGGAGATCAGCCCTATCGAGGACTTCACGGGAACCATGTCCCTCTCGTTCCGGGACCACCGGTTCGAGCCGCCCAAGTACTCCGCGGAGGAGTGCAAGGACAAGGACATGACGTTCTCCGCACCCATGTTTGTCACCGCCGAGTTCATCAACAACTCGACTGGTGAGATCAAGAGCCAGACCGTCTTCATGGGCGACTTCCCGCTCATGTCGCCCAAGGGGACGTTCATCATCAACGGCACCGAGCGTGTCGTGGTGTCGCAGCTTGTCCGGTCGCCTGGCGTTTACTTCGACCGGCAGGTCGACAAGACCTCGGACAAGGACATCTACAGCTGCAAGGTGATCCCGTCGCGGGGCGCCTGGCTGGAGTTCGAGATCGACAAGCGCGACAGCGTCGGCGTCCGCATCGACCGCAAGCGCAAGCAGAGCGTGACCGTGCTGCTGAAGGCGCTCGGCTGGGACGAGGCCCGGATCCTGGAGCGGTTCGGCCAGTTCGAGTCCATGCGGGCGACCCTGGAGAAGGATCACACGAGCAGCCAGGATGACGCGCTGCTCGATATCTACCGGAAGCTGCGGCCGGGCGAGCCGCCGACCAGAGAGTCGGCCCAGGCTCTGCTCGAGAACCTCTACTTCAACCCCAAGCGGTACGACCTGGCCAAGGTCGGCCGGTACAAGGTCAACAAGAAGCTTGGCCTGTCGCAGCCGATCAGCCAGGGCACCCTGACCGAGGAAGACATCGTCGCCACCATCGAGTACCTCGTCCGGCTGCACGTCGGCGAGGAGGAGATGAAGTCCGGCCAGGACATGATCCCGGTCGAGACCGACGACATCGACCACTTCGGCAACCGCCGCCTGCGCACGGTCGGCGAGCTGATCCAGAACCAGGTCAGGCTGGGCCTGGCCAGGATGGAGCGAGTGGTCAGGGAGCGGATGACCACGCAGGACGTCGAGGCCATCACGCCGCAGACCCTGATCAACATCCGGCCTGTGGTCGCCTCCATCAAGGAGTTCTTCGGGACCAGCCAGTTGTCGCAGTTCATGGACCAGACCAACCCGCTGGCCGGCCTCACGCACAAGCGGCGGCTGTCCGCGCTCGGTCCTGGCGGCCTGTCCAGGGAGCGGGCCGGGTTCGAGGTCCGGGACGTCCACCCCAGCCACTATGGCCGGATGTGCCCGATCGAAACGCCTGAGGGACCGAACATCGGCCTGATCGGCTCGCTGTCGTCCTACGGCCGGGTGAACGCGTTCGGCTTTGTCGAGACGCCCTACCGGAAGGTGCGGGCGGGCAAGGTCAGCGAGCAGATCGACTACCTGACCGCGGACGAAGAGGACCGGCACGTCATCGCCCAGGCGAACGAGCCGCTTGAGCCGGACGGCAGCTTCACCAACGAGCGCGTCCTCGTTCGCCGCAAGGGCGGCGAGGTCGATCTCATCCGGCCGGACGAGGTCGACTACATGGACGTCTCGCCGCGCCAGATGGTGTCCGTGGCCACGGCCATGATCCCGTTCCTGGAGCACGACGACGCCAACCGCGCACTCATGGGCTCGAACATGCAGCGTCAGTCCGTCCCGCTGCTGCGCAGCGAGGCGCCGCTGGTCGGCACCGGCATGGAGTTCCGGGCCGCCGTGGACGCGGGCGACGTCATCGTCGCCGAGAAGGCCGGCGTGGTCGAGCAGGTCTGCGCCGACTACATCACCGTGGCCAATGACGACGGCACCAGGACCGACTATCTGGTCGCCAAGTTCCGCCGGTCCAACCAGGGCACCTGCTTCAACCAGAAGCCGGTCGCCCTCGAGGGACAGCGGGTCGAGGTCGGCCAGGTCATCGCCGATGGTCCTTGCACGGACAACGGCGAGATGGCACTCGGCCGCAACCTGCTGGTCGCGTTCATGCCGTGGGAGGGTCACAACTACGAGGACGCGATCATCCTCTCCCAGCGGCTGGTGCAGGACGACGTCCTGTCTTCGATTCACATCGAGGAGCACGAGGTTGACGCCCGCGACACCAAGCTCGGCCCCGAGGAGATCACCAGGGATATCCCGAACGTCTCCGACGAGGTGCTCGCCGACCTTGACGACCGCGGCATCATCCGGATCGGGGCCGAGGTCGTCACCGGCGACATCCTGGTCGGCAAGGTGACCCCCAAGGGCGAGACCGAGCTGACCCCGGAGGAGCGGCTGCTGCGCGCGATCTTCGGTGAGAAGGCCCGCGAGGTCCGCGACACCAGCCTGAAGGTGCCGCACGGCGAGTCTGGCAAGGTCATCGGTGTCCGGGTATTCACCAGGGACAACGGCGACGAGCTGCCGCCGGGCGTGAACGAGCTGGTGCGGGTCTATGTCGCGGCCAAGCGCAAGATCACCGACGGTGACAAGCTTGCTGGCCGGCACGGCAACAAGGGCGTCATCGCCAAGATCCTGCCGGTCGAGGACATGCCGTTCCTCGCCGACGGGACGCCGGTGGACATCGTGCTCAACCCGCTCGGCGTGCCGGGCCGGATGAACGTCGGCCAGGTGCTGGAGACCCACCTCGGTTGGGTGGCCGCCAGCGGCTGGGAGGTCGACGGCACGGACGCCGACTGGAAGTCGCGACTGCAGAAGATCGGCGCGGATGCGGCTGTGGCAGGCACCAAGGTCGCCACGCCTGTCTTCGACGGCGCCAAGGAGGAGGAGATCACCGGACTCCTGTCCAGCGCCCGGCCCAACCGCGACGGCGACCGGCTTGTCGGCGCGACCGGCAAGGCCATGCTGTTCGACGGCCGGACGGGCGAGCCATTCAAGGACCCGATCTCGGTCGGTTACATCTACATACTCAAGCTCCTGCACCTGGTGGACGACAAGATTCACGCCAGGTCGACGGGCCCGTACTCGATGATCACCCAGCAGCCGCTCGGCGGTAAGGCCCAGTTCGGCGGCCAGCGCTTCGGTGAGATGGAGGTCTGGGCGCTGGAGGCCTACGGAGCGGCATACGCACTGCAGGAACTGCTCACCATCAAGTCCGACGACATCCTCGGACGGGTCAAGGTCTACGAGGCCATCGTGAAGGGCGAGAACATCCCCGAGCCCGGCATCCCTGAGTCCTTCAAGGTGCTGATCAAGGAGATGCAGTCGCTCTGCCTGAACGTGGAGGTCCTCTCCAGCGACGGCGCGGCCATCGAGATGCGGGACACAGACGAGGACGTCTTCCGGGCAGCGGAAGAGCTCGGCATCGACCTGTCTCGGCGTGAGCCGAGCAGCGTCGAAGAGGTCTGATCAGCTACGAGAAGTCGGACGAACTACCTCAGGGGAAAACAAACGTGCTAGACGTCAACTTCTTCGACGACCTGCGGATTGGGCTGGCCACGGCGGACGACATCCGGATGTGGTCACACGGCGAGGTGAAGAAGCCGGAGACCATCAACTACCGGACGCTGAAGCCGGAGAAGGACGGTCTTTTCTGCGAGAAGATCTTCGGTCCTACCAGGGACTGGGAGTGCTACTGCGGTAAGTACAAGCGGGTCCGGTTCAAGGGCATCATCTGCGAGCGGTGTGGCGTGGAAGTTACCCGCGCCAAGGTGCGCCGCGAGCGGATGGGGCACATCGAGCTGGCCGCCCCGGTCACGCACATCTGGTACTTCAAGGGCGTGCCCAGCCGGCTGGGATACCTGCTCGACCTGGCGCCGAAGGACCTGGAGAAGGTCATCTATTTCGCCGCGTACATGATCACGTACGTGGACGAGGATGCCCGCGCCCGCGACCTGCCCAGCCTCGAGGCCAAGATCACGGTCGAGAAGGGCCAGCTGGAGCAGCGCAGGGACGCTGACATCGAGGCCCGGCAGGCGAAGCTGGAGAAGGACCTCGCCGAGCTCGAGGCATCTGGTGCCAAGGGCGACGCGCGCCGCAAGGTCCGCGAGGCCAGCGATCGTGAGTGCAAGCAGATTAGGGACCGAGCGCAGCGGGAGATCGACCGGATCGAAGAGGTCTGGAACCGGTTCCGCAACCTCAAGGTTCAGGATCTGGAGGGCGACGAGCTCCTCTACCGCGAGATGCGGGACCGGTTCGGCCGGTACTTCCGCGGCGGCATGGGCGCCCAGGCCATCCAGGAGCGGGTGGGCAGCTTCGACCTCGAGGCCGAGGCGGCGAGCCTGCGCGAGATCATCCGAACCGGCAAGGGTCAGCGCAAGGCCAGGGCGCTCAAGCGGCTCAAGGTCGTGTCGGCGTTCCTGAACACCGCCAACAGCCCGCTCGGCATGGTGCTGGACTGCATCCCGGTGATCCCGCCGGACCTGCGGCCCATGGTGCAGCTGGATGGCGGGCGCTTCGCCACATCCGACCTCAACGACCTGTACCGCCGGGTTATCAACCGGAACAACAGGCTCAAGAGGCTCCTCGACCTCGGCGCGCCCGAGATCATCGTCAACAACGAGAAGCGGATGCTCCAGGAGGCCGTGGACTCGCTGTTCGACAACGGCCGCCGCGGCCGTCCGGTCACCGGTCCTGGCAACCGGCCGCTGAAGTCGCTCTCCGACATGCTCAAGGGCAAGCAGGGCCGGTTCCGCCAGAACCTGCTCGGCAAGCGCGTCGACTACTCCGGCCGTAGCGTCATCGTGGTCGGCCCGCAGCTCAAGCTGCACCAGTGCGGCCTGCCGAAGGAGATGGCGGTCGAGCTGTTCAAGCCGTTCGTGATGAAGCGGCTCGTGGATCTCAACCACGCGCAGAACATCAAGTCGGCGAAGCGCATGGTGGAGCGCGCCAGGCCGGTGGTCTGGGACGTTCTCGAGGAGGTCATCACCGAGCACCCGGTCCTGCTGAACCGGGCGCCGACGCTGCACCGCCTCGGCATCCAGGCCTTCGAGCCGCAGCTGGTTGAGGGCAAGGCGATCCAGATTCACCCGCTGGTCTGCACGGCGTTCAACGCAGACTTCGACGGTGACCAGATGGCGGTGCACGTGCCGCTGTCCGCCGAGGCGCAGGCCGAGGCGCGGATCCTCATGCTGTCGACCAACAACATCCTCAAGCCCGCGGACGGCAAGCCGGTGACCATGCCGACCCAGGACATGGTGATCGGCATCTACTGGCTCACCAGGGAGAAGCCGGACGCTCCCGGTGAGGGCCGGGCATTCGGCAGCCTCGCCGAGGCACTGATGGCCTACGACGCCGGCGAGCTCGACCTGCAGGCGAAGGTCCACATCCGGCTGACCGACATCACGCCACCGCGCGGCTTCGAGTCGCCGGATGGCTGGGAGCCAGGTCGGCCGATGCGGATCGAGACCACGCTGGGCCGGTGCCTGCTGAACGAGACGCTGCCGGACGACTACCCGTTCGTCAACTTCGAGGTCGGCAGGAAGCAGCTGTCCACCATCGTCAACGAACTGGCCGAGGGCTACCCCAAGGTCGAGGTCGCGGCGGCGCTGGACGCGCTGAAGGACGCTGGCTTCCACTGGGCGACGCGCTCTGGTGTCACGATCTCGATCGAGGACGTGGTCGCGCCGCCGAACAAGCGCGAGATCCTGGACGCCTACGAGAAGCGGGCGGACCGGGTGCAGCGCGAGTACGAGCGCGGCCTGATCACTGACGACGAGCGCCGCCAGGAGCTCATCGAGATCTGGACACACGCGACCGCGGACGTCCAGAAGGACATGGAGGAGGCCTTCCCCGCGACCAACCCGGTCTGGATGATGGTCAACTCCGGCGCTCGCGGCAACCTGATGCAGATCAGGCAGATCGCCGGCATCCGCGGTCTGGTGTCGAACCCGAAGGGCGAGACGATCCCGCGGCCGATCAAGTCCAGCTTCCGCGAGGGCCTGTCGGTGCTGGAGTACTTCATCTCGACGCACGGTGCCCGCAAGGGCCTCGCCGACACCGCGCTGCGCACCGCCGACTCCGGGTACCTGACCCGGCGTCTGGTGGACGTGGCGCAGGACGTGATCGTGCGCGAGGAAGACTGCGGAACTGACCGGTCGCTGCCGATGCGGATCGCGGCCAAGGACGCGACCGGCGCGCTGCGCAAGCTGCCGAACATCGAGAACACCGGCACCGGGCGCACCGTGGCCGAGGATGTCGTCGGATCCGACGGCACCGTTCTCGTGGCCGCTGACACGGATATGACTGAGGCCCTGATCGACCAGCTCGTGGCCGCAGGGGTGGAGGTCATCCGTACCTACTCAGTGCTGATCTGCCAGGCCAAGGTTGGTGTCTGCGCCAAGTGCTACGGCCGCTCGCTGGCCACTGGCAAGCGGGTGGACGCCGGCGAGGCGGTGGGCATCATCGCTGCTCAGTCCATCGGCGAGCCGGGCACCCAGCTGACGATGCGGACCTTCCACACCGGCGGCGTGGCCGGCCTGGACATCACCCACGGCCTGCCGCGCATCCAGGAGCTGTTCGAAGCCCGCATTCCCAAGGGCCTCGCGCCCATCAGCGAGGTCGAGGGCAAGGTCAGGATCGACGAGCAGGACAAGCTCCGCCGGATTGTCGTGGTGCCCGATGACGGCTCGGATGAGGTGGCCTACCAGGTCTCGATCCGGTCCCGGCTGCTGGTGACTGACGGCGATCGGGTCAAGGTCGGCCAGCAGCTGATCGCGGGCGCCGTCAACCCGCACGAGGTGCTGCGCATCCTCGGCTCGCGCGAGGTGCAGCTGCACCTGGTGCACGAGGTGCAGGAGGTCTACCGGTCGCAGGGCGTGTCGATCCACGACAAGCACATCGAGATCATCATCCGGCAGATGCTCAAGCGGGTGAACGTGATCGAGTCCGGTGACACCGAGCTGCTGCCCGGCGAGCTGGTCGAGCGGCCCAAGTTCGAGGAAGTGAACCGCGCCGTCGTGGAGGCGGGCGGCACCTCGGCGGCAGGCCGTCCGACCCTCATGGGCATCACGAAGGCGTCGCTGGCCACCGACTCGTGGCTGTCGGCGGCCTCCTTCCAGGAGACGACGCGGGTACTGACCGACGCGGCGATTCACGCCAGGTCGGACTCGCTCGTCGGCCTCAAGGAGAACGTGATCATCGGCAAGCTGATCCCGGCCGGTACCGGCATGCAGCGTTACCGGAGCCTGCGGGTGGAGCCCACGGAGGAGGCCAAGGCGGCTGTCTACCCGCCCACCTCCTACGACAGCCCTGCCGACTACTCCTTCGGTCCGGTCTCCGGCCAGGCGATCCCGCTGGAGGAGTACGACTTCGGGACGTACAACCGGTAGGGAACGGAGCCGTTTCACGCAAGCGGCGCCGCGGCCTTGACGGCCGCGGCGCCGCTTGTTGTCTGTGGTCAGTCCGCGCCTGAGCGCGCGACAGCAGCCTGGTCGGCGCGCATCGCCCCGGTCGGCTTCGGCCGCTGGCGGCACCGGAGTCAGCTGATCCAAGGCCATCGCTTCCGGTCGGCTTCGGCCGCTGGTGGCACCGAGTCGGCCGATCCAGGGCCATCGCCCCGGGTCGGCGTCCGCCGCTGGCGGCACCGAGTCGGCCGATCCAAGGCCATCGCCCCGGGTCGGCTCCGGCCGCTGGCGGCACCGAGTCGGCCGATCCCGCGGCCATCGTCGCGTCTCGGGCTTTCGGCTGTAGGCGAGGTGAGCAAGCCGCTGCCGATCGAGATGGCAGCCACGTCCGTCACGGAGAGGGGCGACGGTTATGCCCGAGCGAGCAGTCGAGGCGCAGCGGCGAGAGACGCGGTCACCAAGCAGTCGCGTCCCGATCTCGGTCACCGCCCCGTGGGCTCTCAGGGCTGTCAGTTCGGTGCGCTTGCCTGCACGGACGTGGTGCAGCAATGACTCCAGCACCGTCGAGCGGATCGAGTTTTGCCCGACCAACTGGTGGCCCGGATGGACCTGTAGCTTGGCGTCCACGAGGTGAACCAAGGTCGGGGCTTCGGTGACCTAGCGGGCCATGTACTCAACTCATTGAGCTGTCTCGGGCAGCAGCTCGCTCGCTACGTCACCGTCATGCGCCGCCCGAGCACGGCAAAGCGCCCCGCTCGGGGGAACGGGGCGCTTTGGTTGGGGGCGGGTTTGGTTAGAAGCCGGGGTTGGCGGTGGTGATGTCGTAGTTGGGGCCCCAGTACCACTGGGTGGCGTTGGCGCCGGGGACCATGTGGGGGGTGCCGGTGGGGTCGGCGATCCACCAGCGGACGTGGGATTGCAT
>JASHOE010000006.1 GCA_030041275.1 Streptosporangiaceae bacterium
CAGTGCGGCGGCGGCGGCCGCCAGCAGGCTTACCCGCATGCCCTGCTGGAACGTTCCCTGGTGGGCCAGCAGCGCGCCGAAGACAGCTACGGCGAGCGCGCCGCCAGCCTGCCGGCCGGTGTTGAACACGCCGCTGGCGGTGCCGGTCAGGTGGGCGGGGACGCTGTTGAGCAGCAGTCCGGTCACCGGCGGCATGACCAGCGGCCCGCCTAGGCCCACGAGCACCATCAGCGCTGCCAGCAGCCAGACCGGCGTCGCCGCCGGGACCACGGCGAGTGCGGCCAGCCCGAGCGTCATCACGCCCAGCCCGGCGACCACCAGCAACCTGACCCCGGTACGTTCAGCGATGCGCGCGCTGAACGGGGTGAGCGCCAGCCCGATCAGCATCATCGGCAGGAACGCCGCGCCCGCCCCGAGCGCCGACAGGCCGCGGTGCTGCTGCAGGTACAGGCTCATGACGAACGGCAGCCCGAAGTAGCCCACGATGAACGCGAACCCGACTGCGACCGCAACAGATACGTTGCGGGACCGGAACAGCTCCAGCGGAATCATCGGATGCGCGCCGCGCGCCTGCGACGCTACGAACACGGCGAAGGCAGCGGCCGCCGCGATGAACGCGGTGAGGACCCGCGGATTCGTGAAGCCTGCCGCGCCGGCCTCAATCGCGCCGTAGGTGAGCCCGGCCATCGCGAGCACCGCGGTCAGCTGGCCGGCCCAGTCCAACGCTACTTGCTGGTGCGGTGCCCGCACGGCGCGGGCGAGCAGCAGCAACGCGACCGCGCCGGCCGGAACGTTGAGGTAGAAGATGGCGCGCCAGCTGACCAGCGTCAGCACGCCGCCGAGGACCGGGCCGCACGTTGAGGCGATCGAAGCGCCCATCGCCCACACCGCTACGGCGCGGGCACGCCTGACCGAGTCAGGGTAGGCGTGGCCGATCAGCGCCATGGACGACGGCATGATCACCGCGGCCGCCCCGCCCTGCACGAACCTGGCGGCGACCAGCGCACCGATCGTCGGCGCCAGCCCGCACGCCGCGGAGGCGAGGACGAACACCGCGATGCCGGCGCCGAATGCCCGCCGAGCGCCGACCCGGTCCGTCAGCGCGCCCGCGGACAGCAGCAGCGCCGCGAAGAGGAGTGTGTAGCCGTCGACCACCCACTGCAGCCCGGTGATGCCGCCACCGAGGTCCGTGCGGATCGCGGGCAACGCGACGTTAACGACGACCGCGTCTAGCGTGATCACAAAGAACCCGAGGACGGCCGCCGCGACCGCCGCGGCGGCATGGCCCGACTGGCGCGGTGTGGCAGTCAGCGGGCTGACGGCGGCAAGAGCTGTCATGTCGTGTCTCTCTGCGGGACTGGATGTGGTGGCTGCGACTGTGCTGCGTCGCCGGTGCTTCGCAGCCACACATCCACGAGACCACCGACCACCACCCGCAGGGAGGCCCGGCCTATAGGGGTACTGGCAGGGTCCCCCTACTCGCGGCAGTCGGCGGTAGCCTCGACCTGGTGAGCAGCGGCACGGATTACCGCCGTGAACTCGGTGAGTTCCTGACCACCCGCCGGGCGAAGATCACTCCCAGGCAGGCAGGACTGCCGGCCTATGGCGGGCGCCGCCGTGTCCCAGGCTTGCGTCGCGAAGAGGTGGCGCTGCTCGCCGGGATCTCGATCGAGTACTACACGCGCATCGAGCGCGGCAGCGTTCGCGGCGTATCCGACGACGTACTCCATGCTCTCGCCCGAACGCTGCAGCTCGACGACGTTGAGCGCGCCCACCTGGTCGATCTCGTGCACGCGGCGAGCGCGGGCCGCCATAACCGCCATCGGCCCGCCCGCGACGAGGTCCGGCCCAGCGTGCTGCGGCTGCTCGACTCGATGACCGGTGTCGCCGCGTTCGTCCGGAACGCACGCCTGGACATCTTGTCGGCCAACCAGCTCGGCCGCGCGCTGTACTCCCCGGCGTTCCTTGATCCGGCCCGCCCGGTCAACCTCGCCCGGTTCGTCTTCCTCGACAGCCGGTCAGAAGAGTTCTACCGCGACTGGGACCGCATCGCCCACGACGCCGTCGGCAGCCTGCGCGCCGAGGCGGCCCGCCACCCGGACGACGAGGCGCTGACCCGCCTCATCGGTGAGCTGGCGACCCGCAGTGACCAGTTCCGGGTGCGCTGGGGTGGTCATGACGTCCGCTACTACCGCACGGGCACCCAGCCGTTCCACCACCCAATCGCGGGCGACCTCACCCTCGACTACGACGCGCTCGAGATCCCAGCCGATCCCCGACAGACAATCGTGGCCTACTCCGCTCCGGCCGGTTCGGCTGCGCGGAAAGCCCTCGACCAGCTCGCAAGCTGGGCCACCGCGCCCGACCACGCCGCGCCTATCACCTCGGGCCAACCTGACTGACCATGCGGCAGGCTGCGCCAAACGAACCGGTCAACCGCTCGGGAGCCGAGGCATTCGGATAGTACGTCTGACGGCGTCCGCAGGCTTTGCCGCCTTCCTCGGGGAGGTAAGGCCTGCCGTTGTGCAGGTTGCCGATCGACTGAGTCATCCTTATGTCATGACAAACTGTTGACACCACCCGAGGCCAGTTGCTTACCTAAGTCCGTGACACTTCCCGACGCTCGCGGCTCACTTGCACGTCCGGGCGGACGGGTCTGATGACTGGCAGCCTTGAGGTCCTCACCATGGGTCGAATAGGCGTGGACATCTATCCGCTCGAGGTTGGCGTGCGGCTGGAAGACGTCACGTCGTTTGGCAAGTACGTCGGGGGCAGCGCGACCAACGTGGCGGTAGCCGCCGCCCGGCTGGGCCATAGCAGTGCGGTCATTACCAGGACTGGTGACGATCCTTTCGGGCGATTCTTGCGCACTGCCCTGCGCTCGTATGGCGTTGACACCCGATTCGTGGCGGCCGTGCCGGAGCTGCCGACACCTCTTGCCTTCTGCGAGATCTTTCCGCCAGACCACTTTCCGATCTACTTCTACCGCTACCCGAAGGCTCCCGATCTGGAGATCAGAGCCGACGAACTCGACATCGCCGCGATCTGCGAAGCGGAGGTCTTCTGGGTAACGGTGACTGGGCTCTCGCAAGAGCCCAGCAGGTCTGCGACGCTCGCGGCGCTGGAAGCCCGGTCGAGGACGGGCATCACTGTGCTCGACCTTGATTACCGGCCCATGTTGTGGGCTTCGCAGCAGGAGGCGCGGCGCTGGGTCCTAACGGCACTTCCTTATGTCACTGTGGCCGTCGGCAACCTGGACGAATGCGAGACTCCCACTGGCACGCGCGATCCCATGCAAGCGGGCAGAGCCTTGCTGAATTCTGGCATTGACCTCGCCGTCGTGAAGCAGGGACCGGCAGGCGTGCTCGCTATGACTGAAGAATCTGCCGTTGAGGTCGCGCCAGTGGCGGTCGAGATCGTCAACGGAATAGGTGCTGGCGATGCCTTCGGGGGGGCCATGTGCCATGGCCTGCTGGCAGGCTGGGAGCTCGCGGACGTCATGCGGTTTGCCAATGCAGCTGGAGCCATCGTCGCCTCGAGGCTGTCATGTTCGGACGCGATGCCGACGGTTGCCGAGATTGACGCTGTCGTTACGGACCGGGCCGATGCAGGTCGCTGACCGGATCGCGAGGCTAATCAGCGATCGTCCCTGTGCGGCGGCGCTCATAGCGGAAGCGGCAGCTGCCAGGCGCAAGGCGGGTTCCCTCCTGGATCGGAGTGGTCGCCTCGTCGTCATCGCCGCCGACCATCCGGCGAGGGGGGCACTGAGCGTCCGTGGGGCGCGACTAGCCATGGCCGACCGGCGGGACTTGCTCGAGCGCTTGTGCGTTGCGCTTCAGCGACCTGGGGTCGGTGGCGTGCTCGGAACTGCGGACGTCTTGGAAGAGCTCTTGTTGCTCGGTGTGCTGGACGAAAAAGTCGTGATCGGCTCGATGAATCGAGGTGGCCTGGCGGGCACGATCTTCGAGATGGACGATCGCTTCACTGGCTATGACGCCGCGGCCGTCGCACGGATGGGGTTCGACGGGGGCAAGATGCTTCTGCGCATCGATCCCGACGATCCGGTGACAGCCAGCACTTTGCAGGCCGGTGCGCAAGCGGTGACGGACCTTGCCAGTCACAACCTGATGGCAATGATCGAACCGTTCATATCGCGGCGGGTCGACTCCAAGGTGCGCAATGACTTGTCGCCGGAAGCGATGATCACGGCGGTGTCGGTCGCTGCCGGAATCGGCGTTACCTCCGCTCATACCTGGCTGAAGGTGCCAGTCGTGGCGGAGATGAGCAGGGTTCTCGCCGCGTCCACCCTGCCCGCCCTCATCCTCGGCGGGGACGTTCCGGAAGGGCAGAACGCGTTCGACGGCTGGCGTGAAGCGCTGCGGCTGCCAACGGTGAAAGGTATCGTGGCGGGCCGGTCACTGCTTTACCCCCCGGATGGGAACGTCCAGCGCGCGGTTGACACAGCTGTCAACCTGCTGCAGGACTCATGACCACCGAAGGGAGGCGCACTTCATGATGTCCGCCGGTAGTCGGCTGACGGTGGCCCAGGCCATAGTGCGCTTCCTGGCGGCGCAGCGCTCCGAGCGTGACGGCGTGGAGCACCCGCTATTTGCAGGCTGCTTTGGCATCTTCGGACACGGCAATCTGGCGGGTATGGGCCAGGCGCTGATGGAGGCGGAGCTCACAGATCCTGGCTCGCTGCGCTACTACCAGGCCCGTAACGAGCAGGCGATGGTCCATACGGCCGTCGGTTTCACGCGCATGCGCAATCGCATGTCGACATATGCCTGCACGACCTCAATCGGCCCGGGTGCGACCAATCTCGTCACCGGCGCCGCTCTGGCAACCGTGAACCGACTGCCCGTATTGCTGCTGCCGGGCGACATTTTCGCGACTCGGGTTGCGAGCCCGGTGCTGCAGCAACTCGAATATATCGGTGCTCATGATATTTCCGTCAATGATGCCCTGCGCCCCGTATCGCGGTTCTTCGACCGGATCTGGCGTGCCGAGCAGTTGCCGGCCGCACTCCTCGAGGCGATGCGGGTGCTTACCGACCCCGCTGAGACAGGAGCGGTCACGCTCGCCCTGCCGCAAGACGTTCAGGTCGAAGCGGCGACCTGGCCCCATGAGCTATTCGCCCCACGCGTCTGGCATGTACTACGACCAGCACCCGAGTCCGCTGCCCTGCGGCGCGCGGTCGAGATTATCCGCGCGGCCGAGCGTCCGCTGATTGTGGCCGGCGGTGGCGTCATCTACAGCGAGGCTTCCGACGTGCTAGCGGCGTTCGCCCAGCAAACCGGAATCCCAGTTGCCGAGACTCAGGCAGGCAAGGGCTCAGTTCCGTACAGCCATGAGCTGTCTTTGGGCGCAATTGGCAGCACCGGCACGACAGCGGCCAACGCGATGGCGCGTGCGGCCGACGTGGTCATCGGGCTTGGCACTAGGTACAGCGACTTTACGACCGCATCGGGAACTGCGTTCGCAAATCCAGGGGTGCGTTTCGTTAACGTGAATGTCACAGCGGCGGATGCGTCCAAACTGGCTGGCGCGAGCATCGTGGCCGACGCCCGGCAAGCCCTCACGGCGCTGACAGCAGCCATGCAAGGCTGGTCGACACCGGACGACTACCGGCAAGAGGCCAGTCGACGGTCCGCACAGTGGGATGCAATCGTGACGCGCGCCTACGAATTGCAGCACGATCCGCCCGCCCAATCCGCTGTGATCGGCGCGGTCAACAGCGCAGCAGAAGAGCGCGACGTCGTTGTGTGCGCGGCGGGCTCCATGCCCGGCGACCTGCACAAACTGTGGCGCGCGCGGGATGCGAAGGGCTACCACGTTGAGTACGGCTACTCGTGCATGGGATACGAGATAGCAGGCGGCATCGGAGTCAAGCTAGCGGCACCGGACCGGGAAGTGTTCATCCTGGTCGGGGATGGCTCCTACCTGATGATGTCTCAGGAACTGGTGACCGCAGTTCAGGAGCACATCAAGATCATCGTCGTGCTGGTGGAGAACCACGGGTTTGCATCCATCGGCGCACTCTCCGAGACGGTCGGGGCACCACGCTTCGGCACGGGGTACCGCTACCGCGATTCCTCAACGGGACGCCTTGACGGTCCCGCGCTCCCGGTCGACCTAGCAGCCAACGCTCGCAGTCTGGGAGTTCGTGTCTGGAAGGCCGGCAGCATCGCCGAGCTACGTGATGCTCTGGCGGAAGCGAAGGAGGCCGACGGACCTTGTCTCGTGCACGTCGAGACCGATCCGCTGGTACCTGCGCCTGATAGCGAGTCATGGTGGGACGTCCCGGTCGCGGAGGTGTCGGCCCTGCAGGTCACTCAGGAGGCGCGCAAGGCCTACGCAGCAGCCAAAGTCGCCCAGCGGGCGTACCTGGGCCCTGGGCCGCTAGATTCGGTGCCCGGCGGATGACTGTCGGAGCATTGCTGCCGGCTTCTCACGCGACGCGATAATACCCGCGCAAAGCACGAAGTTAACGATCAAGAAGGGCTAGCTGCGCATTATCGCAGCGACCTGGCGCACATCAAATCGTGGCCTTTTCGTTACATGCAAACGATGGCAGTCTCCGCTGCCTGTTCTTTCAGGTCGCCAGGCCATAGCCCCGATCGAATTCGGCGAAGGTGCGTCTTGACAAGCCGCTTGTGTCCTGTCAGTCTGTGAGTGCAATCGATTAACTAACCTCTGGAGCTGCGCGCCGAATCTGATCGACAGATGCTTAAAACGTCCGGTCTCACGGACGCGAGAGGGGCCATTAGTAGGGTGTCCGGAGAAAGTCAGCGATCAGTCGTGCAGGCGGTCGTTACCCAGTGAGCGAACGGGTGACGATGAAACACGTGGCCGCTGCGCTCGGCGTGTCCACGGCCACCGTGAGCCGGTCGCTGCGCGGGGATCCGACCATCAGCTTGGCCACCCGGCGCGCGGTGCAGGAGATGGCCGACCGAGTGCAGTACCGGCCACTGGCGGCGGCCCGTCGACTGCGGACCCAGTCAAGCTCGCTGATTGGCGTCGTGGTGCAGAGCCTCGGAGACGGCTACGTTGGCGAGGTGGTGCTCGGAATCCAGCGCCGAGCCAGAGACCTTGGATACCAGCCCCTGTTCTTCGCCTCCGAGGGGCGCGAGGATCTGGAAGCGGAGGCATTAGAGGTCTTCCTGTCCGAGCAGGTCAGCGAGTTCATAGCGGTTTCGCCCACAGCTCGGCCGCGACTGCTGCGGCAGGCTGTGGAAGAGGGCCTCCATGTGGCGGTCATCAACCTGGACACTGAGGTCGAACAAGATCTTTTTGACGCTGTCGAATCCGCACTGGCGATTCCGGAGGTGACGGCGCCTGGCTCGGCGGACCTCGATGAGATCTGCAACATCGCATTCGACGACGTTGCGGCCGGGGTCCTCGCCACCGCGCATCTCGCCGACCTGGGCCACCGTAGCTTCGTGCACCTGCGCGGACCTCACGTGCGATCCAGCCTGCACCGGCTGCTTGGCTATCGGCAAGCACTCGAAGCTCTCGGACGATGGCCCCAGCCCGTGCTCTCGACGACGGATTCTGCGGAACCGCAGGTCCAGGAGGAGCGCGAGGCCGCGGTCGCAAAGTTCCTGCGAACCTGCAGCCCGCCACTGGCCATGGTGGCGTATGACGACTTGTCCGCGATTGCGGCGCTGCGCGCTGCACACGGCCTCGGCTGGCGGGTGCCTGAAGACTTGTCGGTCGTCGGCATCGACGACATCCCGTTTGCGGCCTATATGAATCCGGCCCTGACGACTGTCGCGCAACCGACGCATGAGCTAGGCGCGATTGCTGTCGATGCGCTGCTCGGCGCACCGGAAACGCAGCGACGAGGCTGCATGCTCGATGGTCGGCTCGTGGTGCGCGAGTCGACCGCGGCTCCGGCTGCAGTCGCTAACGCACACCGGCGGGCTGACCTCAATAGCGTGGAGGCGCCTATGGGCGCAGATTAACTGGCTTAACTTCAGGTCTTCGGTCTGAAGCATTATGACGACGGCGCCGATTACGCCGTGCCTAATTACCTGCCGCTTGACGACGGAGCGCTGGTTCATCATTGTCGTAACGGCTGGGCACCGCTCTCGTTTAGTTCGCCATGTCCACTCACGAGGAGTACAGCTATGCCCATTACTCCCGCAAATTCGACCCGCTGGATGCTCCGTGAGAATCGTACCTCACACCGCCCGTGGAGGTGGCCAGCGGCTGCTGTTATTGCCATTTCCGTGACACTGCTCGCGGCGTGCAGCAGTGCCAGTCCATCTTCAACAGGATCGGGCAAGGCAACAGCCGCATCGTCCGGCCCGAAGATGAGCATCATCATGATCTCCGGCGGCCTGTCCGACCCGTTCTACGCTGCGTTCAAGCAGGGGGCTCAGCAGGCCGCGACGGATCTGAACGTCAAATTCCAGTACCTCACGTTCACAGACCCGAGCAACCCCACCGAGCAGCAGTACATCCAGGACCTGCACACCGCGATCGCCGAGAAGCCCGCGGCGATCTTGATCTCGGACTACTTCCCCTCCGCGGACGATCCGATCATCAAGGCCGAGAGCGCTAAAGGGCTGCCCTTCGTCGAGAACAACACGGGAGCCTCAACCTGGCAGCAGAACGGGGCGATCGGCTTCGTCGGGCAGGACGAGACCCTCGCCGGCGAGGCAGCCGGCCAAGCGGAAGCCGCGGCCGGAGTCAAGGTCGGTCTGTGCGTCGACCAGTTCATCACGAACGTTGCTCTGGTGGACCGCTGCGACGGCTTCACCTCAGCCATGAAGGCGGCCGGGGAGCAGGCCATCACGCTGAATGAGCCAGGCACCGATGGCGCGAGCGACGCGGCTACCACAGCCGACATCGCCGGAATGCTGCGCTCACACCCGGACATCGACGGCATCTTCACCCTCGGCAGCGGCTACGCGGTAGACGCGATGCGCGCCGTCCAGGAAGTCGGCCGCCCGAACATCAAGGTCGGCACGACCGACATATCAACGGACGTTCTGAGCGACGTGGCGTCCGGAAAGCTGCTGTTCACCATCGACCAACAGCCGTACCTGCAGGGCTACTACTCCCTGCTCATCGCGTACCAATATGTGAAGTACGGTCTCCGGCCCGTCACGCAGATAACAACAGGTCCGCTCGTCATCACACAGAAGAACGTCGGTCAACTCGAGAAGATCAACAAGCAGTACCCCGGGATCCGCGGTGCCTCGTAGCGACGCACCCTCCGCCTGGCGGTCAAGGCGCAGTCTCGCGACGAAGACGGCCGGGGACCAGTCGGCCGCCGCGCAAGCGGCGGCCGGCCGGCCGGCCGGTTCTGCCTCGGTAGCCTCGGTCCTGGCCGGCCCCGACGGGGCTGTCCTCGCGGCCGGCCGGATCCGGCAGCTAGCGCAGTGGACAGTGCGTCGCGCCGAGTTCGGCGCAGCAGTGTCTTTCGTCGGCGTGCTTATCTTCTTCGCCTGCTTCACTTCGCACTCGGGGTTCTTCACCTTCTCTGGTATCGCCAGCTGGGTGAATGTCGCGGCCGAACTCGGCATCGTGGCAGTTCCGATTGGACTCCTGCTGATTGCGGGTGAGTTCGACCTCTCGATCGGCGCGGTGGTCGGGGCGTCCTCGATCTTTACGTCGGTCTGGGCGACGACAGAGCACTGGAACTTCTGGCTCGCTGCGGTCGCAGCGCTCGCCATGTCCGTGTTGATCGGCTTCATCAACGGCATCATCCTGATCAAGACCAGGCTGCCGTCGTTCATTGTCACGCTGGCGACGTGGTTTACCGTGGCTGGCTTGTCGCTCGGCGTGACGCAGGCGCTGACCGGCACAACCTCGGTGTCGCTGAACGTCACCGGTGCCGCCCGGGTCCTGTTCGCTGGCCAGATCGGCCAGTTCAACGCGTCGGTGATCTGGTGGCTAGCGATTACCGCAGTGGCAGTGTGGGTTCTTGGGCACACCAGGTTCGGCAACTGGATCCTAGGCACTGGCGGCGACGTCAACGTCGCACGCGCCGCCGGTGTCCCGACCGATCGAGTCAAGCTCTACCTGTTCGTTACCGCATCGAGCTGCGCCGGCATCCTCGGCGTCCTCCAGGCAGTCGAGTATCAGGGCGGCAACCTCACCAACGGCTCCAACCTCGTATTCGACACGCTGATAGCAGTCATCATCGGCGGTGCGCTGTTCCACGGCGGTTACGGCTCCGTGTTCGGTCTGTTCCTCGGCACCATCACCTACGGAGTCGTCGACATCGGCATTTTCTACACCGGCTGGAACAGCGACTACGCGCAGCTGTTCCTCGGCATCCTGCTGCTCGCGGCTGTGCTGGGCAACAGCCGGGTCCGGGCGGCTGCGATGCGCGTCCGTAGACCACAGACCACAGACGGAGCGGCAGCCCGATGACACATACGGCCGTCAATCCAGCACCTCCGACACTGGAATTCGTCAACGTCTCGAAGCACTATCTCGGTGTCGAGGCCCTTTCGGACGTCTCCCTGGACCTAGAGCCTGGCGAAGTGCTCTGCGTGCTGGGCCACAACGGGGCGGGCAAGTCCACCATGGTCCGCCTGCTGTCGGGTGTCATCACGCCCACCAGAGGCGTAATCAAGGTGGACGGAGTGCCGGTCAAGCTGTCCGAGCCACGCCAGGCCTACACGCTCGGAGTGGCGACGGTGCATCAGGACGTCGGCACCATCCCGCTCATGAGCGTCGCCCGCAACTTCGTTCTCGGATCCGAGCCAACGAAGGGCTGGGGGCCGTTCCGGCGGCTCGACATCAGGACAGCGCGGAAGATCGCCCTCGAGGAGGTACACAGGCTCGGAATCCGAGGAGTTCAGGACCCGGACCAGCTTGTGCAGACCCTGTCGGGCGGGGAACGGCAGGCTCTCGCGATCGCGCGCGCGATCCACTACGGGGCGCGCGTGCTCATCCTCGACGAGCCGACGTCAGATCTCGGTGTGCGCGAGGCCAACATCGTGCTCCGGCTGATCGGCCAGGTGCGCGACGCTGGCGTGGCAGTGATCTTCGTCACTCACCAGGCACCGCATGCACTGGCTGTTGGTGACCGGTTCATGGTGCTGATCCGCGGCAAGTGCGCGAGCACCTTCAAACGGGGCGAGCGGACAAGGGCCCAACTGCTCAGCCTGATGGCAGGAGGGGAGGAGATGGAAGCCCTTGAGGCCGAGATCGAGCAGATGCGGTCCAACGGCAGTAATTCCAGCCACTAGGCACCGGGAGGGCGTCATTAACCCGACGAGGATCGGCATCATCGGCGTCGGCAGGATGGGCCGAGCTCACCTCGCCGCGTGCGCCGACTCTGACTCGGTGCGCTTCACGGCCCTAGCCGATAGCAGCGACCGGGTGCGGCAGGAGCTCGCCGACGAGGGCTACCTCTGGTTTGAAAATGCGGACGAGCTGATCGCAGCGCACGTTGTCGACGCCGTGATCATCGCGACGCCGACTCCCACCCATCAGGCACTCAGCGCCAAGGCATTGTCTGCCGGCCTTCCGGTGCTGTGCGAGAAGCCGTGCGGACCGACCGCAGCAGGATTGCGCGGTCTTGGCGTGGCAGCGCGCACCTCAGGATCGCCATTGCGGGTCGGCTACTGGCGCCGGTTCGTTCCCGAGCTAACCGAGCTGCACGACGAGATCAGACGCGGTCAGCTCGGCACCTTGCTGAGTTTGGAGACCGGACAGTGGGACGAGCAGCCGCCTAGCGCCGGCTACCAACAGCTGTGCGGCACCATCTTCGCGGACATGGCTGTGCACGACCTTGATCAGATCCAGTGGCTGGCGGGCGAGCAGATTACCTCGGTGCGTGCCGTCGTGCGCACCGGCGAGCCGGATCAGCCGCCAGCGGCTGGCCTTCTTGTGCTCGCTCTGGATAGTGGCCTCATCAGCGCGGCTAGTTTTGGCCGGTGGTTTCCAGGTGGTGACGCGTGCTGGCTGCGTGTGCACGGCACTGCCGGATACCGGGAGCTACGGTTTCTCTGGCCGCCAGGGTCTGAGCAGCAGATGTGCGCCGCTGTCCGGTCGCAGGACGAAGCGTTCGCCGCACTCGTCCAGGGGAATCCTGATCCGCGGCTGGCGACTGCCGCCGATGCGGAGGCGGCACTTGCCGCAGCTGAGGCGGCGACAGCAGCTGCAGCCGAGTCCGGCACGGCCGTCTGGCCTGAGCCGCCCTCTGCGGTAAGGGCAGCCCCGAATCACACTCATGTTGATCGTCGACCACTGGGGGCTGCGCTGTGAGCTATGACCTTGTGCTGCGACAAGGCCGGACGATCGATCCGGAGTCGGGACTAGACGCTGTCAGCGACGTCGGGATACGAGAAGGCCAGGTAACCGAGATCGCCAGCCATATCAGCGACGACGGGTCGCCGGCCGTTGACGTCAGCGGCTTGGTCGTCGCACCAGGTTTCATTGACCTGCACAGTCACGCGAACAGCATCGCCGGGCAGCGCCTGCAGGCATGTGATGGCGTCACCTCGGCGCTGGACCTCGAAGGCGGAGAGTCACCGATAGCGCGGGCATACACTCGCGCCATCGAGCAAGGCCGGGTGATCAACTTTGGCTTCTCTGCATCGTGGGCACTCTCGCGCATGGCACAGGTAGCCGGGATTGAGGTAAGCGGCAGCCCAGGCGTGTTCCGGCAGAACATCGGCGTGCCAGCGTGGCAGCGGCCGGCCCAAGGCGCCGAGGTCCAGAAGATCCTCGATGCGATCTCTAGCGATCTGGATGCCGGGGGGGTCGGCATCGGTGTGCTGCTCGGCTATGCGCCGCGGATCGACCCGGCAGAGTATCTGGCGGTCGCGCGGATGGGAGCGACCCGAGGCGTCCCCGTTTTTACTCACACCAGGGCGCTGGCCGAGATCTCGCCCGAATTGCCCATTGACGGCGCCGAGGAGATCGCCAGAGCGGCGGAGTCGACCGGAGCCCAGATGCACTACTGCCACATCAACAGCACGTCCCGTCGGCATCTCGAGCGCGTTTACCGCACGGT
>JASHOE010000257.1 GCA_030041275.1 Streptosporangiaceae bacterium
GGGGGTGGCGCCGGAGGTCAGTGCTGCGCTGGCGCTGCCGGCTCCCGCCAGCGCGGCGGCTGCGCCGAGGCCGACGGCCAGGTGCTTGCCGCGGCCGCGCAGGGCGTGGGTCAGTCGGGCAGTGCGAGGCATGGAGGGGGTCCTTCCTGTCGCCTTCGGGGGCTGCCGGGCTCGGGGGTCCCGGCGTGCCGGGCTCGGGGGTCCCGGCGTGCCGGGCTCGGGGGTCCCGGCTGCCAGGCTGCGGGCCTGGCGGGCAGTTACTCACCGGTTACGTTGAGCAACGAACCTTCGACGGCGCGGAGGGGGTCGCAGGTTTCGCAATGAGACGCACGTCACTACTGGCGGGTAAGTTTGGCCCCGGCCTGTCCTGATATTCCGGGCGCGACGAGGCCAGTAGCGGCCTCGGGCTCCGGCCAGCAGACAGAGCATTTGCCGCGTATCAGGCAGCCTGCCGCAGCGGCACTGTCAGGGACGCAGAGAGATGCGTCCGATATGCGCCATACGGCAAGGCGCGGGCGCCGCCATGCAGGAGCCGCAACCCTTCGCGGAGTTCGCCGAACGACAGAAATGCTCAGCGTGTGGGCAGCAACTATCGCTGAGAATCCCACACGCTGAGGAGTCCACTAGGCATTCGTGGGACACGACGGCTGACCGCCGCACCCCCTGGTGGGCTGTTTGTACGCTTTCATACCCCGAAAGTTCCACGAAGGGGAGACGGTGGCACTTGGCGGGCGGGCGCAACGGCTTGCCGTTGTTTGCCAGGACAGTTGCCCTGGTTACCAGGACCGCGGAGTCGCCGGTGCGGCCGCTGGGCGACATGCTCGCCGACGTCGAACTGCGTGCCGTCTCCGTGGATTCGTTCTTCGTGGAAAGACGTGGGCAGGGCGCGCCCTTATGGTGTGCCGCGTTACGGCTGCGTCCCTTGGCTGGCCGCGGCGTGCATCCGGGGCCAGCCAGCGCGGTCCGCGACGGCTGCCAACGCGGCGGCGTCGGCGGGAGCGGCGGCGTGCTGATCGTTGTTGAAGTACACGTAGACGTCGGCATCCTTCGGGAATTCGGCGGCGACGCGGGCGAGCCAGGTGCGCAGGGCCTGGCGGCCGTAGCGGGGCCAGGGCTGGGCGGCGCCCTCGTGGCAGCGGAGGTAGCCCCAGTCTGCGGTGCGCCAGAGCGGCCCGAGCGGGCGGCCTAGCCGGTCGGACCAGCAGAGAGCCGCGTTGTGGCGCTCGAGAATGTCCTGGATCTCCCGGGTTTCCCAGGATTGATGCCGGAACTCCACGCAGACGCGCGGCTCAGCGGTGCCGAGCTTGCGGGCTGCCGCCGTGAACTCGTGCAGGGTCTGGTCCAGCGGCGCCGGGGCAGCCTGCATGGTCGGGGGTAGCTGGACCAGGATGGGGCCGAGCCGGTCGCCCAGACCGGCGGCGGCGGCCAGCAGGCGCTCGACCGGTTCGGCCGGGTCGCGGAGCCGTCGGATGTGGGTGAGGTACCGGCTTGCCTTGACCGCCATCACGAAGCCGTCGGGCGTGCGGCTCGCCCAGTCGGCGAAGGTGGCCCGGGCCGCCAGCCGGTAGAACGTGCCGTTGTTCTCGACCGTCGGGAACTGAGTCGCGTACTGCTCCAGCCAGCGCGCTGCGGGGACTCCAGACGGGTAGAAGGCGTCCCGCCAGTCCCGATACTGCCAGCCCGAGGTCCCGATCAGCAGCGGCACAAGCCATCCCTCCGGTCCGCGGGCGCCCGCCGTTGGCGATTCTGCCGCGCATCACCTGCCCTGGCGTCGCGCGGGTCAACCGCGGCTCGCGAGCGGCGTGGTTCACAAGAGGACGCGCCGTCGGCAGATACGCTTCTCGAGACGGCGCCAGGGCCAGGAACAAACCTGTGGATATTCTGGTTGACCGTTAAGCGAGGGCCCAGCAGGCCGGCTCGTTTTGACGTGCGCTGCGAGTTCGGTATTCTGGTTCTTCGCGCCCATGACTCATGGGCGCGCGCCCGGCCCGGTGCTCATGCACCAGCATGAGGCCAGGTGTGCGGCAGTCCTCCCTCCGAAGTTCGGACTTAGGTCCGGAGTGCGAGCACGGAGCGTCGTGAGCTTCACGACACACCCGACCGCGGGGGGCGAGCGGGCGGCAACCAGGTAGTAACTCAGCAGGCCACAGGCACGTCCCGGCCGTGCGCAGAGCGCGGTCGGCCTAGAGACAACAACGGATTGCGCCGCAAGGCGCGCGGCAGGAAAGACGGAGACGCGTTGCCCACGATCCAGCAGCTGGTCCGGAAGGGTCGGCAGGACAAGGTAGCCAAGAACAAGACTCCGGCGCTGCATGGCAGCCCGCAGCGCCGTGGGGTATGCACGCGCGTCTACACGACCACGCCCAAGAAGCCGAACTCCGCCCTCCGCAAGGTCGCGAGGGTCCGGCTCACGAGCAAGATCGAGGTCACGGCATACATCCCAGGTGTCGGGCACAACCTCCAAGAGCACTCCATCGTGCTGGTGCGAGGCGGCCGGGTCAGGGACCTGCCGGGTGTGCGCTACAAGATCGTGCGCGGCTCGCTGGACACCCAGGGCGTGCGCAACCGCAAGCAGGCACGCAGCCGCTACGGCGCGAAGAAGGAGAAGAGCTGACATGCCGCGCAAGGGCCCCGCGACGAAGCGGCAGCTTGTGACCGACCCGGTCTACGGCTCGCCGCTGGTCACCGCGCTGGTGAACAAGGTGCTCAAGAGCGGCAAGCGGTCGCTCGCCGAGCGGATCGTCTACGGTGCGCTCGAGGGCTGCCGGGACAAGACCGGCAACGACCCGGTCGTGACGCTCAAGCGGGCGCTCGACAACGTCAAGCCGACTCTCGAGGTCCGCAGCCGCCGGGTCGGCGGTGCGACCTACCAGGTGCCGGTCGAGGTCAGGGCCTCCCGCAGCACCACGCTCGCGCTTCGCTGGCTGGTCACTTACTCGCAGCAGCGCCGCGAGAAGACCATGACCGAACGGCTGATGAACGAGCTGCTCGACGCCAGCAACGGACTCGGGGCGAGCGTCAAGCGCCGGGAGGACATGCACAAGATGGCCGAGTCCAACAAGGCATTCGCTCACTACCGCTGGTAGCTGAGCTCCGCAACCAACCAAGGATCGAGGATCAAGGCAGTGGCCGCCACCCAGACCGCTAGCGAACTCGCCAGTGTCCGCAACATCGGGATCATGGCGCATATCGACGCGGGCAAGACCACTACCACCGAGCGCATCCTGTTCTACACCGGCATCAACTACAAGATCGGTGAGGTCCACGAGGGCGCCGCCACCATGGACTGGATGGAGCAGGA
>JASHOE010000258.1 GCA_030041275.1 Streptosporangiaceae bacterium
GCAAGCTGGCCGAGACGCTGACGAACTCGGCCATCCCCGACCTGAACTCTGGCCTGCGCGCATTCCGCCGCGAGGTGGCGCTGCCGTACCTGCGGCTACTGCCGCAAGGATTCTCCTGCGTGACGACGATCACGATCGCCTTCCTGTCCAATCAGCACGAACTGAAGTACGTCCCGATCGACTATGCCAAGCGGGCCGGCAAGTCGAAGTTCAAGTTCATCAAGGATGCCTACCTGTACATCCTGCAGGTCCTGCGCATGGTGATGTACTTCAACCCGCTCAAGGTCCTGATGCCGGTGGCGCTGACGCTGCTTGGGCTGGGCGTCGTGAAAGTCATCTTCGACCAGGTCAGGCACCCGCTGTACTTCGCGATCAACACCATCCTGATCCTGCTCAGCGGCCTGATCATCGCCACCCTCGCGCTGCTCGCCGACCTGATCGTCCGATCCAGGGGCGACACCTAACCTGCGGACCGGAGCGGCCGCTGGCGGTTGCTACAGACCCGCCTCCGCCAGCAAGAACTCCGTGACCGGCTCGTAGAGGCCGGGGTGCACGTTGTCGTCGAGCGGCACCGACACATCGATCTGTCCCTCGGCCTCACCGACGAACAGGGCCGGGTCGTTGCAGTCAGCGAACCCGACAACAAGCAGGCCGGCCGCCCCGGCGGCGCCGGCGAAGCCGTGGTCACCGATGACCAGGTCGGGCATCGGCTGGCCGGACCCGCGAAGGTCAGCGATCATGGCCTCCATCGGGCCAGCGGCGTGCGTGTGGCCCAGGCCACCGAACACGCTGACGACCGCGACGCCGTCCCAGTACCTCAGCTCGCCGTCCTGGCGCACATCATCGAAGAGCAGACGACCGCGCCAGCCGGGCGCTGGTGTGAGCACCCGGCAGCCGGCCGCGCGCAGCCGCCTCGACAGCGCCGCGTGAATGGCCAGCAGCCCGGCTGGGTGGCCGGTACCGAGTAGCACACGGCCGTGGGCCGCCGCCACCTGTCCGAGCCGGGCAGCCATGGCGCGCAGCCGGTCGATCGTCCGGTCCGGGTCGATGAAGTCGGGCCCGTGCTGAACTGCCGGATCACCGCTGACCCCGCACCGATGCGCCATCTCCGCCAGCACTTCCTCGACCGTCCACGGACGGGTGAACGTGAGGCCGAACTGGCACTGCCAGTCACCGGCCACCATGCGGCGGTACTTGGACAGGCTGTCCTGGCGAGGAGTAGCCACGGTTCCGGCGATGGCGTGCGCCACCAGGTGGTCGCGCAGGGCGTGCGCATTCGACGCCCCTCGGGGGAGCCGGGCTGGGCTGATCATCTTTCTCCGTAAGGTCGAGCGACACGGCCGGACGACGCGCCGGCCTGGCGGTCAGTACACGCGAGGCCGGTAACGGTGCGGTTGCCCCAGCGTGCACGCCTGGCGAAGCCCACAGGGGGTTCCGGTGGGTCGTCCGGGAAGGCCAGCAGCGGCGGAGCGGGATGGCGCAACCTCATCTGTCGGCCATGCCACGCCACCGCCCGCCGAGGCGGCGGGGCCGTCTGGGTGCCGTCACCCGGATCGTGCCGCCGAGACCGACCATGCGGACCTCGACGACTGGTGGTCCCTGACCGGACTTCCCGCCCGGCAGCGGAGGCCGGGCTGTTCGGTCGATCCTCTTCCTGGTCAGGACGCCGGTTCCGGTGGTGTCGACCAGCACGCCTTCCGGGACGATGAGGTGGATGGTGCCGCCGACCAGGGTCGCGTACACGACCGTCCGCTCGCCCTGGAGCAGCGCCTCGCGCAGGTCGAGCTCGACCTCGCCGAAGATCGCCAGGACCGGCAAGCTTTCCGGAACCACCCAGCGGCCGGAGCGCTGATCCCGACCGAATATCCCGGCCACTGGTCGCCTGCCATCCAGCCTGATCGGCTGATCGGCCGGCGCGACGAGGTCGGCGGTCAGCCCGGCCAGGTCCCCGAGGGTCCTGGCCCGATAGGCCCGCTCGACCCGGTCGGCGTGCTCGTCCGGGGTCAGCCTGCCGTCCGCGGCCGCGCTGCCGAGCAGGGCGATGACCCGTTCTCGGTCGGAATCGGACGCGCGGAGATCACGCGGCGCCGGGCGGAATGTCACACTCTGACGATACTCCAGCGGCCTGCGCTGCCTCGGCCAGCCAACGGCGGCGGGCGGCCGAGCGCCGAGGCGGTGCACGAGCGTCGACCCCACTCCGAGCCCCATGCCCGACGCGGCCCCGTCGGCGACCAGACGGTGCGGGCCGCGACCCACTCATGCGGGCGTTCCTGTTACTTTCGTCTTAGCAAATAAATGTTCCTTGAACGGGAGTCGCTGAGTGAGCCAGTCCACCAACGCCCAGGTCGCGGGCAGGCGCGGCCTGCGGGGCGGGCACTACAAGTGGGTTGCGCTGTCTAACACGACCCTCGGGATGCTGGCGGCGACGGTCAACGCCTCGATCGTGATCATCGCGCTGCCTGCCATCTTCCGCGGCATCAAGCTGAACCCCCTGCAGGCGAGCAACATCAGCTACCTGCTCTGGATGCTGATGGGCTACCTCGTCGTGTCGGCGGTGCTGGTCGTCACGCTCGGCCGCCTCGGGGACATCTACGGCCGCGTCCGGATGTACAACGCGGGCTTCGCGATCTTCGGGCTGGCCGCGCTCGCGCTGCCGTTCGACCCGTTCACCGGGCCGGGCGGCGCGCTGTGGCTGATCGGCTTCCGGGTCATCCAGGCGGTGGGCGGCGCCATGATCATGGCCAACTCGCCCGCGATCCTCACTGACGCGTTCCCGTCCGACCAGCGCGGCCTGGCCATGGGCATCAACCAGATCGCTGGCATCTCCGGCCAGTTCATCGGCCTGATCCTCGGCGGGGTGCTCGCGGCAGTTGACTGGCGGCTGGTCTTTATCGTGTCGGTGCCGATCGGCCTCGGCGGCACGATCTGGTCCTATCTCAGCCTCAAGGAGATAGGACTGCGGACGCCGGCCAAGATCGACTGGCTCGGCAACGTTACGTTCGGCGTCGGCCTGATCTGCCTGCTCACCGGCATCACCTACGGCATCCAGCCCTACGGAGGCCACGCGATGGGCTGGAGCAGCCCGCTGGTGCTGGCCGGCCTGTTCGGCGGCGTGGCGCTGCTCATCGTGTTCTGCGTGATCGAGACCAAGGTCAAGGCGCCAATGTTCGACCTGCGGCTGATGAAAATACGGGCGTTCGCCGCCGGCACGGGCGCGACCCTGCTGGCGGCCATCGCCCGCGGCGGATTGCAGTTCATGCTCATCATCTGGCTGCAGGGCATCTGGCTGCCCCTGCACGGCTACGCGTACAAGGAGACGCCGCTCTGGTCGGGCATCTACCTGCTGGCGCTGACCTTCGGGTTCGTCGTCTCGGGCCCGGTGTCCGGCTGGCTGTCGGACAAGCACGGCGCCAGGGCGTTTGCCTCCGGTGGTCTCGTGGTGTCGGCGCTCGCCTTCGGCGGGCTGCTGCTGATCCCGGTGAACTTCACCTATCCGGAGTTTGCCGCCCTCATCTTCGTCGCCGGCGCCGGGATGGGACTGTTCTCCGCGCCCAACGCGGCCGCGATCATGAACAGCGTGCCGGCTCGGCAACGCGGTGCCGCCTCGGGAATGCTGGCCACCTTCCAGAACGCCGGCTTCGTGCTCTCGATCGGGATCTTCTTTTCGCTGATGATCGCAGGGCTGGCGGCGACCCTGCCCGGCACGCTCACCCGCGGGCTGACCTCGCAGGGCGTTCCGCACGCCATCGCCCACCAGATCGGCGCACTGCCGCCGGTCGGCAGCCTGTTCGCCGCGTTCCTCGGCTACAACCCGATCCACGAGCTGCTATCGCCTACCGGCGTGCTCAGTCATCTGCCGGCCTCGCACGTGGCCTTGCTCACGGGCAAGGCGTTCTTCCCCCAGCTCATTTCGCAGCCGTTCCACCACGGTCTGGTCATCGTGTTCAGCACCGCGATGGCGCTGCTGCTCGTTGCCGCCGGCGCGTCGGCGCTCCGGGGGGGCAGGTTCGTGTACGAGGAAGGGAACGGGGCCGCACCGGTCTCCGCCGGATCCGGCACCGCGGTCGCAGGTCACGCCGAAACCGGTCGCACCGACGGCACCGCGAACGGCCAGGTCGCGGGCAGCGGTCATCCCGGCACGGACCGAGCGGAAGTGAACGGCCAAGCGAGCGCCGGCGGTGCCGCGCCGCGGGTCGCGGCCAGCGAGGAGAGCACCGCTGCCGGGACGAAACCGATAAGCCAGGATGCAGACAGCGACCGCTGACAATCCCTGGCGCGGGCCCGCCACCGCTCGCGAGTTTCGCGAGTATTCAAAGGCAGTTTGCCGCCGCTACGACCCCACTCGCCGCGCCGGCGCGAGACTGACAGTGGCGAGCCCGTTCGGCCGTTGGCCGAGGGAGACAACCTGCCTGGAGCCGCTCGGCCGCACAGTGGACGTCCGCGAGCATCCGATTGCGAGTCAACGTTGCCTAGTAAGCGCGTCGCCGCCACGCTCGCGGTCGTCGGCGTGACGATAGCGACCTGTGGCGCGGCATTCGCTGCGGATCAGACCCAGCACGACCACGCCGCGAACCGCCACCTAGCTGACGCCGACAGCGCCCACCGCACAGCCACGCGGGCGGGCTGGAAACCTGCCCCACCGCCTTCGTCGGCGCTCGTCTTCAGCCTCCCCCCCGTGCCGGTCACACCGTCACCGGGTTCACCTGCGCCAGCTTCGCGGCCATCGAGCACGGTGCCTGTCGGGCTGCCGTCGACGGCACGGTCCCTCGTCCAGCCGTCGACCCCGTCGGCCTCGGTCGAGTCGGCAGGCACGTCAGCCGCGTCGGCGGCCGTCGTGCCTGACGGCGTGCCCGCGGCCGAGGTGGGCTCGCTGGAACTCAACGAGTCGGCTGCCGACATCTGGAGCACCTGGGACTACACGTCACCGCTGGAGGGCGCCGATTGCGAGACGTACGGAACTGTCGCGCTCAGCACGGCTGACCTCGACCTGGCAACCAACGGGCAGTTCGGTAACTGCGCCAGGATCCAGAGCCCCGCCGCGTACGGGTACGGCATCTTTGAGGCGCGGATCTGGGTCCAGGCTGGTCCGAACGGCACGATTGCCAACTGGCCGGCGTTCTACTTGAACGGCCCGGACTGGCCGGTCGGCGGGGAGATCGACGCGTTCGAGGCCATGTTCGGCTACGCCGGCGCGAGCTTCCACTACGGCGCCGACGATTCGATGATCGGCCAGCGGGACAAGTCTCTGAAGCCCGGCTGGAACACCGTCGATGTCGTCTGGCAGGCGGACTCTCTCGCGGTGTACTACAACGGGCAGCAATTTGTGGCGTGGGACTCACCGGTCATCACCAGCAAGCCGATGTGGATCACGTTCGACACGACGACTGGCACGGACGGTTACACGACCGGCCAGCCATCCAGCATGTACGTCGATTATCTGCGTATCTGGGCGGTCAGCTGACCGGCAAACGCCGAGTCGACCGGGACCCAGGCAGCGCTATATAGTTAGCTCTGTGAACGATCTATCTATCGCGGCGGGTGACCTGCTCGACGCCGTCAGCCTGCTCAGGCGGACAGCACGACGCGCGGTGCGGCTGGCCTGGCAACAGGAGGCACTCCCGCCTACGCAGTCCGAGCTGCTGAGGCTCGCGGCGGCCCGCCCCGGCATCACGGTAGCCGACGCAGCCCAGGAGCTGCGGCTGGCGCCGAACACCGTGAGCACGCTGGTAGGCAAGCTCACCAGCGCGGGCCTGCTGCGCCGCAGCCGCGGTGCCGCTGACGGCCGCACGGCGCTGCTCAGCATCACCGACCGCGGCCTGGCTCGGCAAGTCGAGTACCGGGACCTGCGTGCGGACCTCGCCGGGCAAGCCCTCGCGAGGCTTTCGCGCGCCGACCAGCGCGCGCTGGCGGCAGCAGTGCCCGCCCTGCTGCGGCTAGCGGAAGGGATGGACATCGGTGAGCGAGCTGCCTGACCCCGGCGCCACCACCACGATGCAGGCTGGACAACCGGCGGCTGCGGACGGTCCCATATCCGGCGAGGTCAGCGGGCGCGCCAGCGCGGTCGTCTGCTCGGGCCTGACGTACCGGTTTGGTACCTACACGGCCGTGAACAACGTCGACCTGCGCATCGAGCGAGGCGAGACGTTCGGCTTGCTTGGGCCGAACGGGGCCGGCAAGACGACGACCATCCGGATGCTGACGACGCTGCTACGACCGATGGGCGGCACCATCAGCGTGCTCGGCGTCAACGTCGCTGAGCGGCCGATGCTGGTCCGCCGCATGATCGGCTACGTGCCGCAGCTGCTGTCAGCGGACGCGACGCTCACCGGACGGGAAAACGTTGAGCTGTTCGCCCGGCTGTTCGACGTGCCGCGGTCACAGCGGCACGACCGTGTCGAGAGCGCTCTGGCGGCCATGGGCCTCACCGAGCCGGCGAGCCGGCTGGTGAAGACGTACTCGGGCGGCATGATCAGGCGGCTTGAGCTGGCTCAGGCGCTGGTCAACTCCCCCAGCCTGCTCGTGCTCGACGAGCCCACTGTCGGCCTCGATCCGATCGCGCGCACCGACGTGTGGGAGTACATCGCCGCGCTGCGCGAGCAGACGGACATGACCGTCCTCATGACGACGCACTACATGGACGAGGCCGACACCTACTGCAATCGGATCGCGCTCATGCACGCCGGGTCGATCCGGGCTACCGGGTCGCCCGGCCTGCTCAAGGCGATGCTGGGAGACGGCGCCACGCTGGACGAGGTGTTCCGCCACTACACCGGCGGCACGCTCGACGACAACACTGAATCGGGAGGCATCCGTGACGTCCGTCGCGCCCGGCGCACCGCCCGCCGCCTCGGCTAACCAGCTCGCGGTGGCTGCGGTGGCCACCGCGCTCGTGCCGCCCGACACGCCGCTGGCCATCGCTCGCCGCCTGGTCAACCGGATCGTGACGCTGTGCTGGGTTGAGCTGCGAAAGATCCGGCATGACCGGACCGAGCTGTACACCCGGGCCATCCAGCCCACGCTGTGGCTGTTGATCTACGGCGAGGTCTTCACCAAGATCCACGCGATCCCAACGCCGGGCGGCATCCCGTACCTGGCCTATCTCGCGCCGGGCATTCTGGCTCAGTCCGCGCTGTTCATCGCCATTTTCTACGGCATCCAGATCATCTGGGAACGCGACGCAGGCGTGCTGACCAAGCTGATGGTCACGCCGACACCGCGCGCCGCGCTCATCACCGGGAAGGCGTTCGCTGCCGGAGTCCGGTCGGTCGTGCAGGCGATCGTCGTGGTGGTCCTCGCCGCGATCCTCGGGGTCGCGCTCACCGACAATCCGCTCAAGCTGCTGGGTGCGGCGTGCGTTGTCGCGCTCGGGTCGGCCTTCTTCTCCTGCCTGTCGATGACGATCGCCGGGCTGGCCCTGTCCAGGGACCGGCTCATGGGCATCGGGCAGGCGATCACGATGCCGCTGTTCTTCAGCTCCAGCGCGCTGTACCCGGAGAAGATCATGCCGGGCTGGTTGCAAGTGATCAGCAAGTGCAACCCGCTGTCTTACCAGGTCGATGCGCTCCGCGGACTGCTCATCGGCACGCCCGCGCACCTCGGACTCGACCTGATCGTGCTGGTCGCCGCCACCATCGCCGGGGTAACCGCGTCGGCCGCCCTGCTGCCGAGACTCGCGCGCTAGCCTCACCAGCAACCGATGCTATCGCGACCACCGGTTGAACCCGGGCAGTCATAGTCGCTGACAGTCCCACACGCCAACGCGGCTGCGCGAGGTACGGGAGCCCCGAAGCCTGACTAGGCGTCAGGCTGCGGCGCGTGCGGTGAGGGGGCGGCGGCGCAGCTCGGGGTTCGCCAGTGCCGGGGGCTGGAAGGCCTGGTCGAGGGTGCCGATGTCGGTGCCGGGCGGGACGACCTCGTCGATGCGGTCGAGGACGTCGTCGGTGAGCGTGACGTCAAGGCCGGTGAGCAGGCCATCGAGATGCTCCATGGTGCGGACCCCGATCAGTGCGCTGGTGACGCCAGGATGGGCGATGGTAAACGCCATCGCGAGGTGGGTCATGGGCAGGTCGGCCGCTGCAGCGAGGGGGACGAGGCTCTCGACGGCGTCGAGCCGACGGTCGTCGTTGAGATGCTGAAACACCCCGGCGCGACGTAGGTCATTGCTCTGGTTCTTGCGTACGCGGCCCGTGAGCAGTCCCTGGCCGAGCGGACCCCAGACCAGGACACCGAGGCCGAAGCGCTGGGCCGTGGGCAGCACCTCGCGTTCGATGCCGCGGTTGAGGATGGAGTAGGCAGGCTGCTCGGTGTGGAATCGTGCGAGGCCGCGCCGCTCAGCGATCCACTGGGCCTCGACGATGCCTGCGGCAGGGGTCTGCGACGCGCCAATCGCCCGCACCTTGCCGCTGCGGATCAGATCGGTCAGCGCGGCGAGCGTCTCCTCGATTTCGGTGCTGGGATCGGGCCGGTGAAGCTGGTAGAGGTCGATGTAGTCAGTTCGGAGGCGCCGCAGCGAGTTTTCGACGGCGGTGACGATCCAGCGGCGCGATGCGCCCTGGTGGTTCGGGTCCTGCCCGGTCGGTCGGCTGAACTTGGTGGCGAGCACCACGTCATCCCGGCGCCCTTCGAGGGCCTTGCCGACGACTTCCTCGGAGTCGCCGTAGGCGTCGGCGGTGTCAACGAAGTTAATCCCGGCGTCCAGCGCCTTGTGGATGATCTCGGCCGAGACCTTGGGGTCATTGCCCATCGCGGTCGCGAACATCAGGGTGCCGAGCGCGTAGGGGCTTACCTGGATACCGGTCCGGCCAAGCGTGCGGTACTGCATGGATCTCTCCCCTGAGCTAGCTGGCATCGGTTCGATGCCGTACACGGGTGCCAGCGATCCGACTATAGGATCTACAGAAGCATATTCCACAGAACGTATATTCGGCAGCGTACCGCCATGGTGCCCGCGCACTGTCAAAGGCGGGTCTGACGAGCCAGCTCGGCCAGCTCGGCCGACACGTCGGTGACTTCCGCCGCGCCGATCCGCTGGAAGGTCTCCAGGGCCTGCCGGAGGCCGGCTTCAGCCTCGCGGACGCGGCCAGCAGCTGCGGCGCCCCTGGCCAGGCCAGCCAGCGCGTGCGCTTCGTCCCATGCGCTGCCGATCTGGCGGGCCAGGTCCAGCGCTTGGTTGTGCGTCGCCATGGCCCGCAGGACGTCACCGCAAGCCGTGCTCAGTGTCCCGGCCTCGTTCAGAGCCGTGACTTCACCGCCCCGGTCGCCGACTTCGCGGTAGATACTCAGCGCCTGCTGCAGATCCAGGGCCGCGTCCGGATATTCCCGCTTCAGCCGTCGCACCTTCCCCAGGAAGAGCAGGGCGTTCGCCTGACCGAGCCGGTGGCGAACGTCATGGTAGATATCGAGCGCCTCGCGCAGATCGTCGACGCAGGCTGCATGGTCCCCGGTTACCTGCCGCACCGTCCCCAGGAAAATGAGAGTGTCCGCCTGGCCGCGCCGGTCGCCGAGGTCGCGGTAGATCTGCAGCGCTTCCTGCAGATCCTCGGCCGCCCCGCGATAGTCGCCCGTCAGCTGCCGGACGCGCCCCAGGCTGCCAAGCGCGCCGGCCTGGCCGGGCAGGTCGCCGAGATCGCGATGGATGTCGAGCGCCTCAATGAGGTCCCGTGCCGCGGCCGCAAAGTCGCCTGCCAGCTGCCGCACCTCTCCCAGGTTGGTGAGAACACCGGCGCGGCCGGGCCGGTGGCCGAGGTCGCGGTAGATGTCCAGCGCCTCCTGCAGATCTCGGGCCGCGCCCGGGTAGTCGCCCGTCAACTGCCGGACGCGCCCCAGGCTGCCAAGGGCGCCTGCCTGCCCGAGCCAGTCGCCGACTTGCCTCGCGGCCTGCGAGGCTGTTGCATGCCGGCCAATAGCATCCGCCCACGGGCCGTCGTGGCGCATCAGGCCGGCCAGCCCGGCCGTCAGCGCGATGACCCGGTCATGCTGGCCGACCGCCGTGGCGTGGTCCAGGCAGGCCAGCAGGGTGACGCGCTCGGCACGCACCCACGCCAGCGCCTGTTCCGGGCTCGCGAATGCCGGGATCGCCGCCGACGTCCCGGATCCCGTCTGGGTCGGGGCGACGCGGGCCTGGCGAGCCAGCATCGCATCGGCGCCGGCAGCGGCGTACTGGTAGTAGTCAAGCAGCCGGCCGATGGCCTGCTTGCGGTCGTCGGCGCCGATGCGCCGGGCCAGGTTTCTGGCATGCTCGCGGATCAGGTCGTGCATCTGGAACCGGCCACCGGCATTCTCGGTCAGCATGTGCTGGTCGTACAGCGCCTCCAGGCCACGGCGGGCGCTAGCAAGGTCGGTGCCGTCGAGCGCGGCGGCTGCATAGGCGTCGATGTCGGCGCCTGGGTGCAGCCCGAGCCGACGGAACAGCCGCTGCTGGTCGGGTGCCAGGTTCCGGTAGGACAGGTCGAATGCGGCGGCGACCGAGACATTCTCCGTGGCGATGAGCTCCAGCCGATCCATCGCGGCAGCCAGCTCGGCGGCCCGCCCTGCCACGGTCCAGGTGGGGTGGTGGTGCAGCTGACGGGCCAGCATCCCGATCGCGAGTGGCAGGTAACCGCACAGCTCGGTGATCTCACTGACTGCCGGGTCCGCCGCGGTCACCGTCGGCCGGGCCACGAGCCGGACCAGCAGCGCGGCTGCATCCCCAGCGGGCAGCGTGTCCAGGCTGATCGCCCTCGCATCCTCGAGCGCGGACAGCCGCCGACGGCTTGTGACTAGGACCAGGCTGCCGCCTGCGCCGGGCAGTAGCGGCCGCACCTGGTCGCTGTCAGCCGCGTCGTCCAGGACGAGCAGCAACGGTCGTCCGGCCACCCGATCCCGCCAGAGTCCTGTCCGTTCCTCCAGGCCGACCGGGAGCTCAGCAGGCGGAACCCCCAGAGCCCGGAGCAGACTCGCCAGCGCGTCAGCTGGGCTCACCGGCTGGCGGCCAGGGGTGTGCGCGTGCAGCGGGAGGAATATCTGCCCGCCCGGAAACCGGTCCGCGAGGTGGTGGGCGGCGTGCACGGCGAACGCGGTCTTGCCGACGCCGGCCATCCCGCCGATCGCATGGATCGCCACGACGGCGCCCGCATCGGCCGCATCGCTCGTAGCGCCGTCTAGCTGCCCCAGCTCTGCTTGCCGGCCGGTGAAACACGCGACGTCACGCGGCAGCGTCCGCAGAGGGCCCATTCCGTCGACTCTTGCGCGTCGGCGCGCGACAGCCTCGAACTCGGCGCGCGGTGAGCCGTCTAGGTGCAGCGCGTCGGCTAGCCGCCGCACAGTGTCTTTGTGCGGCACCGCGACGACACCGCGCTCCAGGTCGCTCACCGCCCGAGGGCTCACCCCGGCCGCCTCGGCAAGCTCTTCCTGCGTCAGCCTTGCCTCGACGCGCAGCCCACGCAGCAGGCTGGCGAACCGAACCGGCGGGTCAGCCACGGTGTCTCCCCAGACCGCGGACGGCGCAATTGAGGCCGAGCATAACCGGGCATCGGATCGTCCGCGCCAGCTGAGGAAGCAGGAAATGTGAGCACCGCAGCCTTTCCGCATCGAAGCCACCCTTGCAGCGAGGGTGCAATCTCCGCTGCCCGTTTCTGCGTGCGGTTCTGCGTGGTCCGTGCCCGCTCGCGATGCTTGGCTCAGAGCCGTGCATCGACATGCAGAGGCGGGCACGCAGCCGAACCCAGTCGCGGCGGCCGACTTCGACACTGTTCGCCGGCAACCAGACGACGCGCTCGGCGTACGCGTCCCCGCACTTGTCCGATCGCTCACCCGGATCCGTGCATCGGACGATCCAGTCGTGACGTTCGCAAGCCTGGCCAGGGCGTGCGTCCCGGAATTCGCCGACGGCTGCGACGTCGAGCTGTCCGCCGGCACCGAGCCGGTATTCCGGATTACCCATCCAGCGAGGCCGGCTGACGGTCCCGCGCACGGTGCGGCACAGCCAGTGGTTTCAGGCCACACGCTGATGACGCCGTTCCGGGTGGTATCCCACACGGGCTGCCCGTCGTACGCCGGCGTTGTCACGCACTGGTGGAACGGGCGGGCGCCCTCGGAAGGGGACGCAGTGATCGCGGACCTGATGGTCAGACATCTGAGCGCGCTCGTAGCCCAGGAACGCCTGAGGGGCGCGGTCGCGCGCGCAGAAGACCGCGCTGCGAGCCTCGCGCTGGAGTCAATCGCCGCCCGCACCGTTAACATCGCGACCGGAGTCGTCATGCGCCAGAAGCGGCTCACGGCTGACGCTGCTGAGAGGTTGCTGCGTCAGTCAGCCCGAATCGGCGGGACCGGCCTGGCGCAGCTAGCGTCGGCCGTGGTGCGGGGCGGAGCGCTGCGAGACTCGGGCGCGCTGCCAGAGTCAGCAGGCTCGGCTGCGCGGCTGGGTGCGGCCGAGCGAGATCTGGCGCTCATACCTGCCGATGCCCGCGTAGCGCAGGCGGCCGCCCTGAGCCGTCGGGCACCGGTGTCATAGGCGGCGGTTGGGGACGCCGTGCCAGCCCTCGCTGGTCGCCCCGTAGAAGACCGGCAGGGCGCAGATGATCAGCAGACTAGCTAGCGGCTGCCACACCGCGACCGCGGCAGCGACCAGGTAAGCGAGGACGCCAAGCAGCGCCCGGCGGCGCTCCGTCGCGAAGAAGACGGCGGGAGTCCCGGTCACGAGCAGCCGGTCGTTCCTGGCTAGGTGATGGAACAGCACGAGCCAGGTAAAGGCCATGAAAGCAGCGACAAGTGTGTACAGGACAATGGAGGTGACCTCGTTCGGCCGCCGACCGTCCAGGAAGGCACCGCTGAGCACCGCAGTCGGGAACGGCAGTACGGACGCGCCGAGCAGCACGCCTAGGTTGCGCCAGAGCAGCCCGAGGTCGACCGCGGCGATTCGGGTGAACAGCTGGTGGTGGTTGACCCAGATCACCGCGATGTACCCGAACGAAGCGAGATAGGCGAGATACCCGGGCCACTGATGCAGCAACTGGTTCAGCCAGCTCTCCTGGCTGTGCTCGGCCGGTGCGCGCAGGTCCAGCACCAGCAGCGTGATGGCGATGGCAAACACCCCGTCGCTGAAGGCCTCGACCCTGGCGCTATCCGACAGCCGACCGCGGTGTTCCGCGCTCGAGCCCCGCGCGCTGGCTGGTCCCGTTCCGGTCACCACACAACACGGACCCTTCGCGCGACGCGACCAGCTGCCATGGCTCGCCAGCGCCTACGCGGTCTCTTCCATGCCAGCGGACCGGCAGGAGGCCCGCAGCCGGGCGAGTGTGGCAGCAAATTGTCGCAGCGTCCGCTCGGGCACCGCGGACCCGAGCCATCGCTCCAGCTCGTCATCGAAGACGAGCCGGGCCTCGTCGAGCACTCGCCGGCCTTCCGGGGTCAGCTCGAGCAGCGAGGAACGGCGGTCGGCCGGATTGGGCAGGCGGCGGCAGTAGCCGCTCGCCTCGATCCGGTCGACGAGCTTGCTCGTGCCACCGGTGGTGATGACTAGCTCGGTGGCGATGTCGTAGACCCGGCAGCCCGGCTGCCTGTCGATCACTGACATCGGCTCGAAATGCGTCAGCGGCAGCTGTAGCTCGGCTCGCAGCCGCGCGTCGACCGCGTTCCACAGCTCGATCTCGAACCGGATGATGTCGTTGAACAGCGCCCTCAGGTCTGGCATGGCCGGGTCACCTCTCATTGCCGGCCGCTAGCTTACCGTCGCTGTGCTGACCTGGCTTCCACAGAACTTACCGCCCCCATTTCGATTCCTATATAGTAAGTTCTATGGAAGGTACTAGGCGCGGCGCCGGTGGCCTGGCGCAGGTCCCGGTCGGCCGCGGTGAGGAGGCTGGGTGATGACCACGATCGGAATTCTCGGCAGCGGGCATGTGGGCAGCAACCTCGCGCAGGCTGCCATCGCGCATGGCTACGAGGTGGTGCTCAGCAACTTGCAGGGACCCGAGTCGCTCGCAGGCCTGGTCGCTGAGCTGGGGCGCCGAGCGCGGGCGGCCACGCCAGCGGAGGCCGCCGCTGCGGGCGACTTCGCGATCGTCGCGATACCTCTGACCACCATCGACAGCGTGCCGGTAGAACCGCTGGCCGGCAAGGTGGTGATCTCGACGATTAACTATTTCCCGCAGCGCTACGGCCACGTGCCCGCCATCGACAACGGCACCGCGACCGCGCCCGGCCTGCTGCAGGCGCACCTGCCCGCCAGCCGGGTGGTCCGCGCCTTCAGCATGATCAATGCCGCTGAGATGTCGGGTGACGGCCACCCAGAAGGCGACCCCAAGAGGCGCGCCCTGGCCCTGGCCGGTGACAACCCGGCGGCCAAGCACCTGGTCGCCCGGCTCTATGACGAGTTCGGCTTCGACGCCGTCGATATCGGCGCCCTCGATGAAAGCTGGCGGATAGACGCTGGCCAGCCTGCCTTCGTGGTCCGCCAGAACGCGGCCGAGCTGACCGCGAACGTCGCCAGGGCGACTCGCAGCGCCTGATCATCGGATCAGGGCACGGAGGTGACGATGACTACGGTGCGGGTGTCCACCGCAGCAGAACTGCTGGACGCGCTCCGCGTCGCGGACGACATCGAGGTGGACGGCGCGCTGTCCGGCATGCCGATGATCGTGCTGAGGCCAGGCGTATCCCTGCGCGGCGGCGCTCTCCGGTTTGGCGCGAAGGGCGTCCGCCTCACCGCGGATAACCGGCTCGAGGACATCACGATCTTGGTGCCTGACCACGAGGTGGCCATCGGAAACGACACCTCGGTCAGCGACCTGGGTCACCTTATCCTGCGCAACGTGCGAACCAGGGGCCAGGTGCTGCTGCTGGCAGACGGCGCGGTGCGGGCCGGCCGGGCCGAAGTGGACGGACTGGTGATAGCGTCCGCCGACGTCCGTGGCCGCACCAGGCGGCAGCACGGCTTCGGCGTGGACGCCATGCAGGGCGCCTTCACGCTGTGGAATCGTCAGCCCGACCCGGCCGTGCGGATCACCGCCTCGCTGACCGGAATCTCGGCGGGGAGCCCGGAATCGCCGATTCGGGGCAGTGGCGTGTTCGTCGGCGGGCACGGCGACTGGGCCGGCCACACCGACGGCGGGGTGGTCGACGCCGACGTGCTGCGCACCGGGCCCGTCGTCACCGACGGCGGCATCCAGCCAGGGACGCCCGACCTCATCAGCGCCGGGGTGTACGTGGTATCGGGAGCCGAAGTCGAGAGCGTGGTCAACGACGGACCGGTCACCACGCTGGGCGCCAACGACATGGCCCTGGACAACTGGGGAGTGGTGGGCAGCTGGACTGCCAGGGCGCCGGTCGAGTCCCGCGGCCCGAGCGGCATCGGCGTCGTCAATTTCGGCACCCTGCGCAGGCTCGACCTGCAGGCGCCACTGACCACCTATGGCGATGGTGCCCGCGGCTTCAACGTGTACGACGGCAGCATCATGAGCGCGCGCTTCACCAGCATCACGACCCACGGCGACGGCGCGGTGGGCGTCCAGGTCAGCAGGGACCTGCCTAGGCTGGAAATCGCCGATAGCGTCACCACATTCGGCAGCGGCGGCACGAGCCTGGTCCGCGGCCAGCAGACCCAGCTGCGGGCGGCGGCCATCAGCATCCAGCCCGGTGGCCGGATCGGCCTCCTGGCGGTCGGAGGGTCGCTGGCCACGCGCGGGGACCAAGTCGTCACCCTCCACGTGGAAGGAAGCCTCGGCGCCCTGACAGTCCGGCACGCAATCACCGCGTCCGGCGTCGCGTCGGACGCCGTCCACCTGCGAGGGCAGATAGCCGGCCTCGACAACGTCGCCGTCGCCGCAGCTCACGGGCAAGCGATCGTCCAGGACGCTCCTCCGTCCTGACCTGCCCGCTGGGTTCAGGCCTCGACGAGCAGCGCGAGCTTGCCACTCGCGTGTGGTCGCGCGAGCGTCGCCACCGCCTCGTGCGCGTTCTCGAACGCGAACGTGCGGGCGATGGGGACCGTCAGGTTCCCGGCTGCCGCCATCGCGACAAGGCCGGCCCTGGCGTTCGCGCGGAACGGGCCACTAGCCGGGTTGCTCGCGCCGATCGCCACGAAGCCCTCCTTGCCTGCGCGGCCGAACGCAGTGAGCGTCACGAACCTTCGCCGGTCGCAGATCAGCGCGAGCGAGGCGTCCACCGCGTCGTCGCTTCCCACGGTGTCGAGCACGGCAGCTATCCCGTCGGGCGCCGCAAGCCGCGCGCGCTCCGCCAGGTCGCCGTGATAGCTCACCGGCACACCGCCGAAGCTTTCCACCACGGTGAAGTTCTCCTCGCTGGCAGTGCCGATCACGCGCGCCCCGATCAGTCTTGCCTGCTGCAGCACGCTGATCCCGACAGCACCAGCCGCCCCGTGCAGCAGCACGGTCTCGCCCTCGGCCACGGCGGCAGTCGCGAGTAGCTCGGCTGCCGTCGTGCCCGCGAGGAGAAGGTTCGCTGCCTGCGCGAAGTCCAGCGAAGCAGGCTTGGCAAACACGTCCTTCGCCGGCACAGTAATCGCCGTCGCGTAGCTGCCCAGGATCTGGAAGGCGATCACCCCGTCTCCCATGGCACCGGCGCCGGCAGCGATCTGAGCGTCCTGACCGATGTCCGTGATGACACCGGCGGCCTCGTACCCGATAGTCAGCGGCAGCAGGCGAGCATCCTGTCCAGGCCTGAAATGTTTGTAATCAGCCGGGTTCATCCCGGACGCGCGAACCGCGATTGTCACCTCACCGCGGCCCGGCGGAGGCACCTCGACCTCGCGCAGCTGGAGCACCTCCGGACCGCCAAAGTCCGTCGCGATCCACTGTCGTGATGTCGTCATCTGCGAGTCCCACCTCCAAGGTACGTCGGGCGTTGAACACCCGTCAGAATCTTAAATCATCTGCGGAAGATACTTCTGTAGATGCATCTTATTGGACAGCGGGCCGGTGCGGAAATTGCGCACGGCGATGCGAGGATGTTCCGGTGATCGCCGCGTGGTATGACCGGCAAGGCCCGGCCGCGGCCGTACTGCAGGTCGGCGAGCTGCCCGCCGCGGAGCCCGGTCCGGGAGAGGTCCGGGTGCGGCTGACCTATTCCGGCGCCAACCCCGGCGACATCAAGAAGCGACAGGCTTGGCTGGCCAGCCCCATGGCGTTCCCCCGGATCATCCCGCACAGCGATGGCGCCGGGATCATCGAGGCGATCGGCCCAGGCGCAGACCCGGCCAGGCTCGGCGGACGCGTATGGGTGTACGGAGCCCAGTCCTACCGGCCGTCTGGCACCGCCGCGCAAACCACCGTGGTCCCCGAGGCGCTCGCGGTCGGCCTGCCCGACTCGGTCAGCGACCAGACTGGCGCCTGCCTCGGCATCCCCGGAATTACCGCGCACCGCGCGGTCTTCGCCGACGGTCCGGTCTCCGGCCAGGCCATCGTCGTGCACGGGGTCCGCGGCTCGGTCGGCTCCCTCGCCGCCCAGCTTGCTCGATGGGCAGGCGCCACGGTCATCGGGACGGTCCGCACCGACGCTGAGGCACGCCAGGTCAGCGCTGCAACCGCCGACCACGTCGTGTCGCTGCAATCTGACCCGGCAATCGCGATTCGGCGCCTCGCCCCGGACGGCGTCGACCGGATCGTCGAGGTCGCGCTCTCCGCGAACGCCGACCTCGACGCAGAAGTCGTCCGCAACGGCGCGGTGCTCTCGGTCTACGCCAGCCCGAACGACCGGCCGGAACTGCCCTTCTGGCCCATGCTCTTCGCGAACGTGACAATCCGGCTGCTCGGCAGCGACGACTTCCCGCAGGAGTCCAAGGACGCCGCCGCCAGCGACCTCAGCCAGGCAGCCGCGGAATCCGCTATCTCCGTCACCGTGGCTAAGACCTTCCCGCTTGCGCAGATAGCCACTGCCCATGAGCTCATTGAGGCAGGGACAGCTGCCGGGCGAGTCCTCGTGTCCTTGCCTTAGAGGAGTGGGCGGTGCCCTAGACGGGCGGGACTGCTGCCTCGTACGGCCGCGGCCGGACGGTCTTGACCGGACCGCCTGCGACCTCGTTCCCCTCCTGGGCGCTGGCCGGGGTTACAACCCCTGCGAGCCGGGCAAGTGGCACCGCATGAGCGCACTGAGAGAACTCGCGCGACCAATGCTGGCCTCCATATTCGTTATGCAGGGATTGCACAATTTTCAGAACCCTGAGGGGGTATCGCCGCTCGCAGAGCCGGTGGTGAGTTCGCTGCGGGAGCGCATCCCGGCGATGCCCGCCGAGGCCGAGCACGCGGTGCGGATCAACGGCGCCGTCCAGGCAACGGCCGGGACCATGCTCGGCCTCGGCCTGCTGCCGCGACTGGCCGCCCTGGCGATAGCCGGGACGCTGATTCCGACCACGCTCGCGGGGCACCGGTTCTGGGAGGTCCAGGATCCGCAGGAGCGCAGCATGCAGCGCATCCATTTTCTCAAGAACATGACGATGATGGGCGGCCTGCTGCTCGCCATCGCGGACACCAACGGGAACCCGTCCCTGTCGTGGCGCCGTCGTCACGCGGTGCGGGTCGCCAACAGTTACCTTGCCGCGATGACCAACGCGGTGACCGACGTGACCGGGCAGTTTACCGACGCTTACGCGGCCGCCGCCTCGCGCTAGCCCGGCTGACCAGAAGCACGTGCTCGGCGCCCCGGTGGCCAGCGGCCGCCCCCGCCTGCTCCGCAGGCTCGCGCGGGCTGCCCGCTACGCCACCTCACATTGTGCGCGCTCCGGTGCAGCGCACCGGCGGCCCTGGTGGAAGTGGATGCTGATCGCGCTGCTTCTCGCCGCGACGCTCGCCGTTACCGCCGTCTACGCGGCCACGCTGGCCAGGGATATCACCAGGCAGCACTGGGCTGACGCGCTGGACGCCTCGCGAGAGGCCGTGCTGGCCGTGGTCGGCTGGGCCGCGGTGAGCATCGTCCTGTCGGCCGATGATCACAGCACGGCGGAGCCGGCTCAGGGCGGCGACAGCGGCGCGACGCCCGAGCGCCATGACGAGTCGACACCCGCCGCAGACTCGGTTCGGCAGGCGCAAGAGCGCGTGCGCCGGCTGCGAGCGCGGCTAGCCGAGCTCGCAGCGGCTCGTGAGCGGGCTGGATCGGGCGCCGACCCTGACCTAAGCCGCGAGGTAGCGAGCACAGTCGCCCGGCTGGAAACGGCCAGGCAATGGCTCAGCAGCGCTCAGTCCGCGCGGACAGCAGGCGGACGCGACCCTGAGCTGGCGCGGCGTCCGGGCGACGAGACCAAGGCGGGCGCCTGCTTACGCCACTGCGGCCGCGGCCCTCAGGTGTCAGCCGTGCCGTCGGCTAGCAGACCGCCGACCAGAATGGCGACCAGCCGCTCGGTCTGGCCCGGATCCGTCGGTGCGGCGTCGGTGGCCATGATCAGCCCGTGGGCCAGCCGCATGATGTCCGCGGCCTGAACGCCGGGACGGGCTTCGCCGGCGAGCTGCGCCCGGCGCAATAGCTCCTCCGTGCGACCGCGCACCGTCATGCTGCAGGCCGACAGGAACTCAGAATCTTTGCCGAGCGACGATACGAGCGCGGAACTGAGGCTGCGCTTGGTCCGGCCGAAGGCCACGAACGCCCGCAGCCACTCGCCGAGCGCAGCACCGGGCGACTCAGCCGTGAGCAGCTTCGCCGCGAGCGCGTCGAGCCCGTCCACCTGGTCCTTGTAGACCGCCTCGAGCAGCGCCTGCCGGGCCGGGAAGTGCCGGTACAGCGTTCCGATACCCACGCCCGCGCGGCGAGCGATCTCCTCCAGCGACACGTCGTCGGCGCCGTGCTCGGCGAACGCTTCGGTCGCGGCGGCGAGCAGCCGCTCATAGTTGCGGCGCGCGTCGGCCCGCTTCGGCGGCCCTGGCACGGCGGCCGACGGCTCGGCTGCATCCATCAGTCGTCACCATCTCTGAGTTGCGAACCGGAGGCATCCTCCGTATAGTTAGCGGAGGGATCCTCCGAATAGAGCTTAGCTTGCTCCGCCGGTTTGGCCAAGCCATCGCCAGACCTGCGGCTCACTCAAGCCTGCCAGACCTGCCCGACCTGCCCGACTGACCGCCACACCGTGGCGCGGGCGCCCAACTCAGCGCTGTTCCAGGAAGGAACCATGTCTTCGTCGTCTTCGCATTCCGTCAGACCCGCCGCCCTCCCGCGGACGCTGTCTGCGGCAAGTCCGCCGCTGGCCCCGTCGGCCAGCCCAAGGCACGCGCAGCAAGCCGTCGGCCCAGCGCGGACCCTGCCCGGCATCTCCCGTTTGCGCAAGCCCAGGGACCGCCGGAACATCACGCTCGCGCTGGTGCTGTGCGCCCAGCTGATGATCGTGCTCGATCTCACTGTCGTGAACGTCGCGCTGCCGTCCATGGCTACCGGGCTGCACCTGTCACCAACCAGCCTGTCCTGGGTGCTCAACGCCTACGCGCTGACGTTCGGCGGCCTGCTGCTACTCGGCGGCCGGGCCGGCGACATCCTCGGCAGGCGCCGGACCTTCATGGCTGGCCTCATCGTCTTCACCATCGCGTCGCTTGCGGGCGGCCTGGCCACCAGCTCGGCTGAGCTGCTGGCGGCCCGCGCGATCCAGGGCGTTGGCGGCGCGATCGCCTCGCCCGCTGTGCTCGCCGCCATCGTCGCAAGCTTCCCCGAAGGTCGCGAGCGAGTCCGAGCGCTCAGCGTCTTCACCGCCGTCACGATGGGCGGTGCGTCCCTCGGCCTCGTGCTCGGCGGCATGATCACGCAGTGGGCGTCGTGGCGATGGGTGTTCTTCGTCAACGTGCCCGTGGGCATCGTGGTGGTGGCGCTGGCGCCTCGGCTCCTCGCCCGGACCGAACGCCTGCCTGGCCGCTTCGACATCGCGGGTGCGGTCACGTCCACCGCGGGGATGTCGGCCCTGGTGTACGCGTTCATCAGCGTCGCGTCCCACGGCTGGGGCACCGCAGAATCGGTGGGAGCCTTCGCCGCCGCGGTGGTCCTGCTGGCCGCGTTCGCGTTCGTCGAGCGCCGGGCCAGCGAGCCGATCACGCCGCTGTGGCTGCTGTGGGACCGCAGTCGGGCCGGCTCGTACATCGCGCGGCTGCTCCTGGTCGCTGGCATGTTCGGGTCGTTCTTCTTCCTGACTCAGTTCGTTCAGGAGGTGCTCGGGTTCGGCCCGCTCGCGGCCGGTGTCTCGTTCGTGCCCATGACCGCGGCATTGTTCGGCACCTCCAGGCTGGCGCCGCGGCTGGTCGCCAGGTTCGGCCCCAGGCCGTTGATGATCGTCGGACTTCTTCCGGTCATCGCGGGCATGGCGTGGCTCGGCCAGCTCAGCCAGGGCACGAGCTACTTCCCAGGGGTGCTGGTCCCGATGCTGCTGCTCGGGCTCGGCATGGGCGTTGTGTTCGTGCCGCTCACCATGGCATCGCTGGCCAGCGTGCCCCCGGCGGATTCCGGCGCCGCGGCGAGCATGGTCAACGTGATGCAGCAGGTTGGCGGGGCGCTCGGCCTGGCGATCCTGGTCACGGTGTTCGGCACGGCTAGCCGGGCCGCGGCGAAGCACCCGCTGGTGGGCGCGACCGCCGCAGCGCAGCTGGAACACGCCAAGGTGCACGGCATGGCCGCCTCGTTCACGACCGCCGCCATCTTCGACGCGATCGCGTTCCTGGTGGTCCTGGTGGCGATCCGGCTCCGCCAGCCAGCGCAGGCTGGCCACTAGTCGGGAGCCCGCAGCGCTGGCCGGCGGACACGCCGGCCAGCGCTGATGTGCATGTCGGAACCCGGGCTAAGCCTGCGGGTGCCGGCGGAAGCTTCCCAGGCGCTGGCTGCGCCAGCAGCGACGGCAGCGGGTGAAATAGACGTCGTCGGTGGCACGCTGCAGGGTCCGAAAGAGCCACGCGCTGTCAGCGCGACCGCAGCGCGCGCAGGCAACACGAAGGGGGCGGGGCTCGCGGTCGGTACCCACCTGAAGCGCCCAAGCCTTCTCGGCGATGACCAGCGTGACCGGAGTTGCCGACGCCCCCATAGAGTGTCCGATGCCGACCGAGGTGAACACCAGCCGCCACACCCACCGCAGTCGGTCCTCGCCGATACGGTAGAGCTTGCCATCCGCCGCGCGGACGGCGACGTATCGTTGCCCTTCGACTTCGCCGACTCGCTCGACGGCAACGCTGACCTGCTTGCCCGGCGCGCTGCCAGCTGTGGGCCAGCCAGGATCCGCCCCCCGCCGGCCAGTACCAGTCGCCCGCGGTCCAGTGCGGGTACCCGGCGGACGCGCGCCGGAGGGCGGCGCGCTCGGCTGGGTTGTCCGGGGATCCGCCGCAACCGGGCCGACCCGGTTCCCGGCTCGCGGAGGCTGCTGAGCGGTGCCGTCCGGGTCGCCGGGCTCTGCCGCCTGGGCCGGGGCGGCCGGCGGAGGGACCGACGCGGCGTAGCCCCAATCCGCCGGCGGCGGTGCCGCCCAAGAGTCGGGGGCACCCGACTCGTAGCCGGCGGATCCTGGCGGCGGAGAAGCCGGTTCAGGCTGCCCGGAGTCGGCCGACGGCGACGACGGGTCCTGCTCGCTCATGGGGCCGTCCTTCACCCGTGGTGGCCGAGCGCCCAGTACCGTCGGCCACAGCGCCAGTGTGTCATCCGCACTGGTCCGGTGGCCAGGCCGATGTATGCCGATGTATGCGGAGATAAGTCGCACTCAGAGCGCCAGCAGGCCCGCCCAGAGGCCTTCCACAGGGCCGCTGCGCCAGCAGCCTGGCTAATACGATGGGAACACCTGCTAAGCCCGAGGATGTGCCAGGAATGCCCGACTTCAGTTACACCGACATGCTGCCCACAGGCGTGGATGACACCGAGTACCGGCTGCTGATCAGCGATGGCATCAGCGTCCACGAGGCCCTCGGGCGAAAGTTCCTGCAGGTGGAGCCTGAGGTGCTCACACAGCTCACCACGGCGGCCATGCGCGACATCGCGCACCTGCTGCGGCCCGCGCACCTGAAGCAGCTTCGCGCCATCCTGGACGACCCGGAGGCGAGTCCGAACGACAAGTTCGTGGCCGGCGATCTGCTCAAGAACGCGTGCATCGCGGCCGGCGGCGTCCTGCCCATGTGCCAGGACACCGGTACCGCGATCGTCACGGGCAAGCGCGGCGGCCAGGTCCTCACCGACGGGAACGACGCTGAGCACATAGCCCGCGGCGTGTACGACGCCTACACCTCGCTCAACCTGCGCTACTCCCAGCTGGCGCCGCTGACGATGTGGGACGAGCGCAACACCGGCAGCAACCTGCCGGCCCAGATCGAGTTGTACGCCACCGACGGGGACGAGTACTCATTCCTGTTCATGGCGAAGGGCGGCGGCTCAGCCAACAAGTCGTACCTGTATCAGGAAACCAAGGCGGTTCTGAGCCCGGCCCGGATGGCGGCGTTCCTCGCGGAGAAGATCCGCTCGCTCGGTACCGCGGCGTGCCCGCCCTACCATCTCGCCATCGTGGTCGGCGGCACGAGCGCCGAGTACGCGCTCAAAACCGCCAAGTACGCCTCGGCGAAGTACCTGGACGCGCTGCCAACATCGGGCTCGATGGCCGCGCACGGCTTTCGTGATCTCGAGCTGGAACAGCAGGTACTGGAAATAACCCGCCGGGCCGGCATCGGCGCTCAGTTCGGCGGCAAATACTTCTGCCACGACGTCCGGGTGGTGCGGCTGCCGCGGCACGGCGCGTCCTGTCCAGTCGCCATCGCGGTCTCGTGCTCCGCGGACAGACAAGCACGGGCGAAAATTCGAGGGAACGGGGTATTTCTCGAGCAGCTGGAAACCGACCCGGCGCAGTATCTGCCGGACACTCCTGAGGCCGATCTCGACACGGACGTCGTTCGCATCGACCTGTCGAGGCCCATGAGCGAGATCCGCGCCGAGTTGTCGCGGTACCCGATCAGAACCCGGCTGACACTGAGCGGCCCGATGGTCGTTGCTCGCGACATCGCCCACGCCAAGATCAGCGACCTGCTCGACGCGGGTCAGTCCATGCCTGCCTACTTGCGGGACCACGCTGTCTACTACGCCGGGCCGGCCAAGACGCCAGCCGGGTACGCGTCCGGCTCGTTCGGTCCGACGACGGCCGGCCGCATGGACTCCTACGTGGCGAAGTTCCAGGCGGCGGGCGGCTCGCTGGTGATGCTCGCCAAGGGGAACCGGTCAGCGGCCGTCACGGCGGCGTGCCAGCAGCACGGCGGCTTCTACCTCGGGTCGATCGGCGGCGCAGCCGCGAAGCTGGCGCAGGACTGCATCACGAAGGTCGACGTTCTCGAGTACCCGGAGCTGGGCATGGAGGCGGTGTGGCGGATCGAGGTCCGCGACTTCCCGGCCTTCATCGTGGTTGATGACAAGGGGAACGACTTCTTCGCTGACACGACGGCGCCGTCACCGCCGTTGCTGACGATCGGCCGCGGTCCGGGCGACTGAGCTACCAACACCGCTACCAACAACGCTACCGACAACGCGGAGGCTCTCATGGCCGAGGTCCCGGACGGCGTGCGCGTTGAGCACGACTCGATGGGCGAGGTGCTCGTCCCGGCTAACGCGCTGTGGGGCGCGCAGACTCAGCGGGCCATCGAGAACTTCCAGATTTCGGCCGAGCCACTCTCCCGGGACATGATCGGCGCGCTGGCATCCCTCAAGGGCGCAGCCGCCGTCGTGAATGGCAAGCTCGGCGTGCTGCCCGCCGACGTCGCCGCGGCCATCCACGACGCGGCAGCCGACGTGGCGAAGGGCCGCTACGACGACCAGTTCCCCATCGACGTGTTCCAGACCGGGTCGGGGACGTCGTCGAACATGAACGCCAACGAGGTGATCGCCACCCTCGCCGCGCGCGCGGTCGGCCGTCCGGTGCACCCGAACGATCACGTCAACGCGTCCCAGTCGTCGAACGATGTCTTCCCTTCCGCGATCCACCTCGCAGCCGTGCGGCTGATCGTGATGTCGCTGCTGCCGGCGCTCAGCCACCTGGCCGACGCGCTCGAGCTGAAGGCGGCGCAGTTCGCCAACGTGGTCAAGAGCGGCCGCACGCACCTCATGGACGCGACACCGGTGACGCTCGGCCAGGAGTTCGGCGGTTACGGGGCAGCCGTCAGGCATGGCCTAGAGCGCGCCAGGGACGTCCTGGCCGACGTCGGCGAGCTGCCACTCGGCGGGACCGCCGTCGGCACCGGTTTGAACGCACCGCCCGGATTCGCGGCCGCCGTCATCGACCACCTCGCGACCGACATGCAGCTGCCGCTGACCGAGGCTCCTAATCACTTCGAAGCCGCTGGCGCCAGGGACGGCCTGGTCGCGGCCAGCGGTGTCACCCGGACCATCGCCGTCAGCCTCTACAAGATCTGCAACGATCTGCGACTGATGAACTCGGGACCGCGCACCGGGCTCGCCGAGATCCGGATCCCGGACCTGCAGCCCGGATCGTCCATCATGCCGGGCAAGGTCAACCCGGTCATCTGCGAAGCGGTGTGCCAGGTCTGCGCCGCGGTCATCGGCAACGACGCCACCGTGGCGTTCGCCGGAGCGGCCGGCAACTTCGAGCTGAACGTGATGATGCCGGTCATGGCGCGCGCACTGCTGTCCTCGCTCCAGCTGCTACCCGCCGCGGCCCGTGCGCTCGCAGACAAGTGCGTGAGCGGCATCGCCGCCGACACGGCGCGGCTGCGGCGCAACGCCGAATCCTCTCCCGCGATCGTCACGGCGCTGAATCCGTACATCGGCTATGAGGCAGCCGCCGCCGTGGCGCACGAGGCCCTCGATACCGGTGCGACGATTCGCGAGGTCGTGATCGCCCGCGGCTTCGTCGCACGCGGCGAGATCACCGAGGCCCAGCTCGACGCAGCCCTCGACGTGACAGGGATGGCACATCCCCACCAGCACCCCGCCTAGCCGCCATGGGCGCTGTCGGCTTCTCCGGCTGCACCGGGACGCCGAGGGCGGGGCGTGCGTAGCGGGGCGTAAACGTGGCCCACATGAGCTGGCCTACTACACGTCTCGGGCCAACGAACGCTCGTTAGCCGCGACCTGTGCCAGCCCTGCGGGGCACGCCCCGACCTCGGCGTCACTGTCGTTCACGGGCCCGCTAGTACCAGCCGGTCGCTTCCTCGTGGGCCCAGGCGGCGCACGGCGAGCCGTAGGTTGCCTGGATGTAGTTCAGGCCCCACCGGATCTGCGTCGTCGCGTCCGATTCCCAGTCCGGGCCTGCGCTGGCCATCTTGGACCCCGGCAGCGCCTGGGGTATCCCGTACGCGCCCGACCCGGGGTTGGACGCGTAGACGTTCCAGCCGCTCTCGTGCTCCCACAGCGGATCGAGGCAGGCGAACTGGCTCGATGACCACCCGTAGGAGGCGAGCATTGCCAGCGCGATCTGCTGGGCCGACCCGCTCGTGGCAGGCACCGTCACCGCCGCCACCGGCGCGACTTGCTGCGCGGGTGCGGCTGCCGGCGCGGCCGGCTTGGGTCGCGGCGCGGGTGGCACTGCCAGCGTCACCGCTAGCTCCACCGGACGCTGCTGCCAGAGCGCGCGGCCGGTCAGCCACGCTTCGATGGAGCGAATCTGGTCAGCCTGTCCGGAGGTGGCCGTGATTTTGATCACCGTGGGCTGGGTCGGCACGCTCGCTGCTGACGCCGATGTGGTGGACGGCCTGCGAAGCGGAGCGTGAGTGACCGATCCGGTCAGCCGGGCCGCCGGCCACAGCGTGACGAGCGTGGCTGCCGTGCCGACAGCGAGTACAACGGCTGCGGCGGTTGCCACGGTCAGCCGGTTCGGCTTGCGAGTTGGATCTCGCTGGGCGGCGTTGCCGCCAGTAGGTGGCCGCTCGGGGCGGCTGTCGATGGGCGTACTGGTGTGAGTTGGCTCGTATAGCCGAGACAAGATGGGCCTTTGGTCGAGCGCACGATGTGCGCCGTGGTCACCCGTGACGACTCGGCCCGATAGGGCGGGCGGAGTGGCGTGCAGCGGGGACGCGGGTCAAGGCGACGGTTCAAGCGGTAAAGCCGCTGCACACGCTGGGTGCTGTGCGCCTTCTACCCTGCCGTTCTCAGCCGTAACCAGCTACCAAAACATCGAAAATGGCGGCATGACGTACGTCACATGCCGCACAATGGCAGGTTTGCTTCAGTCGCGCTTGTCAGTACCAGCCATCGGCCTCCTCGTGCGCCCAGGCGTTGCACGGCGAGCCGTACACGGACTGGATGTACCCGAGTCCCCACTTGATCTGCGTCGTCGGGTCGGTCTGCCAGTCAGGCCCGGCGCTGGCCATCTTTGACCCCGGCAGCGCCTGCGGGATCCCGTAGGCGCCACTGGCGTTCTCTGCGTTGTAGCGCCAGCCGCTCTCCGCATTCCAGAGGTCATCGAGGCAGCCCCATTGATCGGTGCTGAATCCGTACGACGACAGCAGACCGTAGGCGATCCCCTGCGCCGTAGACGGATCTGGCGGCGGGGCCGCGACGAGCGGCGCAGCGCTGCCGCCTCCCCCGCCGGCCGGCTGGGGAATGCTGACCTTCGGTGCGCTCGTGACGTTGAACGACAGCGTCGCCGCGTCCTGCTGGATCACCTGCTGGCGGTCCGCAATGAGCGATGCGCCAGCCTTGCCCGCCGATACCTGGGCGAGCGCGATGCCAAGCGGGTCACTCGTGACGCCGGGTCGGCCGGTGATGACCACAAGCGCTGCGAGCACTACGGCCACTGTCGCCGCTGACGCGGTGACCAGGAAGGCGCCTACCCGCCTGCGCCGAGGGCGCCGGGCTGGAGGCCGCCTCCGCTGCTGTGACAATGCAGTCCTTCCGTTCGGCCACGCGCGACCGGGCAAGTCGCCCGGCGCGCAGACCGCTGCGGTAACGGGCAGCGAGTCGCGTGACGGTTAGCCCGCTAGGCGTCCCGCGCGCACCGTGGACGCCGATCTCGGTTCTGGAACCGTCGCCGCATAACGTTGCCAGAACCGAGGGCCAGGGACCAAGCGTTTCCGCCGAAAAGCCGAGAAGAAAACCGTTAATTGGGCCGGCGCAGATCACAGTTTGGCAATACGTACCGTAACAATTACTTTCCGTAATAGGTCGCAGGTCACGGCCTCAGGCGACCCGAGGGCCTGCGGAGCGGCGCGGCGCGGAGCGTGTCAGGGCTGACACCACCCGCCAGTTTGGGACCTTCGGGGCGATGTGGCCGATGTTGAGACCACGCATCCTCGGTTACCTTCCGCGCACGCCTAGCCTGCGGCTAGCTTGGACTCAGCCGTGGACGGCATCCTTGTTCCTCGTCAGCGGGGTCACTACAGCGGGAAGTGGTAGATGAGCACGAGGCACCGTTCCTGGACAGTACGTGCCGGGGACGCAGAATCCTTGATCGCTGAGGCGCGCAAAGCCCTCTTTGTCATGGTCGGTTTTCTCGCGATCCTGTGGATAATCCAGCTAGTCAATGTGGCCGACCACTATCAGCTCACGTACAGCTTCGGGATCAGGCCGCGGCAGGTGAGCAGTCTGCCCGACATCCTGACGGCCCCCTTCCTCCATGTCAGCTGGACCCACATCGAGAGCAACTCGGGTCCGCTGTTCATCTTCGGGTTCCTGGCCGCCTACCGAGGCGTGGTGCGGTTCCTGGGGCTGACCGCACTGGTCATCGTCGTCAGCGGGCTGGCGGCGTGGTTCACCGGGACACCGGGCACGATCGGCGTCGGCGCGAGTGGCGTCGTCTTCGGTTACCTGGGCTACATCCTCGTGCGCGGGTTCTTTGACCGCCGCGGCATTGACATCATGCTTGCCGCCGTCATGGCGCTCTGCTTTGCCTATCAGTTCACCGTCCTGCTGCCACACGCGGGAATCGGGTGGCAAGCGCACATCGGCGGCCTCGCCGCGGGCGTGGTCGGCGGGTGGATCTTCCGCGACCGAGCGACGGTTTACCGCACCGCGGTAGGCCCGACGGCTACCCCAATCGCCACCGCAGCAAGCAGCGCTTCTGGCGCGACTACAGCTGTGCCGGTGCGGGAGAAGGCCGCCTCGAGCACCACCGGGCCACGAGCCGAGCTGCACAAGCAACTGGACGACCTGGGTATCTAGCCCGGATGCTGCCAGTGCCATCGATAGTCGACGCTCATCACCATCTCTGGGACGTGTCCGCCAGGGCACAGCCATGGCTGGATTCCTCGCCGACGCTGGCCCCGTTGCGGCGGAGCTTCCTGCTACCCGACCTCTTGCCGCAAGCCGCCGCAGCCGGGGTCACCAAGACCGTCGTGGTGCGGACCGTCACCGAGCCAGGCGAGACCCCGGAGCTGCTGGCCCTTGCCGCCACCGGGCCGCTGGTCGCTGGCGTCGTGGGCTGGACCGACCTCACCGCTCCCGGCGTCGCGGAGCAGCTTGCAGAGCTCACGGCACTGCCCGGCGGAGAGCACCTGGCTGGCATCCGCCACCCGCTGCTCACCGAGTCCGACCCTGACTGGCTCGAGCGTCCCGACGTTCTGCGCGGCCTGCGCGCAGTCGCCAATGCAGGGCTGACCTTCGACCTGGTTCTCCCGCCAGCCCAGCTACCCGGTGCCGTCCGGGCCGCTGCCGACCTGCCCGAGCTGACCTTCGTGCTCGACCACCTGGGCAACGTGGAGGTACGCCCGCGGCCCGACCCGGCCTGGGCTGACGCGTTCTTCGCGCTGGCCGGCTTGCCCAACACGGCGTGCAAGCTCTCGGGCATCTTCAGCGTTCCCGCACCGTCAGCCGATCAGGAGTCGGCCGATGAGCCAGCCGCCTCGATCGAGCACCTGCGGCCCTACCTGGACATCGCCCTGGACAGCTTCGGCCCGGAGCGGCTGATGTTCGGCTCGGACTGGCCGGTGAGCACGCTCAGCGCTAGCTACGCGGACATCGTGACGGCAGCGGTCGCACTGACCAGCCGGCTGAGCGAACCGGAGCGAACGGCGATCCTGGGCGGTACCGCCAGCGCTGTGTACGGCTTGGCGCCGCCGGCGGATGGTGAACTGTGACCCATGCTCGGCAGCAGTTGTTCGAGTCGGCTGTCGAGTATTACGCGCGCTACCGGTCTGGGTACCCGCAGCAGATGGTGGACGCGCTGGCGGCCAGGGTGGGCCTCGACGGAACCCAGCGCGTGCTGGACATCGGGTGCGGCACTGGTCAGATGACGATCCCGCTGGCGCGTCACGCCCGCGCGGTGATCGCGATCGACCCCGTCCCCGACATGCTGGCCCGCGGCCGACAAGCGGCGGCGGCTGCCCGGATCGGTGATATCTCCTGGCTCGAAGGCGACTCCAGCCAGATCGCGGCGGTCGCTGGAGCCGGGGCGGATCTGGCCGTCTTCGCCGCGTCATTTCACTGGACCGCCAGGGAAGCCGTCCTCACTGCTCTGGACGAATTGCTGGCGGCGCGCGGCGCGGTCATCATCGCCAATGATGTTCTCGATGACAGCGAGCAGCCCGACTGGGCCGACGCCATCGCCCGGATCCGGGCCCGGTATCTCGGCGCCGAGCGGCGCACCGGGATGAGCGTCATCGCGGATCACCGCCACGTTCTGGCCCAGTCGGCATTCAGCGCGGTAGACACCCTGACCTGGTCATGGTCACGGCGCCTCACCGTGGCAGAGGTGATAGGCCTGCAACTGTCTTATTCCTTCTCCACTCCGGCACTCCTCGGCGAGAACACGGCGCAATTCGCCAGGGATGTCAATGCGGCCGTGCTTGACCTCCACCCAGCGGGCGTAGTCACCGAGCCGTTTCGGGTCGAGGTGCTCGTGGCGACCCGGCCGGTCTGACATGACAGTTGGATTACAGACGGGCTCACTGCATACTGGCCCCAGGAGTTGACAATTCATCCAGCGCTCAGCTTGTGTCGCTCCGCGCAGCGTCAGCGGTTCAGCGCCGAGCAAGCCGTGGGGGGGACCACACCACGTAAACGCAGTCCCGGCCGACTTCGTGGACGTTCTCGGCAGCTGCATCCGACGTCGTCGCGCTGACATGTGACTGCTCTTCGCCGATCGGATCTCCGCCATGACAGATATGGCCCGGCCGGGCGCCGGCGAATGGTTTCCCTGCCACTGCTGCGGGCGGAGCTACGAGGCATCGACCATGGTGCGCTTTCATCGCCACCCCGAGCAGGGCATCTGCGTTGGATGCGCGGAGTGGCTGTATGGCCGTAGTCGACCCATCGTGCGCCGGCTGCATCCGATCTGGCAGCTCCCCGCCCGCGTGCGAGCGCGCATCATGCATCGCCAGTTATCCGACTTAGCCAGCCGAGGGCCTCGCCGACGGGCGCGCGCGGTGAGCCGGCCACCGGGAATCCAGCGGCCGGCTCACCTCAGGCGCGGACGCGCCACCGCCATGCGCCGGCGCTAGCTCGATTAAGTGAAGCCGACGTTGAGGATGAAGTGTCCCAGCCGCAGGTTGAGGACTCCGCCGCCGGCCCAGTGCACGATGAACGCGAGCAGGATGATCGCCAGAATTGCGACCACAATCCAGAAGAAGAACACGACGATGCCGGGAACTGCATACCCGGCGATGGTTCTCGCTCTAGTAGCCACGGCCCCCAGCTACCCGTCAGCGGGAGCATTATTCGCCGCTGCGGCGTCAGCCTGCACTCCGCTGATCAAGACCGCGAGGTGTGCGGGTTGGAGCGCGGCCGCTCGCAGCACACGGGCTGCCAGTCGGCAGCCCTCTCGCCCCAAGCCCGGCCCGACTCCGTCCAGCTCATCGGCGGGCCGCCCCTCCCGCGCCGCAAGTGCCCTGCGGGCACCGTATATGCGACGGGCGGCGAAAGGACGCCTATCGGCCGGAACGGAATCCGGATGCTAGGGAGGCCGCAGTGTCGTAAAGACCTATTTCAGGAGCTGACGCGCCATCACCACGCGCTGGATCTGGTTCGTGCCCTCGTAGATCTGCGTGTTCTCTGCCCCGGCCGGGACTGACCTCAGCCAACCCCCGCGCCCGTTCGATCTACCAGGCAATTCACCGTTGGCCGTCGTTGACGGTTAGCGACCAGATTCGACGCTCTGACAGAGCCACCACGGAGCCAGCTCCGTGCGACGGGCTTCAGAACAACGAGAAGCGGGCTCCCGAGGCGACCTCAACGCCATCGGGAGCCCTAGGAACCCATCTCGGCGAAGGAGACAGGAACCATGGCCACCAACGTAACGAATGAACAGCTAGCGACGCGGCTTGAGCACCTCGAAATCGACATGGACTGCTTTGACAAGGCCGTGGTCGACACCGGAGTGACCGCGAGCCGGGCACTGGCCCGGACCTATGCGCTTGAGGCGGTGATCTCGATCGCGCTCAAGGCTGCCGGGGTCGAGAGCACCCCGGTGACGACCGACGACT
>JASHOE010000259.1 GCA_030041275.1 Streptosporangiaceae bacterium
CCGACGAGTGCGTCGACTGCGGTGCCTGCGTACCGGTCTGCCCGGTCGAGGCGATCTACTACGAACGCGACCTCCCTCGCGAGCTGCAGCACTACCACAGGGCCAACGTCGAGTTCTTCTACCGCCTCGGGTCGCCGGGCGGAGCGGCCAGCGTCGGCAAGATCCACTCTGACCACCCGATCGTGGCGCAGCTCCCGTGGCAGCGCCACTGACCTTCGCGCTCCCAGGAGGGCGATGCTCTACACACTCTTAACAAAACGAACATATACGTATAAAAGTAAACTGGCCGGAAGGGCCGAGTCGGCCGGGCGTACACTCCATGCCTGGGAGTGGACTGAAGCCTCGCGCTAACCCGCTGGGTCTAGATACCGATAGCAGGCTAACGAATGGCCCCGCCCGCCGCTCGTGTCGTACAGGTAGCCGTTCAGTCGTCCTCGCGGCTGTTCCGCGACACGTTGTCCTCGTCTCTTTCACTCCGGCCCGATGTGACCGTCGTCGGCACGGTGGCCGAGCCCGATCGAATGCCAGCGCTCTGTGAGCTGCGTCGGCCTGACGCGGTGATTTTCGACGCCGGGCTCCGCTTGCAGGAGACCTGTCGGCCTGTCCACAGGCTCATGCAGCGTTTCCCGGAATTGAACGTCGTCGTGACCTACCGTCACGCCGCCGAAGAGGAATTAGCAGCGGCGTGCCGCGCCGGGGTCTCGTCCCTCGTGCCAGAGTCGCACGGCCTCGAGGCGATCCTGGCTGTCCTGCGGCGCAAGCGCGGGCGCCACGCAGCCAGGTCCAAGCCCGGCGAGATGACCGATCGCGAGCTCGAGATTCTCGTGCTGGCAGGGTCAGGCCACAGTGTTCCGGAGATGGCCGACCTGCTGGGGATTAGCCCGCTCACGGTGGAGAACGTCAAGCGCCGGATCTACGCCAAGCTGGACGTGAATAGCGGGGCGCACGCTGTTTCGCGGGCCGCATCGCTCGGGATCCTGGACCAGCGTCCCACGCCGGTAGTGCGGCACCGTGAGCCGCCGAACGAAGACTTCCCGGTGCTGACTGTGGTGTCGGGCCAACCCTGCCCCGCCCTTGATCAGGCAATGCGCATCCTGGTTGCCAACAAGATGCCGTTCGTGCACGTGCGCGACGGCCGGAACGTGGCGCAGACGCACTGGGCCCGCTGGCATCGCGGGCCGATCGTGGCCGCCCTGGTCGACCCGGAGGCTGCGGACTGGGCGATCGTCGAAGAGCTGGCCATTCCCGCGATCCTCGTGCACAGCAAGCCGCTCGACTCCTCCGAGCTGGCCGATGCGCTCGCCAACGGAGCCACCTCGCTGGTGCTCGCCGATGCGATCGAAGATCGTTTCCTGTCCCTGCTCCGGATGGCAGGTCAGGGTTACCTCGTCGTGGATTCGCTGCCCATGCGGCCGCTGATCGGGGCGGTGCGCGCGCGCTGGGATCAGCGAGCACCCGGCGCAGGCGATCTGCCGGAGTTGACCGCACGGGAGAGCGACATCCTGCGCTTCGGCGCTCAGGGCCACTCGATCCGGCAGACGGCCCGCCTGCTCGGCATCGCGCCGAAGACGGTTGAGAACATTCAGACCCGTCTGTTCCGCAAGCTGGGCGTGCGCAATCGGGCCGGAGCTGTCGCCGTCGCCAACGCGTTCGGCCTGCTTCCGACGACGGCGCCAACGCCGAGCAGCCGTCCGCCCTGGCCGCAGATTCCAGGTCAGGACGGCCGAGCACCGCGGCACGGAACCTGACCGGCCGCTAGGGATTCAACGCGCTTCCGGCCCGCATCAGCCAGGTGCTGTCCAGATCGTGGATGGAAGGGCACCCCATGAGCTGCATGGAGCACGTCATCTCGGCTCGCAGGCTCTCCAGCATGTGGGACACACCGTCCTGGCCGCCGATCGCAAGACCCCACACGTAGAGACGTCCGATGAGGACAGCCTTCGCACCCAGGGCCAGTGCCTTGAGCGCGTCACCGCCGCGACGGACCCCGCCATCCACCAGCACCTCCATCTTGTCGCCGACGGCCGCGGCGATCTCCGGCAGCACGTCGATGCTCGCTGGCGCCCCTTCGAGCTGCCGGCCACCGTGGTTAGAGACCACGACGCCGTCACAACCGAGTTGGTGCGCCTTCCGGCCGTCCTCGGCAGTGAGCACGCCCTTGACGAGCACCGGTCCGTCGAAGTTCTGGCGCACCCAGGCGACGTCCTCCCACGTTGGTGAGTTCGACTCCTTGTGCGCCATCTCTGACAGCACCATCGGCACACCGTCACGGCTCATGGCCGCGGTGTTCGCCAGCTGAAACGGCATTCCGTCACGGACGTAGCGGGCGGTCCAGAACGGCCGCGGCAAGAGCTGCGGGCCGAGCTTGACAGCGTTGGCGGCGTTGACACGCATGGAGTAGCTGAACCCGTTGCGCCAGTTCCGTTCCCGCTTGGAGCCCACCTGGGTATCGACGGTCACGACGATCGCCTTGTAGCCCGCCGCCTTCGCTCGGTTCACGAGGTTCTCCATGCCGGGACGTCCCATGAACCGATAGAGCTGGAACCAGTGGCGGTCGGGCGAGCTCTCGGCAATCTCCTCGAGCGCGAAGCCCGACGCTGAGCTGGCGACGTGCAGCGTGCCCGCTGACGCAGCCGCGCGCGCCACGCCGATATCAGCCTCGGGATGGATCAGTTTCAGCCCACCGCAGGGCGCCGCAAGCACCGGGAACGAAAGACTCTGCCCGAACAACGTCGTCGACAGCTGCGGTTCCGGAACCCATACACCCATCCGGGGACGGAAACGCAGGGCCTGGAAGCTCTCCGCATTGCTGCGTAGCGTTACTTCGTCCTCCGTGCCGCCATCGACGTAATCGAAGACACCGCGGGGCAGCGTCCTCTTCGCCAACCGCCGTGCGTCCTCGTAGTTGAGAACCTTGGCGAGCCGAGTCCGCTGGTACCTGCTCAACGCCATCTCGTGCTCCCAGAGATCGAACCGGCCGCGGCTTCAGGTCGCCTACACCGATCGAGCGTGAGTCTCGGCGGAGTCAACACCAAAGGAGATGATGCGGGTGGGCTGGATCCGGACGATCGTGTCCTCGAAACGCTCGCCGAAAGCCTTACCGCCCGTGGGAATCACGCTGGCCGTTCCCCGCACTTCGATCATGCGTGGCTGCCACGGCGGCAGCACGTCATCAATGACGATGCTCGCCAGGCCGGAGCGCTGCACATCGCGGAGCTTCTTGGTCTGACTCATGCGCATGCCGCCCACATCGATCGCGTCGTGCTCCGCGTTGTAGCGAAACGACGTAGGTACCACATGCGGCTGACCGTCCGGACCCACGGTCGCTATCCGACCCAGCCGCTGCTCCGTCAGATACTCGAGTTCGACGTCACTGAACACGCTCATGCCGCGCTAACCCGCCCGCGCCCGGCGACATTCCGTTGGCGGCGGGAGTACCCCGCCGGCGGTCAGAGCAGGCTGTCCACCTGATGCACGTCGCTGCACGGTACGCCCAGAGCCGCATGGTGGTTGCGGACCGCCTCCTCGTCTGGACCTTCGAGCAGGCAGTAGACCTTGCCATCAGTGTTGTGGTAGAGCTCCAGCTGCCGGACTCCGAACTCGTCGGTCGCGCCGTCCTTCGTACCCTGCGTAATCTGCTGGATGGCTTCCGCCGGAAGTTTCAGGTCGTCGTGGTAGTCCATGAACTTCGGCATGTGACCCCTCCTCATGTGCCGTGAGGACACTGTCCACGATCCGAGGGCGGCTGTCTACTAGGTGCAAGCATGAGAAGGGAACGACTGTGGCTGGACCCGCCGTCACGCCGAGCATGGCGAGGCGCTGCTTCCAAACGAGCGAGCCGATCCACGGGATGATCTACTTCACCCCGTACCGCGCCGAGTGCTACGCGGCGGCCGGGATCACCCACCAGCGGATGGCCTATTTCGCCTCGCGTGCCGCCGCCATGGGTGCGGTACCGGCGGAGACAGTCATCGCCACGTTCTTCAACTTCAACCCGGACCTTGTCCGGCGCGCCATCCCGGCGGCGTGGGACATCGCTTCTCCCGCGGAGGTCCTGGCCGCGCGCCTTGAGGTGGTCGACCGGTCGCTGCGCAAGGCCTGGGGCGAAGACGCGGACGGACCGGCGGTACGCGAAGCCGCCGACCTCGCCCGCCGCGCCGCCGAGCAGGCGACCAGCCGCCTGGACGGCCGCCCGCTGTTCGCTGGTCACGCGGCATTGGCGTGGCCGAGGGAGCCCCACCTCGTGCTGTGGCACGCACAGACGCTGCTGCGTGAATACCGCGGCGATGGCCATGTCGCTCTGCTCCTGACCGCCGGCCTCGATGGGCTAGGGGCCCTCATTACCCACGCCGCCACCGGCAGCATTACCGCCGAAGCGCTGCGGACGACGCGCGCCTGGAGCGAAGCGGACTGGGCAGCCGGGGTGGTTCGCGCTCGGGCGCAAGGCTGGCTCGACGATGGCCCGGGGCTCGCCCTGAGCGAGGCGGGCCAGGGCCGTCGACAGTCGGTCGAGGATCGCACCGACGAGCTCGCGGTGTACCCCTATGAGGCTCTTGGCGCCGGCGGCTGCAGCCGACTGGCCGAGTTGGCCAGGCCGCTATCTGCGGCCATCATGGCGGCAGATCTCGGGTTTCCCACTGCCCTGCGCCCCCGTTAGCGGGTTCCTGCGTCCCGCGCCGCGATCGCGAGGAGGCGGGCCGCCGCGTGCGAGGGCGGGCGAGCCGCTGCCCAGATCGCGCGGATCGACCGGCTGAGCGAAAGGTCCGGGCACGCGACAGTGACGAGCTGACCGGTCTGCAGTTCGCCGCGGACTGCCAGCGCGGAAAGCACGGCCGGCCCCGCTCCAGCCGCCGCCGCGGCCTTGATGGCCGTCGTGGAGCCAAGCTGCATCGCCGCGATGACGTTGAGGCCGTGCGCATCCAGCGCCTCGGTGAGCACGTCCCTCGTGCCGGAACCTGGCTCACGGAGCACGAGGGGCGTTGCAGCCAGCTCGCGCGCAGTCAGCGGCTTGCGGCGCCGGGTCCAGGGGTGATCCCTGGCCACGACGATCATCAGCTCGTCGGCGAGCAGTTCTCTGGAGCGCAGCCGCCCCGGCGGCCTCGGACCCTCGATGAAGCCCAGCTCGGCATCGCCGCGGGCTACCGAGTCGGCGACGTGCGCGGTATTCCCCATCTCCAGCGACACTGTGGTCCTCGGGAGCGCCGCAGCCAGCAAACCCAGCCACCCAGGGATCAGGTACTCGGCGACCGTCAAGCTGGCGGCGACCTGAAGGTGGGAGCCTTGCTCCGCGCGAAGGGCTGCCGCACCCACCAGCAGCGCCCGCATGTCCGCGAGCACCGCGGCAGCCCACTCGGCCGTGGCCATGCCGGCGGAGGTCAGGCGGGTGCCGGTCGTTGCCCGCTCCAGCAGCTGGATCTTCAGCAGCCGCTCAAGCGCGCTCAGCCGCATGCTGGCCGCGGGCTGGGTGATCCCGTGGGCCTCCGCAGCGGCGCTGATCGAGCCCAACCTGCCCACGCTCACGAGGAGGTCCAGAGCCGTCAGGTCCGGGTATCGGTGCGCGGGCGGCATACGCCAACGGTATGGCCAGGCTGCCGCTCGACCGCCAGCGCGGGCAGCCGACCGTCGCTAGCCGGTTGTCACAAGGTGCCCGTCAGTACCTGGAGGCCGAGGCTGGTCAGCCCGACCGTCAGCCACAGCACTGCCCCCAGCGCGAGCGGCCGCAGCCCAGTCCGCCGGATGTGCCGCACGTCCGTCGACAGGCCAATCGCCGCCAGGGCCGCGGTGATCATCCACGTGGATAGATCCGAGAGGCCGTGCTGCCAGGGCGCCGGTACTAGGCCGATCGTGTTGGCGGCGACCGCCGCGACGAACGCCAGGATGAACACGGGCACGATGCGGCGTACGGTGACGCGTCGAGCCGTGGGCGCGCTCGCAGCGTCTCTCCCGCGTCGGCTGCGAAGAGCAGCCAGGCCAAGACAGATCGGGATGATAGCGAGGGTGCGGGTGAGCTTGACGATGACGCCGTACGAAGCGGCCGCATGCCCGTAGATCGTCGCGGCCGCCACCACAGACGACAGGTCATTGACGGCCGTTCCGGCCCACAGCCCGAACGAGTGCTGGGACAACCCGAGGAGATGACCGAGGCTCGGGTACAGCAGGACCGCGATGACGTTGAAGGTGAATATCGTCGCGATCGAGTAGCTCACGTCGGCCTCGTCTGCGCCGATGACCGCGTCCGTCGCCGCGATAGCCGATGCGCCGCAGATGGCAGTGCCAACCCCGATCAGAGTCCGCGTGTCACCCCGCAGGCCCAGCAGTCGACCCGCCAGCCACGCCATGCCGAGAGCAGCCACCAGCGTGCCAACCAGGACCGGCAGCGATCGCGCTCCGGTCGACACCACCTGAGCGAGAGACAGCCCAAGTCCCATTAGCACAATCGAGCCCTGGAGCACCTTCTTCGAGGTGAACGTGATGCCCGGCCGCAGCCGCGCCGAGGGCGTGCGCACCACGGCGATCGCTATGCCAGCCAGGACGGCGATCACGGGTGCTCCCACCACGGGAATCACGCTGCCGAGCAGGGTCGCACCTGCGGCCACCACGGCCACGCAGCTGACGCCGGGAACCAGCGCCCAGAAGCCGGCGAATGCGCGCCGCGGCCGCGTCAGTGCAGCCGAGGGTTCGGCCGACTGCGCGCCGACGGTCTCGGTGACCGTCTCCTCAACGGTGGACGCTGGCATGGTCGCCTCCCCTCGCATGCAGTCTCAGCTCAGGTGATGACGCCAGGAAGTGCAAACTTGCTAACCGCGCTATCAGCAGCGCTTATGGCGACCGGGCGCCGGCTAGTCCACACCGCGCACGTGCTGGATGCTGAACTCACCGGACGCCGCCCGCAGGACGCCGACGACGTCGATCCTGATCTGGTCGAAAACCAGGCCGTGCGCCCGTACCCACGCGACCGCGAGGCGCCGCAGGCGACGCGCCTTCGGGACTGTCACCGCTTCGAGCGGCGTGCCGAACCGCACGCCGGACCTCGTCTTGACCTCGCAGATGACTAAGGTCCGACCATCCAGGGCGATGATGTCGATCTCACCCTCCCGGCAGCGCCAGTTCCGGCCGAGCACGGTGAGGCCCGACTCGGTCAGATACTTCGCCGCCACCTGCTCGCCGAGCTGCCCCAGCATGTCCTTTGCCTGCACGACGACCACCTCCGCCAGCCACCCTGCCCGGGCAGCCCGCGCGGCCGCAGATCGGCGTCATGGCCTGTGCACAACAACAGCCACACAGCCAGCCACGCACGGCGGCAGCTGCTGCTCGGTGGATTACCGAGACGGAATGTCAGTCGGCCGGAGCACAATGGCGCCTGCTGCGCTCCAAGCGGTAGCTCAGCCCCGCGCCACGGCTAGCCTCGGGCAGCGAGCACGGACAGGATGACCGCTACTTGGGGTCGGGAATCTCGAGGTCGCTCTTGGCAAGTTCCTCGACGTTGACATCCTTGAAGGTCACAACGCGAACATTCTTGACAAAACGTGCAGGTCGGTACATGTCCCAAACCCATGCATCCTGCATGGTCACTTCGAAGAAGACCTCGCCGTTGTCCGCCTGGCGCACATTGAGCTCGACCTGGTTGGTCAGGTAGAACCGCCGCTCAGTCTCCACCACGTGCGTGAAAAGTCCGACCACGTCGCGGTACTCGCGGTAGAGCTGGAGCTCCATCTCGGTCTCGTACTTCTCGAGATCCTCCGCGCTCATGTTCTCCCCTCCGATCAGGCGCCGCGGGGCATCGCCGCGAAACCTGCCGTCGGCCAGCCATGCTCGTCGTTGACGTCAACGATAGGGCCATTCTGCCCACTGCCAGGCGGGTAGCACGAGCCCGAGTCTTGTTCGTTGTCCAGAACCAGGTCCGTCAGGGCAGGACCGAACTCGGGACTCGCCCCCTCCTCATCGGCGATGGCGCCGACGACATCCGCGGGCCGGCAGCCCCGCACGTTCACGAAGGACATCCGGTGCTCTGCGCACGGCCCGTGCTGAGCTAGCGCGCGCATGTGCGCTGGAGTGGAATACCCCTTATGCCGGAAAAATCCGTAGTCAGGAAACTTCTCATGCAACTCACGCATGAGCCCGTCCCTGGTGACCTTGGCCACCACAGATGCCGCAGCCACGCAGGCCGCGACCTGGTCGCCTTTCCACATGGCCAGCGCCGGGGCCGGCAGCCCGCGAACCGGGAAGCCGTCCGTCAGCACATAGCCGGGCCGACCAACGAGACCGGCCAGGGCCCGTCGCATCCCCGCCACGTTGCAGACGTGCAACCCGATCCGATCGATGTCACCGGCCGGGATGACAACGACGTGCCAGTCCAGCGCTGCATCCATAATCTGACGATATGCGATGTTCCGGGCCTCGGCGGTCAGAGCCTTGGAGTCCGCGAGTTCCGTCATCGCGGCGATCCGGGTCGGCTTGAGGATCACGGCTGCGACCACCAAGGGCCCGGCGCAAGCGCCTCGGCCGGCCTCGTCAACGCCCGCGACCGGGCCAAGGCCCGCTCGGCCAAGCACGCGTTCGTAGGCGGCCAGCCCGGTATCGCGCCGGGGGGTGTACCCGAGCGGGCGACCCAGCGCGAGTGGCGGCCGCGCCGCGGTCACGGCGCCCGCCCGCCGAGGCGGTTACGGCGACGCCGAAGCCCGCGGAACAGTTTGCGGCGGGTCCGCCGCTGCAGCCAGGTCAGCGGCAGCGCGACGACGGTCCCGGCGGCCAGCGGAGCATAGGGCGTCACCGCGGCTGCCGCCGAGGACACCGCCCTGGTGAGGCCGGCCTGGCCGAAGGTTGACGGGATGGGCAGGATCCGCCACCGGCTTGGCGGCCAGACGATCACGAACGCCCGGCCGATGACCTCATTTTCCGGCACTGTGCCGCGGCCCGGGTCGTACTGGCGCATCCGCGAGTCATCTGAGATCTGCCGGTTGTCGCCCATCACCCAGAGCCGACCCGGCGGGACGACGATGTTGAAGCGGATCAGCGACGGCGCGGCGCCGGGGAACAGATAGGACGATTCGTGCAGCGGCACGCCGTTCACCGTGACCAGACCCTGGGCGTTGCAGCACACGACGTGATCGCCTGGCAGGCCAATGACGCGCTTGATGAAGTCCGTCTCGTCCGCCGGCGTGCCGAAGAGTCCAGCGATCGAGTGGAAGAGCGGCCGCAGCGTGGCGTCGTATGCCCGTACGAACGGGTCGCCGGACGGCCGAGTCGGCGCCGGCGCCGGGTTCCACGACCCGGTCCCGTCAAACACAATGATGTCGCCACGGTGAATGGCCCGGAAGTGGTAGACGAGCTTGTTCACCAGCACCTTGTCGCCGATCATCAGCGTGTCCTCCATGGAGGACGACGGGATGAAGAACGGCTGCACGACGAAGGACTTGATCACCAGGGCGATCGCGAGCGCAACGACGACGAGGACGGGCAGCTCGTGCCAGAGCGACCAGCGCCGGGTCCGCCCTGGCGCACGGCGCGTGTTGGCCTCGGAGGTGGTCGATTCCGGGTGTGGCTGTCCCCCAGCGGGATCAGTCACGCTCGGCGGCCCCCCGCTGGGCGGGCCCTCTACCAGCCGGTCAGGGCCGCCCTGCTCGTCGCTCATCAGGCAGAGCCTATCCCGGCGACGACGTTACCAGCGGCGAGCATGACCGCTTCGTGGCGTCAGGCGGCAAGGCCGGAAGTGCGCCGGTCCTGACCCTATGCACCAGCGAACTGGCGGTAACGGCGTCCGGCGGGGTGGGACCCGGCGCGCCCGCCGGTAGAGCCGCGCCCGCCGGTAGAGCAAGGTCAGCGGCACGGCGCCCACGACGCCAGCGGCTGCTGGGACAGCCGCCGACTCGGCGCCGGCCGCCGCATCAGCGATGCCGCGCTGGTCGAACGTGGCCGGGATGCGCAAAATCCGCCATTGACTCGGCGGCCACGCGATCACGAAAGCACGACCGATCACCTTGTTCTCCGGCACCATTCCGTTGCCGGGATCAGCCTCGTGGCCTCGCGAGTCGTCGGAGATGCTGCGGTGATCACCGAGCACCCACAGGTAGCCCCGCGGCACCCGGACGTTGAAACGGCCGGAGATTCCGAGCGGCGCGCTGCCGGGGTGATCGCCCGGATACAGGTACGACTGCTCGTGCAGCGGAACGCCGTTGACTGTGATGAGGCCCTGGGCGTTACAACACACCACGTGGTCGCCTGGGACGCCGATGACCCGCTTGACGAAGTCCGTCTGATCGAGCGGGGAGCCAAACAAGCTGCCAACGGCGTCGAACACCTTGCGCAGGGTGTCGTCGTAGGCCCTCGCTATCGGGTTCACGTTAGGGCCCGACGTCGGCGCGGCCGCCTCCCAGCTACCGGTTCCGTCGAAGACGATGATGTCGCCCGGCTCGATGGACCGGAAATGATAGACGAGCTTGTTTACCAGGATTTTGTCGCCGATCTCGAGGGTGTCCTGCATGGACCCGCTCGGGATCACGAAGGCCTGCACCACGAACGTCTTCACCACCAGCGCGATCACCAGCGCGATGAGCAGCAGGATGGGCAGCTCACGCAGCAGCGACCGCTGCCTGGGCCTCGCGCTGGCCGGCGGGCTGGCGGCGTCTGCCGAGTCGGCCGTCATCCGCGCGCTGGCCCGCGCGAGCGAAAGTCGGCACGGCCGGCCCGGGACATCACGTCACCTCTCGCAACGATGGGGCGAACCCGTGGCGGCCGCGCGCGCTACCGAGCGGGGTGGGCCTCGCGTCGTTCCCTGATCCTCGCTGCCTTGCCGCGCAGGGAGCGCAGGTAGTACAGCTTCGCGCGGCGGACACGGCCCCTGGTCACCACTTCGATCTTGTCGATCGCGGGGGTGTGCACGGGGAATGTCCGCTCCACGCCAACGCCGTAACTGATCTTCCGGACGGTGAACGTCTCTCGCGCTCCGCCGCCCTGGCGACGGATGACCACGCCCTGGAACACCTGGATCCGCGAGCGGTTGCCCTCCGTGACCTTAACGTGCACCTTCAGGGTGTCCCCGGGCCGGAAGTCCGGGATGTCGGATCGGATCTGCGCCTGCTCTAGCTCGGCAATCGCGGTGTGCATCGCTGCGCTTCCTTGGTCATCATCAGCGCACGCCTGCGAACGCGCTGGATCGGTCTGGTGTCTGCGCCGGGCTTACGCTCGGCAGCCCCAGGCAGCTGACGGCAGGAGCGGGCCAGCGGCCGGGCAGTCCCCTTAGTGTGCCATATCTTTTCCGTCAACCGGAAAGCCAGCCTCCGACAGCACCTGGAGGTCATGCCGGTCGAGCGGGACCGGCGCCTCGGTGGCGAGCCGGGCGACCAGGTCAGGACGGTTCTGGGCGGTCCGCCGCAGCGCAGCGTCCCGGCGCCAGCGGGCGATAGCGGCGTGGTCGCCGGAGAGCAGCACCGGCGGCACCTCGCGGTCCCGCCACACCCGCGGCCTGGTGTAGCTGGGCCCCTCGACCAGCCCCGCCATGGGATCGCCAGACTCGACATCGCCGAATCCGAATGAGTCATTCGCCGCGGACTCGGCGTTGCCTAGCACTCCCGGCAGCAGCCGGCAGATCGCCTCGGTCATCACGAGCACGGCGGGCTCGCCGCCGGCCAGCACGTAATCGCCGATGCTGACCTCTTCGACGCGCATGAGGGACCGAGCCTCGTCGGCAACCCGGCCGTCGATGCCCTCATAGCGGCCGCAGGCGAAGATCAGCCACGGCTCCGCCGCGTACCTGGCAGCGTGCAGCTGGCTGAATGGCGCCCCGGCTGGAGTAGGGATCACAAGCAGCGGACCCGCGCCGAAACCGCCGCGACCGCCCGCCAGCGCCTGCACCGAATCCAGCGCCTCCCCCCAGGGCTCCGGCTTCATGACCATGCCAGGCCCGCCGCCGAACGGCGAGTCGTCCACGGTCCGGTGCAGGTCGTGAGTCCATCCCCGCAGGTCGTGGACACCGAAGGTGATGTCACCGCGGGCCGCGGCCTTGCCGATGAGCGAGACACTGAGCGGACCGAAGTACTCGGGAAAGATCGTGATGATGTCGATGCGCACGGTGCGGCCTCCCGCCGCTAGCTCGCGGCCTCGGGGTCAAGCAAGCCCGGCGGCGGATCCACGCGCAGCCGGCCGCCAGCGACGTCCACGTCGCTGACGATGGCCGAGACGAACGGGATCAGGATCTCCGCTCCGGCCCGCTCGCCGCTGCCAGCCACCACGAGCAGATCCTGGCCATAGTGCAGCACGTCCGTGACGGTGCCAACCTGCTCACCGCCGGGCGCGATCACGGCGAGTCCGATGAGCTGGTGGTCGCGGAAGTCATCTGCATCGGTCGGCTCCTCGAGGTCCGCCGAGTCGACCACGAGCAAGGTGCCGCGCAGTTCATCGGCGGCGTTCCGGTCATCGATGCCGGTGAAGGTGACCAGCAGCCGACCGGAGTGCCAGCGGGTGCCGCCGACCGTCAGCGGTCCGGCCGACGCTGGCTCCGTCGCCAGGACGGCGCCGACGGCCAGGCGCAGCTCGGGATCGTCGGTGCGGACCTCGACGGTCAGTTCGCCATGAACGCCGTGCGGCCTCGTGATGCGGCCGACCACCAGCTGCACCCGGACACCGCCTACCGAACCTCGTCGGCATCCAGCAGGTCGACGCGAACGTAGTTGTTGCCCGCCAGCGACCCGATCACGGTGCGCAGCGCCCGTGCCGTCCGGCCCCCGCGGCCGATGACCTTGCCCAGGTCGTCCGGATGGACGCGGACCTCGAGCACCCGCCCGCGGCGCAGTCCGCGGCTGCCGACCTGGACATCGTCTGGATGCTCGACGATGCCCCGTACCAGATGCTCCAGGGCCTCCTCGAGCATGTCAGGCGCCGCCGTCGGGCTCGGCGGCCCCGTCCGCGCTAGCACCGTCCGTACCAGCCTCCGCAGCGGCCGTCTCGTCGACCGCAGGCTGCGCCGCTGCCGCGTCGGCGGCTTCGCCAGACTCGGCCTCGCCAGACTCGGCCTCGCCAGACTCGGCCGCGTCAGCCTTAGCCCCGCCAGCCTTAGCCCCGCGGGCCTTGGCCCCGCCGGCCTTGGCTTCGCTGGCCTCAGCGTCGCCGGCCTCAGCGTCGCCGGCCTTGGCCTCGTCAGCCTTGGCCTCGTCAGCCTTGGCCTCGCCGACCTCAGCCTCGCCGACCTTGGCCTCGTCAGCCTTGGCCTGGTCGGACTTGCGCGTCCGCGGCGCCTTCTCGGCCTTGGTGTCGCTCTTGGCGCTCGCCGCCTTTGGCTCGGACTTGGCCCTGGCCTTGGGCTTTGCCTCGGTGTCGGTCAGGGTTTCCGCCAGCGCGGCCGCAAAGGCGGCCTTGCGGTCGGCCCTGGGCTCCGCGGTGCGCAGCGTCCCCTCGGCGCCAGGCAGACCCTTGAACTTCTGCCAGTCGCCAGTGATCTCCAGGATCTTGCGCACCGGGTCGGTCGGCTGGGCGCCGACGGACAGCCAGTGCTGGGCGCGTTCGGAATCGACCTCGATGAACGACGGCTCGGCCTTGGGGTGGTATTTGCCGATCTCCTCGATCGCCCGGCCATCACGCTTGGTGCGGGCGTCGGCGACGATGATGCGGTAGTAGGGCGCCCGGATCTTGCCCAGGCGCTTCAGCTTGATCTTGACAGCCACGGCTGCGGTCTACTCCCAGTGAAGGTCGGGCAGGTCGCGGCCCAGGTGAGGAGGCCGGGCGCGGGCTGCCCCGATGGTGCCGGCGCGGCGAGATGAGAGAGGGCCTCGCGCAACCGAGCGTAGTCACCACATTGTGCCAGACGATCGCCGCCGGGGCGTAATCACCCACGGCCCAGGGCCGTCAGGCAGGGCGCCAGCGCGCGGCCCTGGCATGCAGGGCCGACCGGGCGCGGGACAAGCGGGCGCTGGCCTAGCGGCCCTTCTTGCCCGGTCGGCCCCGGAACGCAGGCGGGGGACTCGCCTGGCCGGCGCCGCCCGCTCCGCCCGCTCCGCCCGGCTGATTCGGCAGCCGGAACCCGCCGTTGTCGCTTCCGAAGCCCGGCAGTGAGCCGAGGCCCGGCAATGCCG
>JASHOE010000260.1 GCA_030041275.1 Streptosporangiaceae bacterium
CGGCCGCCGCGCCGCAGGCCGCGGCCATGACCGGAAGCCAGGACAACGGCCAGCACGCCGATTCCGGTGCGGTTGTCGAAGAGCACCCCGTCGAGCTGCTGCTAGAGCCCCGCGACGGATTGCCACCGCTGGTGGTGACTGGCGCCGAGCTGGCCGCCGCCACCGCGGCCCTGGCCGGCGGCACCGGGCCGGTGGCAGTTGACGCCGAGCGCGCCTCCGGGTTTCGGTACGGACAGCGGGCTTTCCTGGTCCAGTTCCGCCGCGCGGGCGCCGGAACGGTGCTCATCGACCCGGTAGCCTGCCCCGACCTGTCGGGAATCGACGCAGCTCTCGCCGACACCGAGGCGGTCCTGCACGCTGCGTCGCAGGACCTCGCGTGCCTGGCCGAGCTTGGCTACCGGCCGCGGCGGCTGTTCGACACCGAGGTAGCGGGTCGGCTGCTCGGGTGCCCGCGAGTCGGCCTGGCAGCCATGGTGGAGTCGATGCTTGGCCTCGGCCTGGAGAAGTCGCACTCGGCAGCCGACTGGTCGACGCGGCCGCTGCCGGAGGAGTGGCTCAGGTACGCCGCGCTGGACGTCGAAGTCCTCGTCGAGCTGCGGGAGATCCTCGTCGGCCAGCTCGCCGCGCAGGGCAAGACAGAGTGGGCGGAGCAGGAATTCGCTGCGGTGCTCGCCGCTGAGCCGCACCCGCCGCGCACCGATCCGTGGCGGCGGACATCGGGAATCCACCGCGTGCGCACCCGGCGCGGGCTCGCGGTGGTGCGCGAGCTATGGCTCGAGCGAGATAAGGTCGCTCGCCGGCGGGACATGTCGCCGACGAAGGTATTGCCGGATGCTGCGATAGTCGAAGCGGCCAGGACGCTGCCTGACGGGCCGGGCGAGCTGGCCGGTATCGTCGGATTCGGCGGGCGCAATGCGCGACGCCACCAGGCCGAGTGGCTGCGCGCCATCGCACGCGCCAAGGCCCTGCCTGAACACGCCCTCCCCCCTGCGTCGGCCTCGCGCGGCGAGGGTCCGCCGCCCGCCCACCGGTGGCCCGACCGTGACCCGGAGGCCGCTCAGCGGCTGACGGCCGAGCGCGCGGTGGTGGCCGCGCTCGCCGACTCGCATGGCCTTCCGGCCGAGAACCTGCTGCCACCTGACGCGGTCCGCCGGCTGGCCTGGCAGCCGCCGGCGGATATCAGCCCCGCCTCGGTGGCAGCCGACTTGGTTAGCTACGGAGCACGACCGTGGCAAGCCGAGCTCACCGCCGTCCCGCTGGCCAAGGCGCTGCTCCGGATCCTGGAGAAGGGATCGGAATAGTGCTGGCGCTGCCACGCCTCACGCGGAGCGGCGAAGGATACGCAGGTCGCACGGCACCGCCGAGCCAGGCTGCGGCTGTCCGGCGCACGGCAGCAGCCGTTCGCTCCGCGGGTACTCAGGGAACACGTTCATGAGCACCTCGCAGTCACAGGCACCACCGAGTTCCGCGAGCTTGCGCAGCAGCCCATGAGCCCGTGGCGCACGCGCAGCACGCCATCGGCTCGTCCACCGGTGCTTGCCGTCGCAGCCGAATTCACTGATCATGCGCAGCAGGTAGCAGCGCAGGCACTCCCGTTCCTCGGGCTCGGTGAGAACTCCCGATAGCGCGATGAGTTCCGCCTCGACGGCGTCGGCAATGTCATTCTTCATCGTCATCTCCCGCCCGTGGATCTAGCGCCGGTGCGCCCGCTGGCATAGTCCCCGGTGCCACTGACCCGATCGCAATCCCCCGGCCGACGCCGGCCCGCGGCGTCTGCAGTCCGGCAGTTCTCGCCGGCAAGGTAGTTGTACCGCGAGGTACTGACATTTCTGCCGCCGCCAGGCACCTGCGCCGCGCGAGAATACGGCTAGGCTTGGCCGGTGCGCTGGGGACGCTGGAATGACTGGCTGGCTGGCCGACGGGGTATGCGGCGGCTAACTGCGGCGTACCTGGTGTCGGCCGTGACCTGCTGCGTCATCGCGATCATGGCTACCGCCGCGTTCGTGGACCTGCACGTCTATCGGACCGGTGCGGCCGCAATCCTGCACGGAACGTGGCTGTACGGCATCCACTGGTGGGGGCTGCCATTCACCTATCCGCCATTCGCCGCGCTCGCGTTCACCCCACTTGCTGCAGTGCCGTGGTGGCTGACGGTCGGATTGATGCTCGTGGCCAACGTGACGGCAACGCCCGTCATGTTCTACCTAGCGCTGCGGCTGCCCCCGGTGTCGGCCTGGCTCACCCGCGCTGACGCTGTCCGGCTCGCACTCGCCGTGGCCGCGGCGGCCATCTTCCTCGAACCGGTCTACACCACGGTAGCGTTCGGGCAGGTCAACATCTTGCTGACGGTCTTGGTGCTGGTTGACCTGACGCTGCCTGCGGACTCGGCGGTCAAGGGCGTCGCGACCGGCATTGCGGCCGGCATCAAGCTGTACCCGCTGATCTTCGTGCTGTACCTGGCCGCCACACGCCGGTTCCGCGCCGCCGTCGTCGCAGTCGGGACGTACGCCGCGACCATCGCCATCGGCTACGCCGTGGTTCCATCCGCGTCCGAGTTTTACTACGGCGATCTGACGTTCCTGCACGCGAGTCGCATCGGCCGGTACTCCAACGACTGGAATGAGAGCCTGCTCGGTGCGGTGGCACGGACCATCGGCCGCGAGCCCGGAACACGCTGGCTCATCCTGGTCGTGCTGGTGGGCATCGCCGGGCTCGCGCTCGCTGCCCAGGCCGGGCGCCGCGGGGACGACGCCACCGGATACGGGCTGTGTGCAGTGACCGCACTGCTGGTGACGCCGATCTCCTGGACTCACCACTGGGTGATGGCGGTGCCTGCGCTGATGCTGGCCGCGCTGGCTGCGTGGCGCAAGCGGCACGAGTCCCCGGCGAGAGCACGGCTCTGGCTGGCGGTTATCGGAATCCTCACCGTCTTCTTGTGGTCAGGGCTCGCTCGGCACCAGCCGAGGCTCTCGGTGCGACAGCAACTGCACCTGTCGGCGTTCTGGCAGGTCGATAGCGAGGTCTACGTCATCGCCGGCATTGCCGCCCTCGCGATCGCCGCCACCATGTACCTGCATAGCCGACTCCACCGCGCCCGCGAACCGGTGCTGGCCACCGACCAGATCTCGCCGCAGGAACGCACGCCTAACCTGCGGCCGCGGATGTCCGAGTGACCGGCATGCTCGCCAGCTACCGTCCCGCGAGCCGGGGCGAGCGCCGCGACTTCCTCAGGATTCGACAGCTGACACAGACCACTCCGGATCCGTGGCTCCGCTCAACGGCCTTGCACCTCACGGCCTCCGCGCTGATCGTGCACCCAGCCAGCGGCCGGGTCCTGCTGCGCTGGCACCCCCGGCAGAGCGCGTGGCTCCAGGTCGGCGGGCACGCCGCGCCGGGCGAGAGCGACCCGTTGACCATCGCGGTACGGGAGGCCACCGAGGAAACCGGCCTAGCCGACCTGACACCGTGGCCTGATCCATCGGTCCGGCACGTCGTCATCGTGCCGGTACAGGCCGGCCGCGGCGAGCCCGCGCACCAGCATGCCGACATCCGGTTCGTGCTGGCGACGGATTCGCCAGGGGAGATCAGGGCCGAGCACGCGGAGGCGCCGCTGCGCTGGCTGACGACCGCAGACGCGGCACGGCTGACGTCTGAGCACAACCTGCGGATCACCTTGGCCCGGCTCATCGCGCTGTTGCGCGACCAGGCTGCGGTCACCGGTCAGCGGTCCGCTGGCCGGTGAGGGCGCGACCCGCCATGGCGATCCAAGCAGGCCTGAGCTGGGCCTGCTTGAGCACGCCGGTCGGACCCGTGTCGGTGGGCTGCAGTTCGACGGGCGTAGCCCAGGTGCGCTACGGCAAACCTGCGGTACTGCCAGCCGACGGGGGCACTCGTGGACAAGACACCCCCGGAGCGGCGCGGGCGCAGGCCGACATGGCCTGCCGGCAGCTCACCGAGTATTTCTGCGGTGATCGCCGGGTCTTCGACGTCGCCGTCGACTGGGCCGCCACGGCCGGCGTGCAGCGCGAGGTCCTCGACATACTCGCCAGCTCGGTCGGCTACGGGCGCACCATCAGTTATGGCGCGCTGGCGCGCGCGGCCGGGCTCACCGACGGCGACCCAGCGCTGGGTCAGCGAGGCGATCCGCAGCAACCACCCGCAGTGCCCGCCTGGCGCGACAACACCGCGAGTGTGCCGGTAGGACTGGCGGCGCGGACCGTCGGCTCGATCATGGCCAGCAATCCGATCCCGGTCATCGTGCCGTGCCATCGTGTCGTCGCCAGCGACGGACTAGGAGGCTACAGCGGCGGCGCGGGCATCGAAGTGAAGCGCTGGCTGCTCATCCTGGAGGGTTCGCTGCCACCGACGCTGGACTGGCAGCCGATGGCCACCCCGGCTTGATACGCGGCTTGGTGCCGCGTCTGCGCTGAAGGCCCGCGCCTGCGCCGAAGGCCCGCGTCAACTCGCTCGCCGGCTAGTGCCCGTCCGGGTGATACCGCTCGGCGGCGACTAGCCGGCCGGCCGCCCGGTGCAGCACGAGAAACTCCCCCTTGCGCAGGGGCCCCCCGGCCAGCCGCGGCGCGCCAAGTTCGGCACACGCGGCCGCCAGCAGGGCTGGCAGGTTCTCGCGGTGGGCGCAGATGATGACGGGCTCGTTGGCGGCCGCTAGGGTCGCCGCCGCCTTCTCCGCATCGGCGGCTAGGCCGGCATCCTGCCCGGCGCCCGCGTCGGCACGGGCTACCTCAAAGGCCGGCTCGATCTCCACCGCACCACCGGTGAGCTCGGCGTACGGGCGGACCGTCGCAACGCATCGCTCGGCCGGGGCACTGACGACGCGGCTCACTCCGAAGCAGCGCAACAGGCCTGCAAGCGTGCGGGCCTCCTGGTCGCCCTCGGAGTCCAGCGGCCGCGACAGGTCAGCACCGGGCCACTCGGACTTGCGCCCGGCCGAGGCGTGCCTGACCAGGATCAGCGGCGTCGTGGGTCGCGGCCTGGCGAGCGCGGCTGCCACGGTCTCGACATCCCGCGGGTACGTCAGCGCGGCACCGACCGCGCCAGAGCCAGCCTCGACGGCATCCACTGCCTCGACGGCACTTGCTGCCTCGACGGCATCCGCCGCCTCGACCCACGCGAGCCTGTCGATCTCGTGGTTGGCCACGAACTCCCCGGCCGGTTCGGCGGCGGTCGCCACCCAGTAGTCGACCCGCTTCGGCACGCCACTGGCCAGATAGTGCACCGGAGCCAGCCGGGGACCGAGCGCCACCCGCAAGGTGGTCTCCTCTGCCACCTCGCGTACTGCGGCGAGCAGCACGTGCTCGCCTGGTTCGAGCTTGCCCTTGGGCAGGCTCCAGTCGTCGTACTTGGGGCGGTGCACCAGCAGGATCTCCGCGCCGCGCTCGCCCGGACGCCACACGACGGCGCCGCCGGCCCGGATCTCGTCAGTCACGAGGCGATCAGGCCTCGGCGCCTCGGCCGCGGCGCGACCTGATGAGCAGGTCCTGAATATCGGTCAGCGGCGCGCCGACGTCGTCGAACTGATGCCGGGTCCAGTCGCCATCGGGATTCAGCCACCAGGACGAGATGCGCGGTTCCATGGCCATGCTGACCAGCTGCCGCAACTCGGCTTGCTGCGCCTCATCGGCCACCTGGACCAGCACCTCCACGCGCCGGTCCAGGTTGCGGTGCATGAGGTCGGCGCTGCCGATCCAGACCTCGCCTGGCGAGTCACCGGACCCGGTGCCGAAAGCGTAGATGCGCGAGTGCTCGAGGAACCGCCCGACGACGCTGCGCACCCGGATCGTCTCCGACAGGCCAGGCACGCCAGGCCGGATGGCGCAGATCCCGCGGATCCAGAGGTCGATCGGCACCCCGGCCATCGATGCGCGATACAGCGCGTCGATCATCTCCTCGTCGATGATCGCGTTGCACTTCATCTGGATAAGCGCGGGCTGTCCGGCGCGCTGAAGCGCGACCTGCTCCTCAATCCGCTCGATGAGGCCCGCCCTGACCCCCGCGGGGGCAACCAGCAGCCGGTGATAATCGGATTTCCGACCGTAGCCAGTCAGGTGGTTGAACAGGTACGTGACGTCCTCCGCCACCGCGGCGTTGGTGGTCAGCAGCCCGAAGTCCTCATATAGCCGAGCGGTCTTGGGGTGATAGTTACCCGTACCGATGTGGCAGAACCGTCGCAGCGAGCCGTCGGTCTCCCCGCGCACGATCAGCGACATCTTGCAGTGCGTCTTCAGCCCCAGCATCCCGTAGACGACATGGCAGCCCGCCTGCTCCAGCTTGC
>JASHOE010000261.1 GCA_030041275.1 Streptosporangiaceae bacterium
CTGAATGCATTCCTGCCAACGGACCCCACGGAGCTGAGCTGTCAATCATCCACTGTGACGCTCCAGTCGAGCCGAAAGATGGCATCCACGAAACCGTCAGGGGCAGTTACCGACCTGCCGGGCGCCGTTGACCAGCGCGACGCGGGTCTGTCTGTGGCCGATCTGCCGGTCGGCTGGCGCCCGTTCTGCCGAGAGCTATGTGGCCGAGCTGCCGAGTAATACGTGGCCAGCTTGCCGCCACCAGGCAGTCACAACCGAGGCTGCGAACGCGTCTTAGGTCCTTGCGGTTGCATTGAATGCAACCGCAAGCCCGCATGGCGCTCACAAGGGTGCGACCACCCGGCCACACCCCTCCTGAGCCGGAAGAACTCCGCCCAGACGATGCCCAGAACACTGGCGCAATGCACTGATTCGGGTTGTGGGGCCTCCAGACCCAAAGCTGCGGATGCTTATGAGGTGTTCGTCGTCCGCGTCCAGGTTGCCGAACGGCCTGTTCCGTCGGACTGCACCTTGCCTTCTCCTGTCAACTGCTCGAGGACGAGCCGGATGGTCTGGTCGCTGACACATGGCAGCGCTGTCCTCAGTTCCGCGAGGCGGAACGTGCTGGGCGCGTGGCGCGGGATGTGCTCGCGGACACGATGCTGCTTTGTCCCCTTGGTCTGCGCCGCAGCCGCCCGAGTGGCGAAGACGGCGTAAGCCTCCGCGATCACGCCAGTGACGTATGCGAGCCAGGGCCACGGGTCGGCGGCGCTCTCGTGCCAGCCATGGGCGGACTCCAGGAGAGCCTGATAGTAGGCGTCAGCCGATTCGGCGATCGCCTGCTCAAGGCTTACGTAGCGACCCACCGTGTAACTGTGGCCACTGAGCATGGCACCAGTGAGCAGACGTGCCACTCGCCCATTGCCATCCTCGAAGGGGTGGATGACGAGCAAGTCCAGTACGAACAGCCCGGTCAGGAGCACCGGATGGTGTTCGCCCGCCGCTACCGCGTGCTCATAACGCTCGATGAGGTCATCGATGGCGAACGGCGTGCTCGGAGCGGACACGGCTGTCCATCTCTCTCAGGTCGTCCGCTTTGGACGATATGAGCGCCACAAGCCAGCTCGTTGCATCTGATGCAACGAGCGATGTCTAAAGGCCCCTCAGGCGGGGTGCAGCCTGTCCGGCCGGACCCCGCCTGAGCTGGGAAAACTCGGTGGAACGGTGCCTGGTGCTAGCTGCAGCCGCTGGTCGATCCGCATCCCTCGCAGACGTAGCAGCTGCCGGCGGGTCGCATCTTCGAGCCGCAGGTCAGGCACAGCGGCGCGTCCGCGACGCGGCCCTGCTGCGACTCGATGAGCTCGGTCGTGCTGGCGGGCACAGTGGGAGCCGGGCGGGGCTGAACAGTCGGCACCTCGACATCTTGCGAACGTGATGGCCGGGCGCTCTCGACCGCTGCCGACTGCGCGAGCTCCTCCGGGTCGAGGTCGTCACCTGACGGCGCCGGCTCCTCGCCGTTGAGCTGCGCGGTGCGCTCATCCGTAGTGAGGATGCCGAGCTCCGCCCGCTCGTCGTAGGACAAGTGATCCAGCGCCAGGCGGCGGAAGATGTAGTCCATCACCGAGCTGGCCATCCTGATGTCCTGGTCGTCGGTAATACCGGCCGGCTCGAACCGCATGTTCGTGAACTTCCGCACGTACGACTCCAGCGGAATGCCGTACTGCAGGCCCACCGAGATCGCCATCGAGAACGCGTCCATCACGCCAGCGAGCGTCGAGCCCTGCTTGCCGAGCTTGAGGAACACCTCGCCGATGCCGTCGTCCGGATAGCTCGACGCCGTCATGTACCCCTCGGCGCCCGCCACCGAGAACCTCGTGACCATCGCCGACCGCTGCTTGGGCAGCCTGCGCCGCACCGGCCGCACCTCGTGCGGGGAAGCTGATGCCGGTGACTCCTCCGTCTTCTTCTTCGCGACCGACAGCGGCTGGCCGACCTTGCAGTTGTCGCGGTAGATCGCGAGCGCCTTGAGGCCGAGCTTCCAGCCCTCGAAGTAAATCCGCTCGATATCCTCGACGGTCGCGCTCTCGGGCATGTTCACGGTCTTCGAGACCGAGCCGCTCAGCACGGGCTGGACGGCGGCGATCATGCGCACGTGGCCCATCGGGCTGATCGCCCGCTCGCCCATGGCACAGTCGAACACCTCGTAATGCTCTGGCCGCAGGCCCGGCGCATTCACGACATGGCCGTGCTCGCTGATGTATTCGACGATCGCCTCGATCTGCTCGGCCTGATAGCCAAGGTTCTTGAGTGCGCGCGGCACCGTCTGGTTGACGATCTGCATCGAGCCGCCGCCAACGAGCTTCTTGAACTTGACCAGCGCCAAGTCCGGCTCGATACCGGTTGTATCGCAATCCATCATGAATCCGATGGTTCCGGTTGGCGCCAGCAGGCTCGCCTGAGCATTCCGATAGCCGTTCTTCTCGCCCAGGGCCAGACCCTGCTGCCAGGCCTTGTTAGCGGCCGAGAGGACCGGCGTGTCGATGGCACCCAGCGGGCGAATCGACGCACTCGCAGTGGCGTGCTTGGCCATCACGCGCTTGTGCGCCGATGCGTTCCGCGCGTAGCCGTCGTAGGGCCCGACCACGGCCGCGAGCTCGGCGGAACGCTTGTACGCGACACCAGTCATGAGGGAAGTGATGGCGGCTGCGATCGCCCGCCCGCCCTCGGAGTCGTACGCATGCCCGGTGGCCATCAGCAGCGCACCGAGGTTCGCGTAGCCAATGCCGAGCTGCCGGAAGGCCCGCGTCACCGTGGCGATCTTCTCGGTGGGGAAGTCTGCGAAGCAGATAGAGATGTCCATCGCAGTGATGATCAGCTCGGTGATCCGCTCAAACCTCTCGACGTCGAACGTGTCGTCATCACGCAGGAACTTCAGCAGATTGATGCTGGCCAGGTTGCACGACGAGTTATCCAGGCTGAGGTATTCACTGCACGGATTGCTCGCAGTGATCCGTCCAGAGTCTGGGTTGGTGTGCCAGTCGTTGATGGTGTCGTCGTACTGGACGCCGGGGTCGGCGCACTCCCACGCGGCTTGCGCCATCTTGCGGAACAGGCCCTTGGCGTCGACCTGGGCGAGCGGCTCGCCCGTCGTCCGGGCGGCCAGGTCGAAGCTCTTGCCGGACTCGACTGCGCGCATGAACTCGTCCGAGACCCGGACCGAGTTGTTGGCGTTCTGGTACTGAGCGCTGGCGATGTCCTTACCGCCGAGATCCATGTCGAAGCCCGCGTCGCGGAGGACCCGGATCTTCTCTTCCTCGCGCGCTTTGGTGTCGATGAACTCCTCGATGTCGGGGTGGTCCACGTCAAGGACGACCATCTTCGCAGCTCGTCGAGTCGCGCCGCCCGACTTGATGGTCCCGGCAGATGCGTCCGCACCGCGCATGAAGGAGACCGGGCCGCTGGCGGTGCCGCCCGACGTCAGCAACTCCTTGCTGGAGCGGATCCGGGACAGGTTGACGCCAGCGCCCGATCCGCCTTTGAAGATCAGACCCTCTTCCTTGTACCAGTCGAGGATCGAGTCCATCGTGTCGTCGACGGCGAGGATGAAGCAGTTGTGCACCCGCAGATTCGCCGAGAGGTACTCGCCGCTTTCTGTCTGGATGTCATAGACCTCCATCGCGCCGAGCTCCTCGACCTTGCTGATCGTCAGCAGCGACCGGTCCGACCCGCCGACCTCGGGATTCACCTGCAGCAGGTTGTCACCAGCGCGCAGGAAGCCGGCCACTGTGAATTCGCCGATCTGAAGGTCCGCAGCCCGCCACACGAGATGGTCGGCGGTCACGTCAAGGACGTGACCCGCCGCGGTGTGCACGCGCAGCACGTCTTTGAGGCCGTTGGCCTTGGTGGCCACGATCCGCGTGATCCCGTGGGCGTCATAGACCTTCGTGCCGACCGCATCGTCCTCGACGAGCTTGCCGATCGGAACCAGGCCAGCCGGAGTACTGACAAGCGCGTCGTACGGCTGGCACGCCGAGACCTGCTGAGGGGAGGTCGTGCCGACGTTGAACCAGACCGGGGAGTTGAAGCTGAACACCTGGTGGATGAGCGCGTGCTTGAGCTCGTGCTCGAAAATCTCCGCGTCCTGCTCGGTCGCGAAGTAGTCGTGCTCGCGGCCCGCTGCAGCGTAGGTACCGACAACGCGGTCGACGAGCTGCTTGAGGCTCCACTCACGCTGCGGGGTGCCGAGCGCACCGCGGAAGTACTTCGTCGTGACGATATTCGCGGCATTGACCGACCAGAAGTCGGGAAACTCGACACCGCGCTGCTCGAAGTTGATCGAGCCGTCGCGCCAGTTCGTCATCACGACATCCCGGCGCTCCCAGGTCACATCGTCGTAGGGGTGGACGCCGTCGCGGGTGTAGATACGGCGCAGGGTGAGCCCCCTGCCGCGCTTGCTGCGGCCCTGCGACGCTGCCCCGCTCGCCGTCTCTGTCATGTCCCTTCCCCCTTCGCGGATCCCCTGGGACCCCGGTAGCCGGGCCGCAAGGCCCTCTGGTGACTAGGTAAATTCCAGCGATCTAGCTCTGTCTGCCGCGCCGGTCGAGTACCGGCTACGTGGCACCGCCCGACATCCGGCGGCGGGCCGGCTCCGGCCGCATGTCCGCCTCGGCCGCGAACAACTCGGCGTCTTCCGCGCGCCAGCCCTCCAGATGAGCGGTACGCAGCGCGGAGATTTCTTCCTCGAAGTCGGCCAGCGACTCGAACCCGCGGTACACGGAGGCAAATCGGAGATACGCGACCTCGTCCAGCTCGCGGAGCGGGCCCAGGATCGCCAGGCCGATCTCCTGGGACGGGATTTCGCCGCTGCCACGGCTCCGGATCACGTCCTCCACCTGCTGGGCCAGTAGCGCCAGCTGGTCCTCGGTCACCGGCCGACCCTGGCAGGCCCGGCGAACCCCGCGAACGATCTTGTCTCGATTGAACGGCTCGGTGGCTCCGCTGCGCTTCGCCACGGTAAGGATGACCGACTCCTGTGTGGTGAACCGACGGCCACAGGCCGGGCACGCCCTCCGGCGGCGGATCGCGATGCCGTCGTCGGCCGTCCGGCTGTCGATGACCCTGGTGTCCTGATGCCTGCAGTACGGGCAGTACATGCGATCACCTCCCCCGGTTGCACCGTCGTCACGTCCGAGCTCTGCGTCTGCGTAAGCACAAGCTATAGGAAAATTACACGCGTGCAACTACTAGATATTGTGGTCCACTCGGCCGCGTTTGGCAAACCAGAGTCTCCTGATGAGAAGCCGCAGGTAGACGGCGCGACGCCGGGCACGGCACGCCGGAAAAAATCCCGGCAGGCCGGCGTGTCGCGCCGAACCTGATCCCAGTCCGCCCGCTTAGCGCGGCACCCACAGCAGCTGGCCCGCGGCGATGTCAGCGTTCGTCAGCCTGTTCACGGCCATGATCTGCTGCACGACCAGGCGCGGGTCAGCCGTGGGCTCAGCAGCCGAGGCAAGCGACCAGAGCGTCTGGCCGGGCTGTACAACGATCTCGTGCATGCCCCGATGGGCTCCGCCGGGCTGCCCTGGACTAGCTGCCTGGGCACCTCCGGCCGCAACCATCGCGATCGCGAGCGCAAGCCCTGCGATCAGCGCAACGACGAGCACAGCGACGGCAGCTCTGCCCCGGCGGGTGAGCCGGAGCGGAGCCGATCCAGCCGCGGCACGAGGTCGAGGCGAAATGACCGCCGACGGGGTGAGAACCGCGCCGCCTGCCGATGCGCGCGGCACCTGCCGAATCGAACTGAAGCGCGGCTCGGCCGGGTCGTCCCTCGGAATATCACCCCTCGTGAGGCCGTCAGCTTCCGGCCGCCCGACGAGCCGAAGTGCCCGCCGCTGTGGGGGCATGAGTGGCGCTGCAAGCTCCGGTCCGTCAACGACAGCCGCCTCGATCGCACTCAGTGCGCTCATCCCAGCCTCCATCTACGAATGACAGTTCGATCGTATCTCTGTTCTATCGCATTTTCGTTCGATCGAACGGAGATACGATAGTGTCTTATCGCAGGGGTACGACATTTTCTCGGCGCGTCGAACAGATGTTTGAGATCCTGGCTCGGAACCATTAACGTCAGCTTCGACGGGCGGCATCACCGCGACCGAGATGGCTCGGTCACCGTGGCCGGCCGAACCGACCGGAAACCGGAGGTCTGAGATGAGCGATGCGACCAGCGATGACGGGGCGCGCCAGGCCCCGGCAATCGACACCAGCCGGACGGACGCCCACACAGGCCAAGCCCGCGGGAAGCCAGGCCGCAGACCTAAGGGCAGCGTTCCGACTGTCGTCGCGGACGTACCCGATAAGCCTGACCCTGGTCATGTCCTGACCTGGCGGCAGCGCAAGGTGCTCCAGGTGATCCGGGACTCGGTTCAGCGCCGCGGGTACCCGCCATCGATGCGTGAGATCGGTGAGGCTGTCGGTCTGACGAGCACGTCGAGCGTCTCCTACCAGTTGTCGACGCTGCAGGCCAAGGGCTACCTGCGCCGGGACGCTGGACGGCCGCGAACGGTCGAAGTGCGCCTCCCCGGCCACCCGGCCGTCCGGCCCGAGCCTGGTCCCGACGACGACTCCCCGATGGACATCGCCTCGCAGGAGGCCGCCTATGTACCGCTGGTCGGCCGGATTGCCGCCGGTGGCCCGATCCTCGCCGAGGAATCAATCGAGGATATCTTCCCGTTGCCGAGGCAGATCGTCGGCGAGGGCAACCTTTTCCTCCTCAAGGTCGTCGGTGACTCGATGATCAACGCCGCGATCGCCGACGGAGACTGGGTCGTGGTTCGCCAGCAGCCCGTCGCGGAGAATGGCGACATCGTCGCGGCGATGCTCGATGGCGAGGCAACCGTCAAGACCTTCAAGCGGGCCGCGGACCACATCTGGCTGATGCCGCACAACCCGTCGTACACGCCGATTCCCGGCGACCACGCCGAGATCCTTGGCAAGGTCGTCGCGGTGCTTCGGCGCGTCTGACGAGTTATCGACAGTCCATTACGGACAGGGCTCCGCCGCGTCGCCGTCCAGTCCGGGTCGGCCGGGTCGCTGTCCGGGTCCGGGTTAGCCGCGTCGCCGTCGGGTTTGGTCGGTCGCCGTCATAGGCCAGTCGGGCCGCCGCCAAGTGCCTCGTGGTTCAAGCCAGCGGGCACGCTGCTGATCTCGCGAGCAAGCTCGAGCTCGCCGGCCACGATGTCCTGCGCGTCCATTCGCATGAGATCGTCGCGGCTCCACCGCCGGTCCGGGTTCGCGGCCAGCCTGTGGGCGTGCCGGAGACGCGCTCGATCGATGCTGTTGCGGATGCTGCGGGCGTTGGCGAAGCCGCGTTCGGCCATCTGCCACCTCACATCGGCGCGGAACGCCGCTCCCGCTGCTGGTGACAGGTAGTACTTCGCCTTATCGGCATCAGCTGACCGATCGAGACCAGTTCATCAAGGTCGTAAGGCGCGAAGTCGAGGTGGTGGCGATCCGTGAGCGCATGCCGGGGTTGACGGTGAAGAACTCGTCCATCCGGTCCTTATAGCCCGCCAGGATGACCACCAGGTCCTGTCGCTGGTTCTCCATGACTTGCAGGAGGATGTCGACGACCTCCTGGCCGTAATCCTTGGAGTCGGCCGCGGTACAGGCAGTAGGCCTCATCGATGATCAACACTCCGCCCATCGCCCGCTCCAGAACGCGCTTCGTCTTCGGGGCGGTCTGCCCGACGAACTCGCCGACTAGGTCGTCCCGCATGGCGTGCACAAGCTGACCCTTGGCCAGGTAGCCAAGCCGGTGCAGCAGATCCGCCATCCGCAGCGCCATCGTGGTCTTGCCGGTGCCTGGCGGCCCGGTAAAGCACATGTGCAGATTCGGCCGCGGGGCGGAGATGCCGAACTGGTTCCGGGCCCGGTCAACGAGCTGCAGCGATGCGATCTGCTCGACCTTGTGCTTGATCGGCACAAGCCCGACGAGGTCGTGGTCGAGCGACGCCAGAAGGCCATCGACATCGGCATCCTGGCGCTCTGCGTGGAAGCTGACGGTGGAGTCAGGCGGAAGCATGTTCCGGCGGCTTTTCTGCGTCCGCGGCGTGACTTCGGCCGCGATCGGTCCGGGCGGGCGGACTTGGCGGCGGCCGGCCGGACGTGCCCGGCTGCAGAACCCTGAGGGCAGGCGGCTGCGCCACCGCGGCAGCGCAGCCGCGTTCCCGCACCCGGCGCGACGACAGAGCAGCCTGCAGACCGTTGCCGACCTGCCGTTTTACGCAGAAACGATATTTACCAGCTTCGGTGCCCGGACGATGACGGTTCGGACACCGCGTCCGGCCAGCGCGCGAGTGGCGGCCTCGCTCGCAACGGCCAGCGAGCGAAGCTCGTCGTCGCTAATAGCCACTGGTACGTCAAGCCGGTCCCGAACCTTGCCGTCAACCTGGACGACGCAGGTGACGGTCTGGCGCACCAGCAGGGCCGGATCGGAAGCGGGCCAGCCCGCCGTGGCGACCGACGGCTCGTGGCCCAGGATCTCCCAGCACTCCTCGGCGGTGTACGGCGCGAATAGGGACAGCATGATCGTCAGCGCTTCGGCGGCTTCACGGACTGCCGCGTCGCCGGCACCCGGACCGGAGTCGATCGTCCGGCGGGCAGCACTGACAAGCTCCATCAACCTGGCCACGGCCACGTTCAGCCGAGTGGTCTCGACCAGCCTGGTGACCTCGTCGATTGTCCGGTGCGTCACCTTGCGCAGTTCCTGGTCGCCGGCGGCCGGGTCGCTCGCGACAGCCGGCGCTGCCGCCACCTCCGCGGCGACCCGCGCCACCCGGCCCAGGAACTTCGTCAGGGCGTCCGGGTTCATGTCCGCCCAGTCGATGTCGTCCTCGGGCGGGCTGGCGAAGATCATCGTCAGCCGGATGGCGTCCACGCCGTGCGCGGCTAGCTGCTCCCCCAGGTCGACGCCGTTCCCCAGCGACTTGGACATCGCCTTGCCGCGGTTGATCACCTGGCCCTGGTTCACGAGCGCGGTAAAAGGCTCGATGAAGTCCAGCATCTGCATGTCGTACAGCACTTTGACGAAGAACCGCGAGTAGAGCAGGTGCAGGATCGCGTGCTCCACCCCGCCGACGTACAGGTTTACCGGCGACCACCGGCGAACCGCCTCAACCTCGAACGGGCCGTGCTCGAACAGCGGCGAGCAGTACCGCAGGAAGTACCAGGACGAGTCCACGAACGTGTCCATCGTGTCGGTGTCCCGCTTGGCAGGCCCACCGCACTTGGGGCACTCGGTTGCAACCCAGTCGGTGGCTGCGGCCAACGGCGAGACGCCCTTGGGAGCCAGTTCCTGGCCGCGCAGGTCGGGCAGCAGCACGGGCAGCTGGTCGTCAGGCACCGGCACCTCGCCGCAGCCATCGCAGTACACGATCGGTATCGGCGCTCCCCAGAACCGCTGCCGGGAAAGCAGCCAGTCGCGTAGCCGGTAGTTCACGGCGCCACGACCCAGCTCGTGTTCAGCCAGGATCTCGATGATCCGGTCGATGGCGGCGGACTTCGACAGCCCGTCCAATGGCCCTGAGTTGACCAGCGTGCCCTCGCCTGGCGTGGCCACTCCGGTCACCCCTGGGTCTGCAGAGCCGGTATCCAGAACCACCCGGACGGGCAGGTCGAAGGTACGGGCGAAGTCAAGGTCGCGCTGGTCGTGCGCGGGTACTGCCATGATCGCTCCGGTGCCGTAATCCGGGAGCACGTAGTCCGCCGCCCAGACCTGAATCAGCTCGCCGTTCACCGGGTTGACCGCGTGCCTGCCCAGGAACACGCCGGTCTTCTCCCGGTCGGCCGACTGCCGCTCGATGTCGGTCAGCTTCCGCACCTGGGCCACGTAGTCGGCCAGCGCGGACCGCTGCTCGGGCGCGCAAAGCTCTTCGGCTAGCGGAGAGTCGGCGGCGACGACAAAGAAGGTAGCGCCGTATAGCGTGTCTGGCCGGGTGGTGAACACGGTGACCGGCTCGGCCCGCCCCTCGATCTGGAACGCGACTTCGGCACCCTGGCTGCGGCCAATCCAGTTGCGCTGCATCAGCAGCACGCGGTCGGGCCACTTGCCCTCGAGCGGTGCCATGTCGGCCAGCAGCCGGTCCGCGTACTCGGTGATCTTGAAGTACCACTGCGTCAGTACCCGGCGGATGACCTCGGACCCGCAGCGCTCGCACTTTCCAGCGATGACCTGCTCATTTGCCAGCACCGTCTGGTCGACTGGGCACCAGTTCACATAACCGTCGGCGCGATAAGCCAGGCCACGCTCGTAGAACCGGAGAAATAGCCACTGCGTCCACTTGTAGTAATCCGGGTCGCAGGTCTGCAGCCGCCGGGACCAGTCAAAGGACACCGCGTACTGGCGGAACGAGGCAGCCTGAACCTCGATGTTCGCGTGCGTCCAGTCGGCCGGGTGGGTGTTGTTTCTGATGGCCGCGTTCTCCGCGGGCAGCCCGAAGGCGTCCCAGCCGATGGGGTGCAAGACGTTGTGGCCGCGCAGGGTGTAGTAGCGCGCCATGGCGTCACCCAGCGCGTAGGCCTCCGCGTGCCCCATGTGCAGGTCGCCAGAGGGATAAGGGAACATGTCGAGCAGATAGGTGCGCGGCCTCTGGTCATCCGGATCGTCGCTGGCGCGGAAGATGTCCATGGCGGCCCAGCGCTGCTGCCACTTGTCCTGGATAGCGCGCGGATCGTAGCGGTCCGCGGTCTCGGCTGTCATGGTGTCCTCGCGTGTCTGGTGAGGTCCGGATCGGCCCCTGCCCGGCCTGAGCTTTCCTTGCTCTCAATAGAAGCGCCCCCCGGGTCACGAGGGGCAGCCGCGCCAACGACAGGACAGTCGGCGCGGCTAGGTAAGGAGCAGCCGGGCGAAACGCACGCGTTCAGGGTAGCGCACGGTGCCATGAGGCGGACGACAGCGGCGCAAGTGCGCGCACAAGGCGCCGCATGATCCGTAACGGCGGCCGGTGGCGAGGCCGCCAGCCGACGATATCGGCTGGCAGATAAACACCGGTACTCGCATTCCCTACTACATTGTCCCGGTCGGAAGAAAACGACGTCAGATATCAAAAGTGGTGCGTCCCAGCGTTCTTCTTGACCGCACTCCCAGGCCGTCAAATAATGGCGAGACACCTAGCCGCAACGGGCTGTCGGGACACGCGGCACATCGCTGGCGCACGAGGCCATCCGGGGGATTGGGCCGTGCCAGCGGTGTCTGTGCGGCCGGGCTGGCCCATCGGGAGACGGCCATACTGCGGGGGAAATAATGCGCATCTGCGTGCGCGCGGAATTACTGTGTCGCATTAACCGAATTCGGTCAGCGCGACCCCTTTTTCACGCTGACTGCAACCGGCGCGGGCACGTCGGCCGCCAGTCGACCAAGGCCACCGGGGGCCGCCATGACTGAGGCTGCCGCCGCGGCGCGGAACGTGGCGTCGCTCGCCGTCGTGGGCCTGGCGTGCCGGTTCCCCGACGCGGACGACGCAGCCGAGCTGCTGGACGTGGTGCTGACCGGCCGGCGGGCGTTCCGTCGCATCCCTCCGGGCAGGCTCAACCTGGCCGACTACTACCGGTCGGATCCAGCGACGTCGGACGCCACCTACAGCACCAGAGCTGCCCTCATCGAAGGCTGGCGGTTCGACCGCGCGGCGTTCGGCGTCGAGCCCGCGGTCTACCTGGGCTCGGACCCCGCGCACTGGCTCGCGCTGGAGACGGCGGCCCGGGCCCTCGCCGCTGCCGGGCTGCCCGCCGGCGCCGGGCTCGATCGCGACCGCACCGGCGTCATCATCGGGAACACCATGGCGGGCGATATTTCCAGGGCCAATGCGGTGCGAGTGCGCTGGCCGTACGTGCGCCGGGCGCTCACCGACGCGCTGGCAGCAGCTGATGTCCCGGCCAGCCAGGCTGGAACGGTGCTGCGCCGGGCCGAGCGGCGGTTCCTGACTTCCTTCCCGGCGATAGGCCCCTACAGCCTCGCTGGCAGCATGCCGGCCACAATCGCGGCGACGATCAGCAGCTACTTCGGGTTTCGCGGCGGCAGTCACGCCGTCGACAGCGCCTGCTCGTCGTCGCTGCAGGCGGTCGCGTCTGCCTGCAGCGCGCTCGCTGCTGGTGATCTCGACGCAGCGATCGCCGGGGGCGTCGACCTCAGCATTGATCCGCTCGAGCTGATCGGCCTGGCGAAGGCCGGCGTGCTCGCCACGACGGACGTGCGTTTGTACGACCAGAACCCCTCGGGATACCTGCCTGGGGAAGGATGCGGCGTCGTCGTGCTACTCCGCACCGCGGACGCGCGTGCGGCCGGCCTGCCGGTCTACGCCGAGATTCTCGGCTGGGGGACGTCCAGCGGCGGGCTGCCTGGCCAGCTGGGCTCGCAGGCGAGCAGCCAGCTGCTGGCGATGCGGCGGGCTTACAACCGGGCTGGGATCGATCCGGCAGACATCGACTACATAGAGGGGAACGGGGCCGGAACACCGGCGGACGACGACGCAGAACTCAGCGCTCTGGCCTCGATACGAGCTGGGGCGCGCCGTCCAGCCGCGCTAGGGTCAGTCAAGACGAACATCGGGCACGCCAAGGCGGCAGCAGGGGCTGCGAGCCTGATCAAGACCGTGCTGGCGGTCAGCACCGGCGTGGTGCCGCCAGCGACCGGCGTGGACCGGCCGCACGCCCTCATCACCGGCGGCGAGGCACGGGTGGCCCTGCCACGGGTGCCGCAGGACTGGGAGCCCGGTCCCCGACTGGCCGCCGTCGCCGCGACCGGCATCGGCGGCAGCAATGTCCATCTGGTACTGCGGCACGAGCCCGCTGCCAAGTCGCGGCCACCCCACGCCCGGCCCGCGGCGAAGGATTCCGACGACGTCCAGCGGGCACCGACCGGAACGCCTCGGCCCAGGCCGTTTCTCGTCCACGCACCCGACCGGGCCGCGCTCGCCGCAACTCTGTCCAGACTGGCCGACCGAGCGACCTGGCTCTCCGACGGCGAGATGGTGGACCTCGCCTGCGTGCTGGGCCGGGACCAGGGGCCGCAGGGCCCGGCAAGGGTCGGGCTCGTGGCGAAGCGGCAGGAACAGCTGTCGGCCCTTGCCCGCGAGGCGCTCGGTCTGCTTCCGGGCCTGTCCGCCGGCCGGATTGGGACTAGACCCGGCATCTTTGCCTCTGATGGTGCCGACGGCCGGGTGGTGCTGCTGATGTCGGGCGAGGAGCGCGCCGCCGCGGCCGGGGAGCTCCGCGCTGGCGTCGGTCACTGCCTGGAGGTGCTGCGCTGGCTGGCCTCGCTGGAGGTCGACGCGGCCTGCGCGGTCGGGCACGGGTTTGGCCTGCTTGCTGGCCTGGCCTGGGCCGGTGTTATCGGCGAGCGCGAGGTAACGGAGATCGCCGGGCTGCGTTCGCAGTTCCTGGCCAGTGCGCCGCCGCCGGACACTCACGGGACAGGCATCGACGGGGCCCTGGCCGCCTGGCCGCCTGACGGAGCGCGCGGTGCAGAGCTGCGCGCCGCAATCGCCAAGCGCTTCCGGTTCGGCCCGCCGCGGCGGCGGTTGCTTTCCACCGTGACCGGTGCCGAAGTGCGGTCCGTGGACGAGGCGGTGGACCTAATCTGCGGCGGATTCGCCGGCGCTGAGCGGGTCCTCGAGGCGGTCGCCGACAGCGCCGGCGACGCCACGCTGCTGCTCGACTCGGGCCCAGGTCAGGCTCTTGCCCACGCCGCGGCGAGGGTGCAGGTTCCGTCACTCAGCCTGCGCCCCGGGCTCGCCGACCCGGCCGACGTAGCCCGCGTGGCCGCCGCTCTGTTCGCAGCCGGCGCGCTCAGCGCCCCAGCTTCCCTGTTCGCCGGACAGCAGGCCAGGCCGATCGACATCTGGACTGAGCCCGCGTTCCTCACCAGCCCGTGCGAGCCAAGCCCGCGGCCGCGCCGGCCTGCCCGCCCCGGCGGGCCATCATCTGAGGACGCCGTGCCCACCGCGCCGATCTCCGCCCCGACGGCCGGTCCGCCGCCAAGGCCAGCTGCCAACGGCTCGGCTGCCAACGGCTCGGCCGCCGACGCGCTGCGCCGAGCACTTGATGCCGTGTCGCAGTCCCATGATGGGCCTTCGGCAGCCGCGCAAACGCCCGACGGCCTGACGGCAGACCGCCGCGGGCCCGGCGGGCCAGCCGACGGATCCGCAGCCATACCCGGTGATGACGCACTGTCTGCTGAGCCTGTCATCCGGTACCGGGCGACCAGCGCCCTGGCGAACGGCGACCGCCCCTTGGCGGTCGGCGACCCCGACCACGCGGGCGAAGAGGCCGAGCCAGCGCCCGGCACCGCGACGCCCGGCACTACTGGTAGGCCGGATGCCGCAGCCCACGACGGCTACATCCCTGGCGGTGTCGGCGTTCCGGCCAGTCAGGTCGCTCTTGGAGTTGCCGGACTGGCGCCCTGGTCGCGGTGCTTTACCGAGAGCCTGCGCCCAGCGCAGCCACCGACCGGATCGGCGCCAAGCCGGGAGTGGCGCGTGTACGCGGCCGCGCGCAGCCCGTGGCTCGCAGACCTCGGCGCGCAGTTCACCGCCGACCCGGCCGCGGTGCGGACGCTCGCTGTGCTCGAGGACCCCGCGGACGAGCAGTCTCGCAGCGCGGCGGTCGCGGCCGCACGCGACGCAGCGAGCACGGGTGAGCTTGTGGTGCTGACACCGAGTCCCGGTTTCACCGGGTTCTTCGCCACGCTGCACGCGGAGCAGCCGTCGCTCGGCGTGACCGTGTTGCGGGTCCCGTCCGAGATCGGCCCTGCTGGGGTAGTGCCGGAGGCAAGCGCGAGCCCTGGGCAGTTCCGCGAGCTGGTCGTCGCGCCAACTGGCCTGGCCAGCGAGCCAGTGCTCACCGAGGCTCCCCTGCCGGGCGGCGCGAACTTCCCGCTCGGTCCGGGGGATGTGCTCGTCATCAGCCGCGCTACTGGCGGCGCGGGTCTCGCGCTGGCGCGAATTCTCGCGTGCAGTGGGGCCGGCATTGCCATGGTCGGCCGCGCCGGTGAACACGACGACACCGAGCTCATCGCCGGCCTCGAGGAGCTTCGGCAGGCCGGAGCGCGAGTCGGCTATGAGATCATCGACGTCCGCGACCCGGTCAGCCTGGCGCGTGCAATCCGCCGGATCGAGGGCCGGCTCGGGCCGGTGACGGCCCTTGCGCACGCTGCCAGCCCAGCCGACCCCGTTCCGGTCCTTGACATCGATGACGCGGACGCCCGCGGCTACCCGGCAGGGCAGGCAGGTGTCCTCGACGCGCTGGCCGCGTCGATACCGGATGCGCAGCTCAAGCTGATCATCTCCGTCGGCACGGTGACCGGCCGGTACGGGCTAGCGGGAGCGGGCTTGCACACACTCGGCTGCGGCGCGCTGGCTAGCCGCGCCGCCGAGCTGGCCGCCGCGCGGCCCGGCTGCGCGGCGCTGCACCTCGACCTTGCCGCCTGGTCCGTGACCGCAGTCGGCGAGCGCCCTGACTTCGCGGCGTCGCTGGCCGCGGCTGACACTCCGCCGCTGGATATCAGCGCGGCGAGCAAGCTACTGCTGAAGATCATGACAACACCCGGCCTTGCACCGCGGCTGGCGCTGCACGGCCGGATCGGCGGTCTCGCCAGCCGACGGCCGCCAATGATCACCACTGGCGCGCTGGCCGCGGCCGGGCTCCCCGGCGGCGGGCGGTTTCTGCGCGAAGTCGCCGTCCACTACGAGGGCGTGGAGCTGATCTGCACGGCGCGACTGTCGCTAGCCAGCGATCCCTTCCTGGACGACTACCGGATCGACGGGCTACCCGTGTTGCCGCCCGTGCTGGCGCTTGAGGCCCTCGCCGAGGCGGCGTCGGTGCTGGCGGGACAGCCGATGCGGCAGGCCAGTGCCGTCACGCTGGAGTCGCCGCTGCTGATCCCGTCGACCGGCGGGGTAACGGTGCGGGTCTGCGCGCAGCGCTTCGGTGACTCAATCACGGCAGTGCTCCGCAGCTCGGACAGCTCGTACCAGATCGACCACGCCACCGCGGTGTTCCCCAGCGAGCAGGCCGAGCTGCCCGAGACGGCCGTTCCGGCGTCGCTGCTGCCGCAGTTCGGCGGAGCGGCGACCGGGTTGGTCGACGGCACCGAGCTCTACGGTCCGGTGTGTTTCCAGTCCGGCCGGTTCCGCCGGATCGCCCTGCTACCGGAGGTCACCGCCCGCTCCGGCCGGGCGATCGCGCGCGGCGCCGACGACCAGCCCTGGTTTGAGCCCAGCAGCGGGCTGACTGATACCGGGTTCCTGGTCGGCAGTCCCGGCCTCGGCGACGCTGCGTTGCAGCTCCTGCAGGCGTGCGTGCCGCATCGCCGGGTGCGAGCCATCAGCTGCGAGTCTGTGCATTTCTCTGGCCGCGACGAAACCGGGCCCGTCGAGATCAGAGCCGTGGCTGAGCCGGTGCGGAACGCGACCTCGGAGCGGCTCGCCGCGGCGGCCCCAGCCCTCAACGGCGCTGCCCCGCTGGCTCCGGTCATCCCTGGCCAGCGCGGCGCCCCCGCCGCCGAGCACGACGCCAACGAGGGCCGCGATGACAACGCACTCGGCGCTGGGGGCCGCCGCGTCGTCGAGGCGGACGACTCGCAGGCGGGAGCGGCCGCGGATCCCGGAACAGAGGCGTCAGGAAAGTCGCGGCACGCGCGCAGGCCTCGGCCGGGCGGCGGCCGCCAGCGGGACGCGACCTTCGCCGGCTCGACCCCGGCGACTCCACCTGGCCACGGCAACCGGCGGTCTGCCGAGCAGCTGTGGTCGGTCGAGGCGGTGAACACCGCCGGGCAGCTGGTCGCCTCCTGGCGTGGCATCCGGCTTCGGGATGCCGGACCGCTGCCGCGGAATACCGCGTGGCCGCCGGCGCTGCTCGCGGCGTTCCTCGAGCGAGGTGCGGCCGACCTGGGTCTGGACGACGGCCTGCGGGTTACCGTCAGCTGCCTGCAGCCTCCGGTGCTCGCTGGCGCGATCCCGCCCCAGTCCGGCGCGGCTGAGGACACGCCGCGCAGCGCGAATCCTTCGATTTCTGGCGGCCACGCGAGGCCGGGGACAGGCCGCCTCAGAGCCGCGAGCGCACCGGGAGCAGGGCCGCTCGCCGGGTTCACGCTCGCGGTGCGGGCACCCGTGGGTGCGGCGTGCGGCTGGGTCACCGTCGACGAAGCGAGCCGCCGGCATCAGCCAGCCACCGGCCTGGCGATCGCCTACGGGCAGCTGCGCGCCGAGCTCAACGAGCCGCCGCCGCTCCTCGCCGGGCGGCTTGAGGCGATCCGCGCCTGCCTGGCGACAGCCCGCCTGCGCGCTGACGCCGACCTCAGGGTTGTGCAGGCGACCAGCGACGACTGGGTAGCACTCGCGACCCGTCGCGCCCGCATTGCGTGCACGGTGGTCGAGCTGAGCGGCGTGACCGCGCCGGTCGCGATCGCCCTGCTGACCATGCGAGCGACGCACGCGCGACCCGCAGTGCTCGAGGCCGCTGCGGCTGCCCTGCCCTGACAACAGGGCGCAGCGCGGCCTTGCCCGCCGGGAGCACAGCCTGGGCCCGGCCCGACCGGGTGCCCAGATCACGCGGCCGTAGCCGCCGTCGGGGCGGCAATGCCAGACTAGGGCCTAGAACCGCGTTCTAGTCAAAGGTGGCGTCATGACGACTTCCTCTGCCAGCTCGATCGAAGGTATCGACCTGTCGGCGAACGAATTCTGGGCGCTGCCGTGGCAGGAGCGGTACGACGCGTTCGCTCGGCTGCGCGCGGTCGGCAGGCCGGTGTTCTTCGATCAGCCAGAGAACCCGTTCGGCGCCGACGAGAGCGGTTACTACGCCTTCGTGTCGCATGCCGACGTGGCCGGCGCCAGTCGTCAGCCTGAGCTGTTCTCGTCGGCCCGCGGCGCGACCAGCCTTGTCGACCTGCCGCCCGAATTCAACGAGTACTTCGGCTCCATGATCAGCATGGACGACCCGCGCCATGCCAGGCTGCGGCGCATCGTCTCGCGGGCCTTCACCCCCAAGATGATCCAGAAGTTCGAGGACGACGTGCAGGTCACCGCCGCTTCGATCGTCGACGATCTGCTGGCCACCGGACCGTGCGACTTCGTGCAGCAGGTTTCGGCCCGGCTGCCGCTGCGGATCATCTGCCAGATGATGGGCATCGGCGATGACCATTACGACATGGTGCTCCGTAACACCAACATCATCTTGTCCGGCCAGGATCCGGAGTTCATCAGCGAGGACATGGACACCGCGATCACCCAGCTGCTCACCGCTGGCCAGGATCTGGCTGGCCTCGTCACCACGCTGGCAGCAGAGCGCGCGGAGGACCCGGGCGACGATCTGGTCAGCGCCCTGGCCACGGCCAACATCGACGGCGAGCAGCTCACCCCGGCTGAACTCGGCTCGTTCTTCATCTTGCTCGTGGTCGCGGGCAACGAGACCACCCGTACCGCTATCTCGCACGCGCTCAACCTGCTGACCGAGTACCCGGACCAGCGCGCGCTGCTGCTGCAAGACGTGGAAGCACGGCTGCCCGGCGCGGTGGAGGAGATCGTCAGATACGCCACACCGGTGATCTGGATGCGTCGGTCGGTGACCAGGGACTGCAGCCTGCACGGGAACGACTACCGGGAGGGCGACAAGGTCATGCTGCTCTACTCGGCAGCCAACCGGGATGAGAGCGTCTTTGCCGACCCCGGCCGCTTTGATATCACCCGCTCGCCGAATCCGCATGTCGGCTTCGGCTCGGCCGGTCCGCACTTCTGCCTCGGTGCGCATCTGGCGCGCCGGGAGATCAGGGTGATGCTGCGGGAGCTCATGACGCGCGTTCCCCGCGTCCGTGCTGCCGCCGAGCCTGACCGGCTGCTGTCGAGCTTCATCAACGGCATTAAGCACCTGCCCTGCGAGCTCGACTAACCAGACGTCGCTCCGCGCAGGGGCGGCGACAACACAATTTCGTAACTAGTCGTAGCCGATCATGCACTCCGTGTATAACAGAGACTCGTGCGGCACTCGCGCCGGCATGCCGGGACGGGGAGACGAGGCCGCGAGAAGGAATCCGTGAGTCGCGGAGGGGGACCCTCGTCCCGAGGCCCTGCGATCCTCCGCCGGATCGCTCGGCCGCGCCGCCCTGGTCTCGGGGGAATCAGGGTGCTTGCGTAGACGAGGGTCGCGACGAGCGGATGCGCCTTCGCCGGATGGGCAGCGCGACCGGGTGCATGGTGCCGTCGTACTCCGGAGCGCTGCCCACGGCGAGGGCCGACCTGGGCGGCGCGTTGCGAGCGGGGGCCGCAACGCGCCGCCCTCGCCAGGCCACCGCCCGCAGCGCAGGCCCGGAGCGTCGCACGATCCCGGCCCGACGTGCCGACGGCTCAGCAGCGTCGCGACGGCACTTCGCGACTAGGTGAGCGCCCTGATCTGCGCGGCCAGCGCGAAGTCCTTGGCCGTCAACCCGCCAGCCGAGTGCGTCGACAGCGTCAGCGTCACCTTGTTCCAGGAGATGGTGATGTCGGGGTGATGGTTGGCCGACTCGGCCAGGTAGGCGACCGCGCCCACGTACAGCATGGCGGCCTTGAAGTCGGCGAGCGTCGCTACGTGCACGATGCTGTCGCCCTGCCGGGTCCAGCCGTCGAGCCCAGCTAGACGCTCAGAAACCTGCTCATCAGACAGCACGCTCATGGGCACCTCCCGCTTGGTGAGCTTCTCCCCATCCTCCTGCCCGCTCCGGTGCGCTGAGACGCCAATCCGGTCGCGTCCGACGGTCCAGCCAGCGCAGCCGTTCGGCGGTGGCGACCGGTAGGCTCCGTGATCGTGACAGGCACCCCGCCGCCCACGGCCCAGCCGAGCGCGCCAGGCGCGCCCCGCCGCACGCCGCTGACCAGCGTGCACGAACAGCTCGGCGCCACGCTCACCGACTTCGCCGGCTGGCTGATGCCGCTGCGCTACCGCAGCGAGACGGCTGAGCACAATGCCGTGCGAACCGCGGCCGGCATTTTCGACTTGTCCCACATGGGCGAGCTCGCGGTGAGCGGCCCGGACGCAGCCGCTGCCCTTGACTATGCGGTCACCGGGGCGCCCTCGGCGCTGCAGCCAGGACGCGCACGGTACACGATGATCTGCGCTCGGGACGGAGGGGTACTCGACGACCTCATTGTCTACCGGCTCGGTGCTGACGAGTTCCTCGTCGTCGCCAATGCTGCGAATACCAGCGTCGTCGCCGCGGCGCTGACCGAGCGCACGGCTGGCAAGGACGCGACAGTCCACGACCGGACCGATCGCTACGCATTGATCGCCGTTCAGGGGCCGCGTGCCGCGGCTATCCTCGCCCCGCTCGCGTCGGCCGAGCTGGAGGGGCTGAAGTACTACGCCAGCTACCCCGTCCAGCTTGCTGGCCGCCAGGTCCTGGTAGCCCGGACGGGGTACACCGGCGAGGACGGCTTCGAGATCTTCGCGGCGCCGGAGGACGCTGCGGAATTGTGGGCCGCCATCAGCGCGGCCGGCACCGATCAGGGGCTGATGGCAGCTGGCCTGGCTGCGCGCGACACGCTGCGACTCGAGGCCGGTATGCCGCTCTACGGCAACGAGCTCGGGCCCGACCTTTCGCCATTCGACGCCGGACTCGGTCGCGTCGTGCGGTTCGACAAGCCCGGCGACTTCGTCGGGCGTGCCGCGCTCGCGGCGCTGGCGAGCGAGCCGCCGCAGCGCCGGCTGGTAGGGCTGGTCGGCGAGTCGAGGCGGGTACCGAGACACGGCTACGCCGTGCTGTGGGACGGCGCCACGTGCGGCACGGTGACCAGCGGGGCGCCCTCGCCGACGCTCGGCGCCCCGATTGCCATGGCCTACCTTCGCCCCGAGGCGGCCGACGGGGCCGCGGCCGCCGGGATTGCCGACGGGCCGGAAGCCGCTGAGCTGGCGGTGGATATCCGGGGGAGCGCCGAGCCGGCCAGACTGGTGGAATTGCCGTTCTACCGCCGGGCCTGACGAGCCGCCCGGTGGCTCTCGATATCCAGCCAAGACCCTGCAAGAGAGGCGAAAATGTCCGTTCCCGACGAGCTCCTCTACACCCCAGAGCACGAGTGGGTGGCCATCAACGGCGCTACGGCCTCGGTAGGGATCACCGACCACGCGCAGCGAGCCCTCGGCGACGTCGTCTTCGTGTCCGCGCCCGTCGCCGGCACCAAGGTCACCTCCGGCGAGCCCTGTGGCGAGGTGGAGTCAACCAAGTCAGTCAGCGACCTGTACTCCCCGGTTGACGGGGAAGTGACTGAGGTCAACCCGGAGATCGAAGACGATCCGGGACTGGTCAACTCCGACCCCTACGGCGCGGGGTGGCTTTTCAAGGTGCAGCTGGACGACACCAGCGGGGAGGTTCCGCCCGGGCTGCTCTCCCCCGCCGAGTACGCGGCCTTGACGAAGGACGATGCGTGACGCGCGGCACTGCCGGGCTCGCCGCGCTCCGCAGGCTCGACGCTGCAACGGCGCATCTGGATGCGCCGTTCGCCATCGTGGACATGGCCGCCTTCCGCGCCAACGCGGCCGCGATGGTGCGCCGTGCGGCGGGCAAGCCGATCCGGCTCGCTAGCAAGTCCGTCCGGTGCCGCTATCTGATCGAGCAGGTACTCGGCATGGCCGGGTTCCGCGGAATCCTCGCCTTCACGCTTCCTGAGGCGCTGTGGCTCGTCGCGACCGGGACAAGCGACGACATCGTCGTCGCCTATCCCACGGCCGACCGGCACGCGCTGGCCGCCGTGGCGGGCGATCCCGCCGCGGCAGCGGCCGTGACCGTGATGGTGGACTGCGCCGATCACCTCGACCTCATCGAGAAGGCCGCAGCCGGGCTGCCCCGCCCGCAGCCAGTCCGGATCGCCATCGACATCGACGCCGGGTACGAGGCGCTCGGCGGCCGGTTCCGGGCGGGGGCACGTCGCTCGCCGATCCGCACGCCCGCCGATGCAGTTCAGCTGGCCGAGGCGATCCTTTCGCGGCCTGGGCTCCGCCTGGTCGGCCTGATGGCCTACGAGTCGCAGATCGCCGGTGTCGGTGACGACCCACCTGGCCGACCGCTCTATGCGCGCGCCGTCCGGCTCATGCAGCGCAGGTCCGCCGCTGAGCTAGCGGCCAGGCGCGCCTCGATTGTGGCGGCGATCCGGGCGCTCGCCCCGCTGGAGTTTGTCAACGGCGGCGGGACGGGATCGCTTGCGGCCACGGCAGCTGAGCCCGCAGTCACCGAGATCGGGGCGGGCTCAGGCCTGTACCACCCGGCGCTGTTCGATGCCTATCGCGGCTTCACCGGTGTGCCGGCGGCGATGTTCGCGCTGCCCGTAGTCCGCCGCCCTGGACCGGGGGTCATCACGGCTCTCGGCGGTGGCTACCCAGCGTCCGGCCCGGGTGTCGCGAGCCGGGTGCCGTCGCCGTATCTGCCGCCAGGACTTCGGCTTGACAAGGAGGAAGGCGCGGGCGAGGTGCAGACCCCGCTGATCGGTCCCGCCGCAGACAAGCTCAGGATGGGCGACAAGGTGTGGCTGCGCCATGCCAAGGCCGGCGAGCTTTGCGAGCGGTTCAGCCAACTGCACCTGGTCGACGGCGACGCGGTCGTCGCCACCGTGCCGACATACCGGGGTGAGGGCCAGACCTTCGCGTGACGCGCTTACGGCGTTAGCGCTGCCGCCGACGGTGGGACCAGATGCGGAGCACGGTCAGTCCGACGACCACTACTCCAGCCGCCGCCGCGCCCATCTGAACCTGGGGCCTCGTCAGCTGCTCCGTGATCTTCGCCCGTATGATCCGCATGTTGCTTGCCGGGCTGACCCGGTCGGCTAGGGCGTCTATGGTCCGCGCCAGATCCTCACGGGTGTGCTCTATCTGCGCAACCAGGGCGTCAGGATTGTTCTTCGCGGAATCACTCTTCGCGACGGTGCCCTCCGTAACAGTGCCATTCGCGTCGGTGTCTCGCACAGCCACCGTCCCGCGAACCTCGTGAACCGCCCCGCCTGGGTCCGCCATTGCACCAAGACCTTTCCGGGCCCGGCTTCCAACCGCCGAACGCCTTGGCTCTAGTCTCCCAGGCCGCTGGCGGCCGGTCGCGGCCGGCTACCGGTAGTGAGGCGGTGAAGATCGTATCGCGCCGTGCCCCCACGCGGAGCCGGACACGCCAGCGACCAGACGAGGCGAACGGCGGCCCCGCGACGGCGTACCGGCACGGGGCCGCCCTTGCGGCCCGCGGGGCCCGGCTTAGCTGGCGGCTGCCAGCTGCTGCGCCGAGCGAATCAGACCCTGGCATGCATGGATCTGGGCGGCCGCAGCGTGGATCGGCGCGTTGTCAAACGCCGCCGCCTCCGGCTCAGCCTTGATCTTGCCGGCGAGCGCGTCCCTGGCGACCTCGAGCTGACGGAGCGCGCCGTCGACCGTCGTGAACGTGGCGTCGCCTGGACTCGTGCTCTCGATCGCCTTTGTCGAGGCCGTGAGCGTGAAGGCGCCGAACTGGCCCACGCTGGAGTTGAGCTGCTTGTAGCACTCTCCGAGCGCGGTGACGTGCGGCTGGCTGAGCGCGTGGTTCGGGTTGGTCAGGATCTGGGTGATGACCCGGCCATCGTGTTCGGCGCGCAGCGGTCAATCAGGATTTAACCTGCGGATCTCTGCTCTGCCGGCCCCTAGGATCGGTCCGTGGCAGTCGACGCGGTGATCTTCGACTGGGGCGGCACACTGACCCCCTGGCACACCATTGACCCCGAAGAGTTGTGGACGTCGGTCTGCGCGCCGCTCTATCCGGCCGCGGATGCGGCCGCGCTTTCGGCCGAGCTGCACGCAGCTGAGACCCAGCTGTGGCGCGTGTCCGCGCAGGCGCACCGGAGCGCCACGATGGACGCGCTGTTCGAGCTCGCCGGGATAGCAGCCACCGCGGACCTGCTCGCCAGCTACGTCCGGGCCTGGGAGCCGCACACGTACACCGACCCGGATGTACCTGACCTGTTCCGCCACCTGCGCCAGCAGGGGATCCGGGTCGGAGTGCTGTCCAACACCATGTGGCCACGCCGCTGGCACGATGACGTGTTCCGCCGCGACGGCGTGCTGGACCTGATCGACGGCGCTGTCTACAGCAGCGAGATCGACTGGACCAAACCGCATCCGGAAGCGTTCCGGGCAGCGATGAAGGCGATCGGCGTGTCCGACCCAGCCCGTTGCGTGTTCGTCGGCGACCGGCCGTTCGACGACGTTCACGGCGCCCACCAGGCTGGGCTGCGCGCGGTGCTGGTGCCAAACAGCGACGTTCCGGCTTACGCGTCGGCAGTACCGGACGCCGTGATCACCAGGCTCGCCGAGCTCCGGCCGCTCATTGCGTCCTGGTGAGGCGGCGCCCGGCTCGACCGGGTCAGTGCAGGTGTGACTGCCAGTCGCGCGGTACCCGGCCGCGAGGTCCGGGCACTCCCTGGTCGCTCGGGTGATGCTCGGGCGGTGCCAGCGCCGGGCCGTCGTCGTAGAACTGGTCGCCCTGATAGTCCCAGAACCAGTCCTCGCCGGGCTCGAAGCTGCGGATGAGGTGATGGCCGCTGGCCTTGGCATGCTGGGTGGCGTGCTGCGACGGCGAGGTGTCGCAGCAGCCAATGTGCCCGCACTGCGCGCACCGCCGCAGGTGCAGCCACCAGCCGCCGCTCGCCTCACACTCCATGCAACCCGTACCGCTGGGCGGCACGGCCGGGTCGATACCGTCAGTCATCGTCATCTCGGCCTCCAGACCTCTCTTGCTCCCCGGAAGGGCCAGCCAGCGATTCGCCCGCAGCCCACCGATAGATGCCGATCGACATCGTGGACGTGGCCCGATCGGCACGGATGGCATAGACGCGGTGCCTGGCCTGCGCTACCTCGTTGTCGCCCGGCGCAGCGAGCCACGCGAGCTCGGCCAGGTGACCGGCAACCCGCAGGCCTTCCTCCCCGCCGGGCAGGGCGGCCACACCCAGCTCGCCCGCCGACGGCGCCGGCTGGGCATGCTCGGCCAGCTCAACCGCCCGGGCTGCCAGCACGCGTGGCCCGCCAGCCAGGGCGGCGAGCTCTGCGGCCAAGACCCGCTCCGGAGCCGGCTTCAGCGTCGCGGGGTTGCCATCCCACCACCCGCCGTAACGGCGCCAGACGGTGCGGACGATGAATTCGGGCTCGTCATACACCGGCTGCAGGTACGGACGGTCAGCTAGCTGGCGCGGCACGGTCACGGAGTGCAGGGCGTCGTCGAGCCGGCCGCCCGCATTCATCACCGCGAGGGTCTGCTCGACCAGCGACTCAAGCAGCTCCGCGGTGTCGCCCAGGGCGGCCGCGACCCGGTCCGCGCCGATCACCGGCAGGCCGTGGCCGGGCAGCAAATAGTCAGCCTGCAGCCGGATCATGCGGCGCAGCGCCTGCGCCCACTCCAGCGGATAGCGCTGCACCTTTTGCGGGTTCCCGGCGTTCGGCGACGCCCAGATGAACAGGTCACCGCAGCACAGCACCCGGCGTTCCGGCAGCCACGTCACGGTGTGATCGTCGGTCTCACCACGCTCGTGCCGCAGCTCGAGCGGCACGCCACCGACTTCCAGGGCTAGCTGCGTCGCGTACGTGCGGTCGGGATAGCGGTACTCGGTCGGCCAGCGCAGCCGGGCGGTGCCGAACTGACGCTGATTGATGATCTCGTTGTAGCCGACTGTCAGTCGGTACCGGTCGAACCGGGCTGACACCGCCTCGTGCGCGACGACAACAGGAGCCGGCCAGCCCCGCTCATTCGCTTCGGCCGCCCACACCGGGACGCCGAAGACATGATCGATATGGCCATGCGAATAGATAGCCGTGTGCAGCCGCTCGGCAGTCCAGCGGCGCAGCTCGCCGTGAATAGCCCGCGCCACGAACGCACTGCCAGTGTCGACAAGCACGAGCCCGTCGTCCGTCCGGATGGCGGTGACGTTGGCGAACGCGGGCAGGAAGGCGACGCCATCGCAGATCTCAGCGAGGCCGCCGAGATGGCTCACGGGATGGACATCACTGGTCCGCACGTCGCCGTGCCACATTCGGTCGGCCAGCGCCAGAATGTCAGTCGTCACGTGGTCGGCTCTCCCTCGGCAGGTCGTGACGGAATCCGGCATACCACGCCGGAAACTCGGTGAGCGAACCGAGGGTCACCTGGGCTCCGGCCGCAGTGAGCTCGGCTTGGGAGAACGATCCGGTCGGGACGCCCACCGGGACCGCGCCACCGTCTCGGCCGGCCCCCATGTCCGCGGGCGTGTCGCCGACATAGACGGCAGCGCCGACACGAGCCAGGACGGCTGCCTTCTCGGGGCCGTGCACGTGCGCGACAACCTCGTCCGGCTCCAGGCCGACGGCGGCCAGGCTCGGCTGCACTGACACCGGATGCTTGGCGGTGACGACCAAGGCTCGCTCGCCGGCGTCGCGGACCGCGGCAAGCGCCTCAGCGGCACCGGGCAGCAGGAAGGTGTGTGTCGGCGCGAGGCTGACGTAGTGGCGGCGGTAACTGTCCGCCGCACCCGCATGGTCCGGCGCTGCGAACCAGTACGCGACCTCGTCCTCGAGCTTGATGCCCATCCGCCGATCGACTTCGGCCAGGTCGATGCTCACGCCGAGTTCCTCGGCCACCGCCTGCCACGCCGCCATGATCGCTGGCCTCGAGTTGATCAGCGTCAGGTCAAGGTCGAAGCCGACCGGCCCGGCCACGCGCATGCGGCTCCTCACGTCGAGGTTGCGGACTCCTACCTTATGCAGCGTCGTGTTGCTGCCCGAGCCTTAGAGCCAGCCGTTCTCGTCCGCGGTGCGTACTGCTTCGGCCCGGTTACGCGTACCCGTCTTGGCGATCGCCGACGACAGATAGTTGCGCACCGTCCCCTCGGATAGGAACAGCTTCTCCGCAATGTCCGCGATGGTCGCGCCCGGCCGCGCGGCGACGAGCACGTCCCGTTCCCGGTCGGTCAGCGGGGACGCGCCGCTAGCCAGCGTCGCTGCGGCGAGGGCCGGGTCGACAACGCGCTCGCCCGCCGCAACCCGGCGGATGGCATCGGCGAGCCGTTCGGGCGGCGCGTCCTTGACCACGAACCCGAACGCCCCCGATTCCATCGCCCGGCGCAGGTAGCCGGGACGGCCGAAGGTGGTCAGGATGAGCGAGCGGCAGCCCGGCACCTCCTGCGCGAGAACCCTGGCGGCAGCCAGGCCGTCGATGCCCGGCATCTCGATGTCAAGCAGCGCGACGTCCGGCTGGTACGTTCTCGCCGCCGCGACGACCTCGTCTCCCCGGCCGACAGACGCGACGACCTCGAAGTCGTCTTCCAACTCCAGCATTACCGCCAGCGCGCCACGGATGAGCTCCTGGTCGTCGGCGAGCAGCAGCCGGATCGTCACGCGCCACCGTCGGCAGTGAGCGACACGCGCAGCCGCCAGCCGGTCGGCTGCAGCGGTCCGGCATCAACGGACCCGCCGACGGCTAGCACTCGCTCGCGCAGTCCGCGCAGGCCGTTGCCGGGCGGTGCGGCGGAGCCGACGCCGTCGTCGGTGATCTCGACTCCGCCAGGAGACAATCGGACCGCGCACGTGGTCGCGTGGGCGTGCCGCACCACGTTGGTGAACCCCTCACGTAGCGCCCAGCCGAGAAGCTCGGAGTGGCTCGGATCGACCACCTCCGTCGCGGTCGGCAGGTCTGCGGCGATACCCGAAGCCCGCAACAGCTCGCGGCCACGCGCCAGCTCCCCGACTAGTGTCACGTCCCGGTAGCTCGAGACAGCGGCGCGTACGTCGGCCAGCGTCTGCCGGGACAGCTCCTCGACCTCGGCGATCTGTTCGACAGCTCGGACCGGGTCGGCCGATCCGAGACGTCGCGCTAGCCCCGCCTTCACCGTGATCGCGGTCAGCGAATGACCGAGCAGATCGTGCAGGTCACGGGCGATTCGGATCCGCTCGTTTTCCGCGGCCAGCCGGGCCACCTCGGCGCGCGCCGCCGCGAGCGCCTGATTGCCGCGCATGACCTCAAGCGTGGCGAAAACTATGAGCCCGGCAATAGGTATCCCGATCGGTGTCACGTCGTCGAAGGACGCCCGCATGCTGACATGCCAGGACGGGATCGCGACCGGAACCAGCAAAGCGGCCAGGGCAAACCCGGCGACGATCGGCGCGGACTTCACCCCCAGGCGACCAACGGTCAGGATCGTCAGAAATATGCACAGCACGAAGCCAGCGGCGCGCGCGAACGGCAGCTCTGCTACAAAGAACCCCGCCAGTACCGCGTAGTACGGCCAGAACCCGCGCAGGGGGACGTCTGGGGAGAACAGGAACGGTGCAGCGAGCCAGGTCACGGCGAACGCGCCAAGGAGGGCGTAACCGGCGACCTGACCTGCACCGCGCGAGTTCTGACCCACCGATGCGGCCACGAAGATCAGGTAGACCAGCGGGATGGACACCAGGAGAGCTCGCCGCCAGCCGCCGATCCATCGGCGTTGCCTCGCGAGCCACTTGGCCTCCGCCGGGCCGGCTGGCAGTCCGAGCGCCTCCATGTCAACCGAGCGTACTTGGGCCAGGCACCGATCATGCCGTCCGCGCGGAGCGCCGGAAGGCCACCACGGCAACGGGGACCAGCACCACAACCCAGATGGCGATCGTGATCCACGCCTGAGCCGGCCAGTTCCCGCGGTTCACGGTGGCATCGCCGGCCAGCACCAGCCAGTACGACGGCAGACCCTTCATCACCTCGAACAATGGGCCCGAGGACGCGAGCTGAAATCCGTAGACCCCGCCAAACAGCGCCAGCAGGATGACGACGCCGCCCACCGCCGGTGTCAGCGCGTCCACCGGCAGCAGATAGCCGAGGATGAGCGCGAGCACCGCGAGCGGCGCGACGCCGATGAGCAGCAGGCCGGTCAGCTTGAGCCATTGCGTCGCGCCGAGCCGCACCCCGAGCGATGCTCCGGCCAGGAAGAGCAACACGAGGCTGAGCAGCGCCATGAGGTACATGGTCAGCACCTTCGAGGTCACCTCGGTGCGGGCCTGCAACGGCGTGATCATCATCTGCCGGGTCCAGCCGGTGGCACGATCCCGGGCAATACGAGCGCCCGGCGCGGTCACGGCGAACATCGCGCCGTAGACCGCCATTGCCGTCATGAAGTACAACGGAAAACTAGTTCCGTCGTGGGTAACGTGGCGCTGCCCGGACGCGACGCCGTAGAACAGCACGAGCGGCAGCCCAAGCGTGATGGTGTAGAGGATCGGATTACGCAGCGTGCGCAGGATCTCGTAGCGCAGGTGTGTCGAGCCGCTCATCGGGTCGCCTCCGCCATGGCGTCGCTTGTGTCTGGTTCGTCTGCTGTCAGTTCCAGGAATGCCTCTTCGAGGCTCCCGCCGCGCACCTCGACGTCCCGTGCGCCAGGGAACGCGGCAAGCAGGGCACGCAGGGCTGCGTCCGCGTCGGAGCACGCCAGCACCACCGCGTCGCCGTGCCGCTGGGCGCTCCGCACGCCTGGCAGCGCGCTGAGCGCCCCGACGTCCGCGCCTGGCAGGGTCGCGCGGATCGTCCGCGAGCCCGCCTGCGCCTTCACCTCAGTCGCCGGGCCATCGGCGACGATCTGGCCGTGCGCAAGTAGCACGATGCGATCGGCGTACGCGTCGGCTTCCTCGAGATAGTGCGTCGCGAAGACGACTGTCTTGCCCTGCTCCGTGACCCCCCGCATCGCCTGCCAGAAGTCCCGCCTGCCCGCCACGTCGATGGACGCGGTGGGCTCGTCCAGCAGCAGCAGGTCGGGGTTGCCGACGAGCGCGGCGGCGAACCTGACGCGCTGGGCCTGGCCGGCGGACAATTTGGTCGTCCACTGTCGGGCGAAGTCAGCCGCGCCCGTCATCCGCAGCACGTCATCGACCTGCAGCGGGTGCGGGTAGTACGACGCCATGAGCGTGACGATCTCGCGCACTCGCAGGTGGTCGAGCGGCGAGCCGGTCTGGAGCATCGCCCCGACCCAGCCCGCCTGCCTCGCCGCCGCAGGCGGGGCGCCGAAGATCGACACCGTTCCCTTATCCGGCTTGGTCAGGCCTACCATCATGTCGATCGTCGTCGTCTTGCCCGCACCGTTCGGGCCCAGCAGGGCGACCGTCTCGCCGGGAGCTATCACCAGGTCAACCCCGCGGACTGCCCGCACCGCTCCGTAGGACTTGGCGAGCCGGGAAAGCACGATGCCCGCGCCGGCATCGGTAGTTATCGTCATGACCCGAGAGTCCCGCCTTGCGGCCCTAGCCCGGTAGTGCCGCGCCTCATCGGTTCCCGATGACAAATGTCAAGCCCGGCCATGTGGTTGACTGCGCTGATTTCACGGCTCTATCATTCTGATATCACTTTTTGAAATCCTCGAGGGAGAGGTGCCATGCCGGCCTCACATCGCACCGGGCGCATCCGCATCGGGATGAGCCTCCTGGCAATCCTGGTGGCCTTGCTCGGCGCGGCCTGTAGCTCCAGCAAGCCGACGGCGACCAGCACCAAGCCCGCTACGATCACCAACCCCAAGGCCGCGCCGCCATCTGGGTCGTGGCCATATCCGAACGCCGATCTCGATAACACCCGGCAGGCGCCCAGCTCGGTGATCTCCGCGGCCAACGTGTCTCAGCTCCAGCAGGCCTGGACCTTCCGGATCACGAGCAAACCAGACGGCGGTGTCGGCGCGCTGGCCATGTCGCCCGTTGTGGTTAACGGCGTCGTCTACATCCAGGACATGCAGGCGAACGTGTACGCGCTCGATCTCGCGAGCGGCAAGCTGCGGTGGGAATACCAGGTCAACACCGCCGAGCTGGGCGGGCCGGGGCCGGACGGGGTCGCCGTCGCGGACGGTCGGGTTTACGGGACCTCGGCGCACACGGCCTTCGCGCTGAGCGCCGCAACCGGCAAGCCGGTCTGGGTTGACCGCAGCCTGCTGACCAGCGGTCAGGGCGCCTTCTCGATCCAGCCTCAGGAGGTCGCGGGCCGGGTCTACCTGGCCAGCTCGCTCGGCACCGGACCGGGCGGCGGGATCCTGCTGGCCCTGGACGCCGCGAGCGGCAAGGTGATCTGGAAGTTCAACACGATGCTCGGATCCGACGCCGCGGTACGCCAGGTAGGCGCCGGCGGCGCCTGGGAGCCGCCGCTGGTCGGCAGCGACGGCTCGGTGACGTTCGGCATCGGCAACCCGTACGAGTCACCCGCCACCGCCATCGCGCACCCGGCACGGCTGCTGTATGCGGACAGCGAGGTAAACCTCGACGCGGCCACGGGCAAGCTGCGCTGGTACTACCAGGCGGAGCCCAACGACTTCCAGGACCACGACCTGCAGACCTCACCGATCGCGACCACCATCAACGGAACCTCCGCGATCATCGCGGCCGGCAAGATGGGCTACGTCTACGCCCTCAACGCACAGACCGGTGCATTGCTATGGAAGACACCGGTCGGCGTGCACAACGGCCACGACAACGACGGGGTCCTCGCCCTGGAGCACAAGCTCCACCTCACTGCGCCGGTGACAATCGAACCGGGGGCACTCGGCGGGGTGCTGAGCAACCCGGCCGTGTCCGGGAACACGGTGTACGTGAGCACCGTCGACGAGCCCATCACCTACACCAAGCTCACCCAGATACTCGGCGGGGCAGCCCCGAGCACCCCGACGGGCAACATCGAGGCTCTGAACCTCGCCACCGGCGCGGTGGAGTGGGACACCAAGCTGCCGCAGATGGCGCTCGGCGCCACCACCGTCTCCAACGACCTCGTCTTCAGCACCCTCTACGACGGCGAGCTGATCGCCCTGAACCGGGCCACCGGCGCGATCGTCTACCGCCATCAGCTGCCGACGTCGACGAACGCTCCCCTGGTCATCGCGGGCAACACCGTGATCGTGCCCGCGGGCGGCCCGTTGACCGGAGGCCTGCTCGGTGGTGCCTCGGGAGGCGGCAAGGCGCAGGTCGTGGCGTACACCGTGCGCTGAGGGAGCCCGGGGCGCCGAAGGTCGACATCGTTAATCGAATCAAGGGAGAGGTGCCATGCCGGCTTCAAGTCGTACCAGGCGCACCCGCCTCGGGATGAGCCTGCCCGTAGTTCTGTTGGCCTTACTCGTCGCTGCCTGCAGTGGTGCTGGCAAGCCGACGGCTACTCACTCGCAGTCCGCCACGACCACGAACCCCAAGGCCGCGCCGCCCTCCGGGTCGTGGCCGTATCCGAACGCAGACCTCGCTAACACCCGGCAGGCGCCCAGCTCGGTGATCTCCGCGGCCAACGTCTCCACGCTGCAGGAGGCCTGGACCTTCCGGGTCACAAGCCAGCCAGACGGCGGAACCGGCGCCCTGGCCATGTCGCCCGTTGTGGTCAGCGGCGTCGTCTACATCCAGGACATGCAGGCGAACGTGTACGCGCTCGATCTCGCCTCCGGCCGGCAGCGGTGGGAGTACCGGGTCAACACTCCTGAGCTGGGCGGCCCTGGACCGGACGGCGTCACCGTCGCGGACGGCGTTGTGTACGGCGACTCGCCCCACACGGCCTTCGCGCTCAGCGCGGCAACCGGCAAGCCGATCTGGGTCGACCGCAGCCTGCTGACCAATGCCCAGGGCGCGTTCTCCATCCAGCCCCAGGCGGTCGCCGGCCGGGTCTACCTCGCCAGCTCGCTCGGCACCGGACCGGGCGGCGGGATCCTGCTGGCCCTGGACGCCAGGACCGGCGCGGTGGTCTGGAAGTTCAACACGATGGTCGGATCCGACGTGCCAGCGGCCGGCGGCGCCTGGGAGCCGCCGCTGGTCGGCAGCGACGGATCGGTGACGTTTGGCATCGGCAACCCGTACCAGTCGGCCGCGACGGCGATTGCGCACCCGTCGCAGCTGCTCTACGCCGACAGCGAGGTTAACCTCGACGCGGCGACCGGCAGGCTGCGCTGGTACTACCAGGCGGTGCCCAACGATTTCATGGACCACGACCTGCAGACTTCGCCGATCGCCGCGAGCATCAACGGAGAATCCGTCATCATCGCCGCCGGCAAGATGGGCTACGTCTACGCCATCAACGCGCGGACGGGTGCACTGCTGTGGAAGATGCCGGTCGGCGTGCACAACGGCCACGACAACGACTCGGCCCTCGCGATGCAGCACAAGCTGAACCTCACGGCGCCGTTCACGCTCGAGCCCGCGTGGCTCGGCGGGGTCCTCAGCAACCCGGCGGTCGCCGATGACACCGTGTACGTGTCCACCGACGACGCGCCCATCACCTACACCAAGCTCACCCAGTACCTCGGTCCCGTAATTGCGCATGCTCCTACCGGCGAGATAGAGGCGCTGAACCTCGCCACTGGCGCGGTGGAGTGGGACACCAAGCTGCCGGAGATGGCGTTCGGCGGCGCCACCGTCTCCAACGACCTCGTCTTTACGACCCTCTATGGCGGCGAGCTGATCGCGCTGAACCGGGCCACCGGAGCGATCGTCTACCGCCATCAGCTGCCGACGTCGACGAACGCTCCCCTGGTAGTCGCGGGCAACACCGTGATCGTCGCGGCGGGCGGCCCGCTCACGAAGGGCCTGGTCGCGGGCAGCGCGGCCAGCGGCAAGGCCCAGGTTGTGGCTTACACCGTGCGGTAGTGCAGCAGAGCACCGGGCGTTCGTCCGTGCCGGGGGCGCGGGCGGGCGCCCGGCAGGTTACCGCCCGGCCGACCGCACGCACGTGCGGACCCATTCGGGTACGGTCAGTGCGGTGGAAAGCTCGCGCCCCCAGCATGGCGATCCGGAGCGACCAGCCACCGTCAGCTCGCGGCGGTGGCTGGCCGTGCTCGCCGTGGCCGTGGCGGCCTCAGCTCTGCTGATGACGGCGGCCAAGGGCCCACTGGTGGTCGCGGTTCTGCCCGGCGTGGCCATGTACCTGGTGGCATCGCGGGTCCGCCGACGGCTGTCGATCTGGGCCGCCGCACTAGCGGCGGCCGTGCAGGGAGCGGCGCTGCTGCACGCAGTCTCCTCGGCCGGGGTGCCAGCGGCGACCGAGACGATGGAGGCCTTTCTGCCGCTGGCGGCGGCGTGGTTCGTCGGAGATGCGGTCGCGGCGCGGCGCCGGTACCTGGCCGGGCTGGCCCAGCAGGCAGAGCGCGAGCGGGCCGCCGAGACCGAGCGGGCCAGGCAGCAGGTGCGCGAGGAGCGCGTGCGCATCGCCCGCGAGCTGCACGACGTCGTCGCTCACACCCTCGCCGTCATGACCGTTCAGGCCGGGGTCGGCCGCCGGCTCATGACCAGGCAGCCGGCTGAGGCCGGCAGCGCGCTGGAGTCGATCGAAGAAATCGGCCGTACGGCTCAGGATGAGCTGCGGGTGGTCCTCAGCCTGCTGCGCGACGAGGAGCCGGGAACCGCCGAGCTGTCACCGCTTCCCCGGCTCGTTGACGTCAAGGACCTTGCCGAAACCGTCCGAGCTTCAGGAACGCCGGTCGACTTGCGCATCACGGGGACCGACCGGCAGCTCTCACTCGCCGTGGAGCTGTCGATCTACCGCGTGGTTCAGGAGGCGCTGACCAATGTCGTGAAGCACGCCGCCGGAGCCCGGGCGACGGTCGAGATCGCTGTGTCCGGCGCAGCCGTCCGGGTCGAAATTGCCGACGATGGTGCACCGTCCGCGCCGCGTGGCGAACGCGATGCCGGGCGCGCGGCCGCGGGCCACGGCATCGTGGGGATGCGCGAGCGCGTCGGCGCGTTCGGCGGGTCGCTGGTCGCCGGCCCAGGGCCTAGCGGCGGGTTCCGGGTGGTCGCGCAGATACCGATCGAGCAAGTCCCGTGACGACCACCGTTCTCGTCGTCGACGATGAGGCCCTGCTGCGAACGGCGTTCACCGCGCTGATCGAGGCAGAGCAGGACCTGCAGGTCGTCGGCCAAGCCGCCGACGGCGAGCAGGCGGTCGCTCTCGCCGCCTTGATGTCGCCGGACGTTGTGGTCATGGACGTCCGGATGCCGGTCATGGACGGGATCGAGGCAACGCGCCAGATCACCAGCGCCGGCACCGCCGACACCGATTCGCCCCGGGTGCTGATCCTGACCACCTTCGACCTCGACGAGCACGTCTTCGATGCCCTGCGGGCCGGGGCGAGCGGATTCGCGCTGAAGAGCCGACCGCTCGACGAGCTGCTGAGCGCCATCCGCGTCGTCGCCGACGGCGACGCGCTGCTGGCACCGAGCGTGACGCGCCGGCTAATTGCGCACTTCAGCAGCGGCCGCCGTGCGCCGACCGAGGCGCGCCGGGACGTCGGAGAACTCACCGATCGAGAGCGTGAGGTGCTGGCACTGGTCGCCCGCGGCTTGTCGAACAGTGAGCTGGCGCAGACGCTGCACGTGACCCTTCCGACGGTGAAAACACACGTCAGCCGGATCCTCGCCAAGCTCGGGGCGCGCGACCGCAGCCAGCTCGTCATCATCGCGTATGAAGCCGGGCTCGTCGCGGTTCCCTGAGGCTCATTCCCGGGAATGACGCACAATCCCGTGCCGTGGCATGACGACGCCCATGCCATGCATCGCCGACGATATCGGCATGCAGATTGGGCTCATCCTGGTCGTGATCGTCGCGCTGGGATTCGGAGTGACCGGGCTCAGGCGGCGTCGGCGTTCTGGCCGCGTCGTTCCGGAAGGGCTTGGTGAGCTCGGCCTGCCTGGCCCGTCGGCACGGCCCCGCGCCACCATGGCCTGCGGCGGCCAGCTGGCCGTCGAGACCCACGCCCTGACCAAGCGCTTCGGCCCGAACGTCGCGGTCGACGACGTCGACCTCCTGGTCCCGCGCGGTTCTGCGTTCGGGTACCTCGGGCCCAACGGCGCAGGAAAGACGACGCTCATCCGGACACTGCTGGGCCTGACCAGAGCCGACGGGGGCACGATGGCGCTGCTCGGGGTGCCAGTCCCCCGCGAGCGACGCCGGGCGCTCGCCCGGGTGGGAGCCATCGTCGACGAGCCCCGGTTCCATCCCCATCTCACCGGTCGCCAGAATCTCCGGCTGCTGGCCGCTGCTCGGGGCGGCGAAGCACGCACCCGGATCGAATCGTCGCTCACCCGCGTCGGCCTCGCCGACCGGGCAGACGACAAGGTTGCCTCCTATTCGATGGGCATGCGGCAGCGCCTGGGCGTGGCTGGCTGCCTGCTCGGCGACCCTGAGCTGCTCATCCTCGACGAGCCCATGAACGGTCTCGATCCAGCCGGAATGCACGAGATGCGCGGCATGATCACGGGCCTGGCCGCCGAGGGCCGCACCGTCATGCTGTCGTCCCACCTGCTCGACGAGGTAGAGCGCACGTGCGGTGCCGTGGCGATCGTCGACCGGGGCCGGGTCATTCGGCAGGGCCCTATCGACGAGCTGATCCGGAGTGCAGCGGCCGCGGTCGTCCAGGTGGACTGCGGTGACCCAGCGGCCGCTCAGCGCCTCGTCGACGCGGCGGGCATCGCCGCCGCGACGGCTCTCACCGAGGCTGGGCTGGCGGTGACGCTACTCCGCGGCGCCACGCGCGACGTCGTCGCCGACATCAACAAGCGGCTCGTCGCCGCCGGGATCTCCGTATACGGCCTCCGGGAGGCGCACGCGTCGCTGGAGGACTGGTTCTTGTCCGTGACGAGCCAGCTGGGCGAACGGGGGCACCCGTGACGGCCATGACCGCCCCGGCCTGGCTGCCGACTCGGGAGCTAGTCGCGACCAAATACCTCGAGCTGCGCAAGCGGCGGGGGCTGCTGGCGGCCGTGGCGGTGCTGACCCTCGCTCCGCCAGTCCTCATCCTGGGGATCAGGTTGCTGGCCCACGTCATTGACCCTGCGAAGTACGGGCCTGCCGGGAGCCCGAGCTTGTTTGCCGCGATCACCGGGCTGGTGGCGGAGTTCGGCTTCATCGTCGCCGCTGCGGTTGGCGCGTCGGCGGGCAGCACTGACCTGACCGACGGCTTCTTCCGGCAGCTGGTGGTCACCGGCCGGTCGCGCCTCGCCCTCTACCTTGCCCGGATCCCGGCTGGGCTGGCCATCGTCCTGCCACCCGTTGCGCTCGGCTTCGCCCTGCTGTGCGTCGTCACGACTTACGCCAGCGGACCGTCTCCAACCTCGCTGGCGGCAGCCGAGATGGTCAAGGTAGGGCTGTGGCTCGAGCTGGAGGTCGGCATCGGGTTCCTGGTCGGGCTGGGGCTCGGCTCGCTCATGGGGCAGCGCACGATCCCGACCATCCTGCTGATCGTGCTGGAGATCATCATCACACCGGCCCTGGCCGGTCACACGATCCCCTACTTCCTCAACGGGCAGCGCCTCGTCGTGGGCATCGCGATGGACCAGCTTCGCCCGGTTGCGCTCGGGAATGGCCTGAGTGGCGGCGGACCGCTGAGCGCGGGCAACGGCGCGCTGCAGCTACCGGTTATGCCCACCTGGGCGATGGTCACCGTGATAGCCGGCTGGATCGTGGCCTGGTCGGCGATCGGGGCGTGGCGGATGATGACCAGGGACGCGTGACCGAGATGCGGGCCTAGTCAGTCCGGGCGGCGGGCGATGAACACGAACTCCAGGCCGGGGCGGTCCGGCGCATCGCGCACCCCGTCGAGCTGGTACCCATGCGCCGCCAGCGACCCCGCCACCTCGCCGCGGTCGCGGAACCGCAGTGTCGACGTGGACGTCAGCACCGCGTCGTCAGCCTCGAAAACGACGACCGAGCGGAACGAGACCAGCTCGCCGCTGACGTCGGACAGCTCGTGCCACGACTGGACAACGCCAGCACCCTCGATGTCGCGGCGGCTGAAGCTCTGGTCGCGAGTCCAGCGCAGCCACGCCTGCCGCGCTGGATCGCGCGTCTCGAACACCAGCCGCCCGCCGGGCCGCAGGGCCGCCCGGACGCCTCGCAGCGTCGCTGACCACTCGTCATCGGTGATGAACACTTGCGCCACGTTGCCGGTCATGCACGCCAGATCCACTTGCAGCGGCGGCAGGCACGTCGCGTCACCGTGTAGCCAGCGCACCGCGTCCGCGCCAGGCTTGGCTCGGGCGACGGCGAGAGACGCCGCAGCCGGGTCGACGCCGGTGACCTCGAGGCCGCGCGCGGCCAGCAGGCAGGCAAACGTGCCGGTGCCGCAGCCCACGTCCAGCACGCTGCGCGCGCCGAACTCCGCCGCCATCGCGGCGTACGCGTCCAGATCGCCACGGTCCGGATCAAGCCCGTCGTAAATTCCGGCCAGCCGCGGGTTTTCAAAGATCGCATCGGACATGCTGCGCAGCGTAGGGGTGGCCGACCAGCTGGGCGAGACATGGTGGCATCGGTCGGCCGTCCCGCCTGCGGGCGCCGAGCTAGTCACCCGCAGGACAGGTGCGGCTGTCCTGCGCACGCGTTGCTAGCTGCTGACTGACGACCAGTCCGCGAATCCGGTCGGGTCGTGGCGTCCGATGGTGGCGTGCTCGAACATTCCCCAGCCCTGCTCGCCATCCAGCTCGGCTCGGGCGAGGTGGTCGATGACCCCGAACGGGATCCGCCCCGCCACCGCAGGGTCGGCGAGATCGTAGACGGCGGAACTGCTCCAGGAACGTCCCATCCAGCGGCCGTGCGACCAGTCGGGGTCGCCGCTGTAGCCGGCACCGACGTGCAGCGGAACGGAGCTAAGCGTCTCCACTTCCACGGTCAGCGGCTTACCCGCCGGATCGGTCAGATGGATCCTGGCCGCCTCCGGATGCCGGGTGCCAGACCGATAGCGGATCTCCGCACGCGGCCAGCCGAGCTGCTCGACGCGACCGTCCGCGAAGACGCGCCGGGCGTCGTTCAGCGTCCGGTAGCCGTCCGGGTTTTCCTGCAGGATCACGATGAGCGCGAAGGACTCGAAGCGAAGCGGCATGTAGAGCCACCAGAACCCGTGCATGCCCTCGGCAGCGGCGCGACCCGGCGGATCCGGCTCGCCGGACGGCCTGATCCCCCAGGATCGGTCTCGGAAACCGACCCACTGGTCATCGGTGACGGTGAACTCCCGCTCGCCGACGCGCAGCTGGCCGCGCCAGCTGCCGACCTGGGAGAACCGCGAGGCGTCGAGGACGGGCCGGCTCCCCCCGAGCAGCAGGTGCGGCTCCTCCTGCACGGCCGGGAACGCAGCCGTCCAGTGCAGATCGAGCTCGATGGCACCGTCCGGGTCAATGCAGCGCACGTGCAGGCGGTGCAGCGGCTCGACGATGTCGATCTCGTAGCCTCCGACGCGCTGCTCGAGGCCGCGCTCGCGGAGGGCATCGGAGAACCGCGATGTCCACTGGCGGTCACCGCACCGCGCGGTCGCGTACGCGTCCACCACGCCGAGGTTTGGGTAGACCCCGAGGCCCGTGACCAGAAAGACGTCCCCGGTGCGGTCGTGGGCGTTGAGGTAACACCGGTCGTAGAAGTTGCGGTCACTGGTCACCACGCGGTTCATCGGCAGCGGGGACTGGTGGATCGGATACTCGTCCAGCGGAATCGGCACGCGCGTCAGTCCCATCGGTAAGTGCCTGCGAGCAGCTGCTCGAGGCTGGCTCGGTGCATCACGTAGTCGTCAGCGTCGGCCGGTACATCGTCCTCGCCGAAGTGGATCATCCGGCGCCTGATCCTGGCCATGATGATGGCGTGCCGCAGCGCGGCGTAGGTGAGGTAGAAGTCCATGTCGCGCAGCCGCCAGCCGGTGACCTCGGTGTAAGCGCGCTCCACGTCTGACCGCTTCAGAAAGTCGGGAAGGCCAGGGGCGCCGAAGAACTCCGCAATGTCCTGGAAGAACCGGTGCAGGAAGATGAACCACCCGACGTCGAGTTCGCGCGGTGCGAGCGCAGCCATCTCCCAGTCGAGCACCGCGACGGGCTCGAAGGCCTGATAGATGATGTTGCCGATCCGAGAATCCCCCCAGCAGAGCACGTCTGGTCCGGGGTCGCTAGGCCAGTGCCGCTCAAGCCAGTCCAGGCTCCGCTCGATGATCGGCACCCGCACTCCGTCGTCGACCAGCGCCCAGCGGTAGTAGGCGCGCTGTTGCTCGACGTGGTGTCGCAGGGAGTCGAGCCCAGCCGGCGGCTGCAGCGCGCCGACGGCCGCGCCGTCGGCAGGCATGCCGTGCAGCGTCGCCAGGATCTGCACGCTTGCCTGCTGCAGCCTCGCCCGCTCCTCAGGTGTCGCGTCCAGCAGCCAGCCGGTGAAAACGTACGGCGGGTTGTCGAGCGGTATCCGGCCGTCTACCCGATCCATGACGAAGAACGGGGTGCCCAGCGGGCCGCCGCCGGGTACGTTCCAGCGGAGCTTCGGCAGCGGTATCGAGCAGCCCGCGGCCACCTGGCCGATCAGCTCGTACTGGGTGGCCAGGTCATACCGCGGAAACACCGGTACCGCGTCGTCCTCGGGCGCCATCCGGGCCACGTACGATCCGGTGCGCACGCCGGCCGGGCTCGTCCAGCTCACGTCGAAGAGCACAGACGTGCTGGACAGGCCGTTGCTGTCGGGCCCGCGGACGCCGGTCACAGTCGGCTCGCCCGGCAACCCCGGCTGTGCGGATAGCCACTGTTGCAGCGCAGCGGTCAGCCCGGGGATGTTCCGCTCGCTGACGGTCATCTTGCGTTTCTCGCTATGCGACTGGTCTGCCGCAGGCGCAGTCATGGACCGCCTCCTCACCGGCTCGCCCGATCCAGCGGACCGGCCTTCTGACCGCCCGGTCGAGCCGAAAAGCTGGTCACCCGACCGCTCGCCAGCCGGATTGAAACACGTTCTAGCGAACGCTAATCAGGCCCGGTCCAGCCGTCAACGATGCGCCCGCCAGGTCGCAGCGGCATACTCACCGGGTGACCGCTTCCACCAGCGACACCTCAGCCACCCCGCGCCTGCGCTGCGGCGTCGTGCTGCGGGCCAAGGAGGAGCTCTGCCACGTCGTCACCGAGGGCCGGGTTGTCTCCGTCCGTTACATACCGCGGTTCCCGCGGCCCCGCCCGGAGCGGGTCTCACCCGGTCACCTGGTAGCCATCGCTGCGGGGTCCGGCGTGTCCGCTGCCGTGGTGTGGCGTTGGTACGACGCCGTCGTGATCGACAGGGAGGCGGGGTCCACTCTGCTCTGGGAGCCCGGTCACGGCGAAGTCATGGCCCGGAGCCGTCGGCCGGAGCAACGCCATGAGCCCGGCAGCCGCGCGTACCTGTCCGCGGGTCTGCCGGGCGCCGAGTGGTGGGTAGCAGGCCGCGCCGTCGACCGGGCCGAGGATGCCGACGTCGAGCTGGACGAAGTGGCGCGATTCTGCACCGAGCATGGCCTGTGGGGGCCCGCCGTCAGCGAGTGACCTGTCCATCTCGGCTGTTCTGCTTCGTCGTAACAGCGGAACTAGCCCCGCCGAAGGCGCATCGACGAAGTGAGGACCCATGAAGTACATGCTCATTCATCACATCGACGGGGCAATCCTGACCGCGGAAGAGGACGGCGAGACGGAGGCGAGTGCGGACGAGCAGCGGGAACTCATCGCGTGGGACGCCGAGATGGACGCGCGCGGGATCCTCGTCGGCGGGGGGGTGCTCAAGGCTCCGCGCTCGAGCACGACGGTGCGGGTGCGTGATGGCGATGTGCTGATCACTGATGGGCCGTTCGCTGAGACCAAGGAGCAGATAGCGGGCTACAGCGTGCTGGAGTGTTCCGACCTCGACGAGGCAATCGAGGTTGCATCCCGGCATCCGACGGCCCGGTTCGGCATCCTCGAACTCCGCCCGTACGACACGGAGGCCGAACAGTCGGCTATCCCCGACGCCCACGAGGCCGAAGTGCAAGCGCTCCGCTACTTCCTCGACTACCAGCGCTCTGCCGTCCTGTCGATCGTCGAAGGGCTCGATGAGGACGCCTGGCACCGGCCAATCGTGAGCTCGGGCTGGACCCCGGCCGGCCTCGTCGAGCACCTCGGTGGCGCGGAACGGCACTGGTTCCAGTACGTGGTGCTCGGCCGCGAAGACGACTTGCCGTGGGACGAGGGTCTGCCGCCTTATGACCCGCACATGGCACTGACCTGCGAGCGGCCATCGGCCGACATCGTCGCCTACTACCGGGAGCAGTGCACTCGGTCCAACGCGGTGCTCGACGCCGTGCCGCTGACGGCCGGGCCGCTCGGCCGCCACCCCGGAGCAGACGAAGACCAGCCGCCGAATGTGCGCTGGGTGGTGCTGCACATGATCGAAGAGACCGCATGCCACTCCGGGCACCTCGACATCGCCCGCGAGATGGCCGACGGCAGCACGAACCTCGGCAACCGCTAGCCCGGTATCCCTGTGCCTCACGACAGGCAGCCGTCAGGACATGACAGATTGGGTGCGTCACCGAGCATCACCCGAGCCGATTTCCCGACCTGCCTGCTGGGTAAGAGTGAGACACCCACCAGGCCCTTACGCATCCGAGAGGTCCGCTGAGCCCTGGCCAGGGACGCAGATCACAAACCCGTCGTGCTAGGCCGATCCGGCAGCACGCGGTCGCTGCGCGAACCCGGCCCCGAGGCATCAGGAGCCCCGCTCGCCAGGTCGGCGGAACCGCACGAGCCCGGGAATGCCGCTAGCTGGGTTCGCAAGAATGCGTTGATCATGGTCGGCGTCGTCCTGATCGCGGTGCAAGTCGGCTGGAAGGCGTACCTGCTGTCGCATTTCTACTTCCGCCAGGATGACTTCCAGCTGATGGACCACGCGCTGTCCAGCGGCTTCAACCTCAGGTACCTGTTCACGATTGGCCCGGAACAACTAGCACCGGCCGGCCGGGCGGTCACCTGGCTCCTGGTCCGTATCTCGCTGTACGACTGGACGCTGGTGAGCACGATGACCATCGTCCTGCTGGCAGCCGCGAGCGTGGCCATGCTGCGACTGCTCCTCCTGCTCTTCGGCCGGCGCGTCGGCATCCTCGTACCGCTGACCATCTTCGGTTTCACCCCGCTGACGCTTCCTGGACTGTCGTTCTGGACGACGACGCTGCTCTGGCTCCCGCTGCAGCTGACGATGATTCTGGCGGTCAGCTCGCACATCCGGTACGTCCGCTCCGGATCCTTCGGCCACGCAATCGCCGCTGCCGCCTGGCTCGGTGCCGGAATGCTGTTCAACGAGATCGGTGCGCTCGTGCCGTTGCTCGTCTTCGCGCTGACCTCGGCTTACCCGGCCTCAGGTCACTGGCGGCGTAGCGCCGGCGAGGTGCTGCGGCGGTACCGGCGAGCGTGGGCGATGTACGGAGCTCTCGCGGCTGGATATCTCGTTGTCTTCTTCGTCAGGCTGCCGACCTCGGTCCAGCAGCCAGCTAGCCCACCGAGTCCCTCGAGTGTGCTGACGTTCGCTTCGACCATGCTTCGGGTCGGCTTCCTTCCGGCCGCGATGGGCGGCCCATGGCATTGGCTTGTGCATGGCCGCGACTACGCGTACGCGGCAGAAACCCCCGTGCTGACCCAGGTTTCCTGGGTGCTCGGCGTGCTCATCATCGCTGCGAGCGTCCGGTATCGGCGGCACGCGCTCCGAGCCTGGGCGATCCTGGCCGGGTGGATCCTGCTAGCCGACCTGCTGCCCGTGGTGGTTTCCCGGCTCACCGAGCTACCTGCCGCCCAGGTCGGCGCGGACCTGCATTATGTTGCCGACTCGGCACCCGTCCTGGCTGTCTGCGTAGGGCTCGCGTTCTGGCCTGTCATCGGGGAGGAGCAGCCGTACCGCATGGCCCGGCCACGCGTGCTTCCGCTCGCCATCACCACGCTGACGCTGGTCGGTAGCTTTGTACTGGGCTCGTTCTGGTCCGGGGCCGCGTATGTCAGCGAGACATCCAGCATGGTGACGCGCTCCTACATAGCCCAGGCGCGGGTAGCACTAGCCCGAGCGCGGCCTGGCACCGTCATCGTCACCACGGACACGCCGTCGGACGTGATATTCGCCAGGTTCCTTGGCAGCGCGGCCCAGACGTCGCGAGTGCTTGCGCCACTGGCTCCGAAGGCTTCCAGGACTAGGTTCATCACCGCTCCGCGAGGAGTCATCAGAGACCTGATGATCTTCAACAACGAGGGCGTGTTGCGCCCGGCGCTCGTCGTCGGCGTGACCAGCGCGCGCCCCGATGGCAACACTGGTTGCTGGCCGCTGCGGTCGGATCCGACAAGGATCCCGCTCACCGCCAGCCTCTTTGATTTCGGCTGGGTCGTAGAGATTCGGTACTCCGGCCCGGCGACCACCGTGCAGGTCCGGTTCGGCACCGAAGCAAGCCAGGCGAGGCTTCCGGCCGGCAGGCACGACGTTTATGTTCCGGTGACTGGCGAGGGCAGCGTGATTGTGGTGCGACGCCTGACCGCGGGGCCGCCCGCGTGCATCTCGAGCCTGATCGTCGGGCTCATGGAGCCGGCCAAACCCACCGCGCCGGGCAGCTAGCGGTGACAGAAACCATCACATTTGGCGGGCCTGATGTGTCAGCACCCGAACCCGCCGAATGTATTGTTCGTGGCGGGCCGGAGATGACGATCAGGCCTGTGGCTGTCTGTAAGCGCTAGTGTCCCAGCAGTGGAAATCATGCAATGACCTGCAGGAACTCTGGTGCCGCGTCTGTGCCGCCGTCGTCCTCCATGGCCGACGCCATTGGGTGGGCTTACTCTCGGGGTGTGGCACGAGTCGACCCTGACGACGACGATGTGCTGCGCTTGGTCGTCCAGCACTATCGGTACGACCCAGAACGGCACGAGTGGCGCCATGTGACGGTGGCCGCATTCGACGACGAGGAGGAGTTCCTCGCCTGCTTCCACACGGTCAGTACCGAGATCGAATGCCGCAAGAGTCGTGGAGAGCCCGTCGATACGCGCGAGCACGCGAGCGGAGCTGTGCTCGAGCCCGGTTATCGCCGACGCGCAGCGAACGGGCACCTCATGATGCGGGCACTGCGACATGGCGTCAGGCCCGGGCCCTGGCTGGATGAGTTGGTGCTGCCGTCGAACATGTCCGTTGAGCGCTGATCCCATATCAGGCCGAGGCTGCGGTCGTCCGGCTGATCTACGAGTCCTACTTGCGGGACCGGGTAAGTGGCCGGGCCCTCGCTCACGCACACCCCCCAACCCCCGCAAACAACCAAACCCCGAACCCTAGACGTGGGTTCAGGGTGTCCTCGATGCCTTGCGACATCACATGGTGGGCCGAACGCATCGCGATGCGAACCAGGATCTTGTCATCGTCCGTGACCCGCTCCCGGTGCAGCTGGACAGGTCTCGGGCCAGGAAGAAGCTCTGGCGGATCTGGTGCCCACCATCCGACGCTAGGCTGAGCCGCAGCTTCCGCGGTCCGGCGCTGCTTGTAGGCGTAAGACAGTCCGTCTTACACTGGCGGCATGACCGAGACCATTACTATCCGGACCGACGAAGAGACCGAGCATGCCCTCGACATCTTGACTGGCGAAGGCATGTCGCGATCCGCGGCTATCCGGCAGGCCGTGATCCAGGCAGCTGAGCGCCGGGAACGTGCCGCGCATTTGCGCCGCGCGGTTCTGGCGATGGATCTCGGCGAGCCCGATGGCATCAACGTCGCAGCCGAACTGGCACGCGATCGGGACGACGAGCGCTGATGATTTACCTGGACTCCGCCGCCGTGGTCAAGCTCGTGCATGCCGAAGCGGAGTCGCCGGCGCTGCGGGCCTGGCTGGGCGAGCGAACAGAAACCGGCTGGGTCAGTTCCGTCCTGGTGGAGATCGAGTCGATCCGGGCCCTGGTCCGGTACGCGCCGGAAGCGGCAACCCGGCTCCATCCGGTGCTGGATCAGATCGACCTGATCGACCTGAGTCCCCGCGTCCGCATCCTGGCGCAGACCGTCAGGCCAGTCACGGTTCGTACGCTGGACGCCATCCACCTGGGCACAGCCCTGAGCATCCGGCGCAGCCTGACCTCATTCGCCACCTACGACAAGCGGCTACTCGACGCAGCGGTCGCCGCAGGATTGCCTGCCGATTCACCGACATGATCGTCTCCTGCGATTCGGTCAATGCCCAGCAAGTGCATGCGAGCACGCAGGCCACGACCCGGTGAACCTAGCGATCCACAACCCGAACCGGTCGCCGAGCGTTCTACTCGACGGCACTGCGATGTCGATCAAGCCGGTTGCAGGGGCCTCAGCTGAGGTCTGCCAATGTCGCCATGTAACCCGGTACCAGGCGTCGCTACGGTACACAGTGCCCAGGGAGAGCGCTGCTTGCTGCCGGCCCAAGGCTGGGAGGTTACCGCCAGGCAGGCTTGGACGGCTCCCGCCGCTCACTGGAAAGATCCATTCGTCGTGGCTCCAGCTAGCGCCCGACAAGTTGGCCCCGGTTGCCATCCGCGACACGCAGCAGGACGCCCCGTGCGGGCTGCCGGAGTGCTGCCAAAGGTACGCCTTCTGGTGTCCAGGCAGCCTGCCGCGAAGCCGGCTGAGCCGGCGGGTCACAAACCGGCCGCCGTTACCTCGCCCTCTGCCTCTGGCTCGGGGGCAGGCCGCGAACAGCGCTGGCAGCAGTTCGGCGCAGCTCAGCAGGCCGACTATCAGCGATGAGTGACTGAGCTGATAGGCCTGGTAAGGCAGCGCGACAAGGCAGATCATCGAGCCGCCCGAGTTGGCCGACCGGCGTGATCACCGCCCGGCCCGGCTCACCGTGCTCACCAGCCTGGGTGTGCTGCGGCGGTTCCGGCCGCACCGCGAGACCGGGCCCGCGCCCTGGCATTACCGCCGCCGCCATCGAAGCCCTCGTCGCCGCAGTCCGCATCACCGCGGACGGACTCATCCCCGTCTTCCGGATCCCAAGCCCCAGTCGCCGGTCCCCGGCAGCGCAGCAGCCACCGCCTGCGAACCCCGGTTCACACAATGCTGAGGTTGGTGGGCCTAACGTGGCAGCACCCGAACCCAGGCTGGCTCACGGAGGGTCCGGAAATCATGATTCGCCGGGTGCGGAACCACCGCGTTTGATGTCTTTCGGGCCGACTTTCCGCGGACTTGTCATGCACCTCAGGCGGACCTCCTGTGCACCTCCCCGTGGTATTGGCCAGGTCCAGAGCCCCGGACACTCGCTGGGACGTGACTTTTATGTTACGCTTGCTTCCATGGCTAGTCACACTGGCGCGGAGAGGTATTTCGAGACTCGCGCGGCGGGCAGCCCAGAGTATCGGGCAGCCCTCGAAGCCGCTCGCTCACGGATCGCCGCCGTCGACGGCGTGGTCCGGGCCCTGGATGAACGGCGCCGTGTTCTCGGCCTGTCCAAGGCGGAACTGGCTCGGCAGGCCGGCATGCGGCCCGAGGTGGTCCGCCGGCTGCTGGGCGCTGGCCGGGCCAATCCGACGCTCGCTACCGTGATCTCCCTGGCCCGCGTGATGTCGCTGGACGTCACGATCAGCGGCCCGGGTCCTGCTGATACACCGTCCGGCGCTTCCGGAACTCGTCGGCGTATTGCCTAATGCGCCGGTAGTCGCGCGGGCTGGCCGGCGATCGCGCCGGCTTGGTCAGCCCGTCCAGGCATACGATTGCCGGGCCGCCGAGATCGTCGGCGTTGCGTTCCAGAAGGCAGAACAGGCGGTGGTTAGCGCCCGCGCCCTGGACGCGGACCTCGTACATCCCGGCCATGTCGTCATGCATCGCCTCCCACTTACCGCCGCCGGAGAATGCCGGCGGCGGTGCAGCTGCCACGGCCTCGAGCACCGCCTGGATCTCCGCCGCGACCTTGTCCGGGAGCGTGTCAAGGAACTCGATCGTGGGAGTCGTCCGACCTGGGTCATCGTCCGCATGACGCTGGAAGAAGTGGATCAGCCATCGTTCAGGCACTGACCTCACCACCGGCTAGGCCCTCGACTAGCTGCTCGATCTGAGCGACATCCTTGCCGATGGAGGCGAAGTCCGCCGCTGACAAGGGACGGCCGATGGTAACGATGAGCGCGACCTCGCCATCCGGGAAGGGCCAGCGCTGGTCGAGCACCGGCTTGGCACTTCCCCGCGCGGCCTGAGGTCGGACAGCAGCCGGCGTATCCGCGGCCGAGGCGCCGGCTAGCGGGCTGAGATTATCCGCATCGGATGACCCCGCTTGCGGCCTGGAAAACAAGGTGACCTTGCCGTCCCCGGTCGTCTCGGCCAGCCCGGCGGCCACCGCGCTTCGCGCGAACGTCTCGCCGAA
>JASHOE010000262.1 GCA_030041275.1 Streptosporangiaceae bacterium
TGGTAGCCGGTCCAGCTGGCACCGGAGGCGGGGATCTGCGGCTCCGGGATGGCGGGCGCGGTAGCCGACGACCCGGACCGAGACGGACCGCCGGTGGCCGGCCCGGCGGGCCCGATGGCAGAGCCGTGGGACGACCCAGAACAGGCCGAGCAGACCGCCGCTAGGACTCCCACGGCAGCGGCCAGCGTTCCTTTCCGCATAGTGATCGTCCCGTCTACCCCGGCTGATCAAGCGGGCCGCCGGCCACGAGGTTGCCACAGCCCAGACTGCCAGAACATTCGCGTGCAGCGCTCGTGGCCAGTAGTCGCTTCCTTGATGACGCACGCTGGAACCAGTCGCTGTGAGCTCAAGGGGCGCCCTGAGTTGATGCTGACAAGCGCTCGTACAGCACGCCGTCTGCCAAGGCAAACTGCCCGCACCTCCACGAGCTTCACGTTCTTGTAGGCCGGGATGCGCCCGGCCGGGATCTCGAAGGCATCCAGCCAGCCGGATTCACCACCGTCGGCCGAGTGTCAGCAGCGCGGCCAGCACACCCCTGCTTGCTCTCAAATGCGGGAACGAACTGCAGCGACACTATGGTCGTCTCCTATCCTGCAGGCGGGACGAATTTCCAGCGGCGCCTAGATCGTCGAGATAGTTGTCAACGGCAGGTGAAGCCTGACCCATTGGCGGCAAGACCGCTCCGGGGTTAGCTTTCACCTGCCGTCCGTCGACAATAGTCACGTGCGCCGTACTCGATTTATGCGCCAGGCTGAGACCTGGCTTGCTGGCGGCTTTCTGGCTCGCGGCTGACTCGACATCGTTCAACTGCGGCGACAGCGCCGCGGCGCCCGGCCGGTTGCGGTGAACCAGCGTGATCGCGGCCTCGTTGACACGGTCGGGGTGGTGCTGCAGACGGCTAAGCAGATGGAGGCGCGGTGCGTGCTATTGGCCCGGAGGACGTAGAAGCCGCGCCGGAGAGCCCGGTAGCTGACGGCGCGCCGGCCACGATTCGGCTGGCGGCGATTGTGGGGTTGCCGGCGACAGCCGCGTTGCTCGGCGTCGTGTCCACGACGGTTAGTCTGGGCGTGGCCGGCTGGATAGCGGGACTGGCGACGGGCGCGGCGGCGGCGGCGCTGATCGCCACCGCCCGCCTGCGGAGCGACCGGCCGGCGATATTCCCGGCGGACTGGGTCACGCTGACCCGGGCGGTATTGTGTGCCGGCGTCGCGGGTTTGGTTGCCGACTCGTTCAGCCGGCCGGTGCCGATCACCGCGCTGGTCACCCTGGCCGCCATCGCGCTGGTCCTCGACGCGGTGGACGGGCAGGTGGCGCGCCGGACGGGCACCGCCACCCCGCTGGGCGGCCGCATCGACGGCGAGGTCGATGCCTTCCTCATCCTGCTGCTGAGCATCGCCGTGTCCCGGAACTATGGCAGCTGGGTGCTGATCATCGGCGCCGCCCGCTACGCGCTGCTGCTGGCTGGCTGGCTGATCCCGTGGCTGGCCGCGCCGTTGCCACCCCGGTACTGGCGCAAGGTCGTGGCCGCGGTCCAGGGCATCGTGCTCACCGTCGCCGTATCCGGGGTGCTCGATCTGCTCACCGGGATGATTGTCGTTGCCGTCGCGTTGCTGCTGCTGGCGGAGTCGTTCGGCCGCGACGTCATCTGGCTCTACCGCACCGGCGCCGGCCCGCGCACTCGGCGGGCGGTGGGGCTGGCTAGCACCGTGTTTGCGGTTGTGTTGTTGTGGGGTGTCCTGCTCGCGCCCGAGAAGGCCTGGCAGCTTACCCCCGCCGTCTTTGTGCGCATCCCGCTGGAGGGGCTGGTCCTGGTCGCCATCGGGCTGGTGCTGCCGCCACTGCCGCGGCGGATCGTGGCCGGCCTCGCCGGCTTCCTGCTGGGCGTGCTCACCTTCGCCAAGATTCTCAACATGGCTTTCTTCGAGTTCGTCGATCGGGCGTTCAACCCGGTGTACGACTGGGGCAGCATCCCCCCGGCCATCGGCGTGGTCCGCGATTCGATCGGCCCGAAGGGAACAGACGTTCTGTTCGGAGCGCTCGCGCTCGGTCTCCTCCTGCTGGTGGCCGCGATCACCGGGTCAGCGATTCGCGTCAGCACGGTGGCTGCCCGGCATCGCCGCGGCGCGGCCCGCGGCCTCGCCGCCGTCACCGTGATCTGGGGGCTGTGCGCGGGCCTGTCGCTGCAGCTCGTGCCGGGTTTCCCGGTCGCCTCGGCCAGCGCCACCGGGCTGGCCGTCGCGCAGGTCCGTGCCACCCAGGCGGCGCTCAACGACCACGCCGTGTTCGCACAGGACATCAGCAGTTCCGACCCCCAGGCCAGCGTCCCCGCCTCGGATCTCCTCACCGGCCTGCGCGGCAAGGACGTCATTTTCGTCTTCATCGAGAGCTACGGGCAGGTCGCCGTCCAGGATTCGAGCATCGCCCCCGGCGTCGACGCCCTGCTGCGCCGCAGCACCGCCTCCCTGGCCCGGGCCGGCTGGTCCACGCAGAGCGCCTGGCTCACCTCCCCGACCTTCGGCGGTATCAGCCAGCTCGCCCACTCCACCCTGCAGTCCGGGCTGTGGGTTAACAGCAGGCCGCGGTATGCCCAGCTTGTCGCCAGCAGCCGGTTCACCCTCAGCGACGCCTTCGCCAAGGCAGGCTGGCACACCGTCAGCGACGACCCGTCTGACAACATCACCTGGGTGCCCGGCACGACCTTCTACCACTACGCGCAGGTCTACAACCGGTACAACGTCGGCTACCAGGGCCCGAGCTTCAGCTACGCCTCGATGCCCGACCAGTACACCTATGCCGAGTTCCAGCGACTCGAGCTCGGCCCCGGTCATAAGCCCGTGATGGCCGAGATCGACACGGTCTCCTCCCACTCTCCCTGGACTCCGCTGCCGACCATGGTCCCCTGGACCAAGGTCGGCAACGGCTCGATATTCGACCCGATGCCCGCGCGCGGCGCGTCCCCGCTCAGTATCTACGGCAAGGCCAACCTGGTGCGTCCTGCCTACGGCACGTCGATCAAGTACTCACTGCAGGCCCTCACCTCGTGGGTCACCGAGCTCAACGATCCCAACCTCGTGCTCATCTTCATGGGCGACCACCAGCCCGCCGGCCCCGTCACCAGCCCGGGGGCCAGCCACGCAGTGCCGATCGCGATCGTCGCCAGGGACCCGTCCGTCTTCCGGCAGATCGCCTCCTGGCACTGGCAAGACGGGCTGCTGCCCGGCCGCAACGCTCCGGTCGAGCCAATGAGCGCCTTCCGCAACCAGTTCCTCGGAACCTTCAGCACCGCCCCGTCCCAGACCGCGGCAGCCCATTGACCCGCCCCACCCGAACTGCCACGGTCAGCGCCGAACGCAGTGCTGGCATGTTCGTCTCGACGTTGTTCACTTGCTGTAATAGCGTGTGGTCCCCGGCTAATCCCAAAGGGTCGCACGAAACCACGGCTGATCGGATGTTCGCCATCTCGGCTCCGCGTCGAGCGGCGATCTCGCAGCGCTTCGCGCTGCTGCTGGGCGGCGTCAGCTGAACAGGGCGTCCCCGAACTGCTGGCCGGGACGCAGGCCGGGCGGGCAGGCGAACACGGCGCTGCCGGTGTGCTGGGTGTATTCGTTCAGGGCGTCGGCGGCGAGAGCGGTCTGGAGCCGGACGAACTGGGCGGGACTCTTCATGAAGGCGATGAACAACAGTCCGCCGAGCAGGGTTCCGGCTTGCGGGTCGATGCCGTCGGTGAAGGAGTAGCCGCGACGCAGGATGCGCGTTCCGTTGTTGTGCTCGAAGCTGGCCAGCCGGATGTGCGCGTCACCTGGGATGGCGGGCTGCCCGCCGGGTCCGGTTGCTCTGAAGTCCGGGGCGGTGAATTCGGTGCCGCCCGACAGCGGTGCGCCGGATATCTTCGCGCGCCCGATGACGTGCTCCTGATCTTGCAGGTAGTCGCGGTCCCAGCTCTCGACGAAGATGCGGATCTTGCGCGCGACCAGGTAGCTGCCGCCGCGCAGCCAGGGCTGATCGGTTTCACGACCGACCCAGACGTAGTCGTTCATGAGGCTGGTCTGCTCGGCCCTGATGTTGCGGGTGCCGTCTTTGAAGCCGAGCAGGTTGCGGGGCGTCTGCTGGCTGGTGGCCGTGGTGGAGGTGCGGCCGAAGCCGAGTTCCATCCAGTTGTGCTCGACGATGCCCATGCCGATGCGCGCCAGGTTGCGGACGGCGTGAAAGGCCACGAGCGGGTCGTCGGAGCAGGCCTGGATGCACAGGTCGCCGCCGGCATAGTCGGGGTCGAGATCCTCGTTGGGCAGCGGGGGAAGTTGTGCCAGGGCAGCGGGCTTGCGGGTGGCCAGGCCGAACCTCCCGTCGAAGAGCGCGGGGCCGAAGCCGATGGTGATGGTCAGCCTCGACACGGGCGAGCCCACCGCCTCGCCGGTGTCGACGGGTGGCGCGTAGGGCGTGGTCACGTCGCCGACTAGTTTCCCGGCGGTCATCCGGGCCGCCGCTGTCGTCCACTGCCGCAGCAGCTCGCGCAGGTCGCTTCGCGTTGCACCCGCGACGACGTTCAGCGAGCCGAATGCGAGCCGATCCTGGGCCGGGGTGGCGATTCCGGCCTGGTGCTCCCCGTAGAACGACACAGTCGACGTGCTGTCGCCAGCTATCCCGGCTGCCGGGCTGCGTGGGCGCTCTGCTGCGCCGCGGCCGAAGTATCCGCCGAGGCCGCCAGCTACCAGCCCCGTTCCGGCGGCACCGGCTCCGGCCAGCATCCGGCGCCGGGACATCGCGGCCTCTCCGGCTCCGCCGGGCTCCGGACGGCCGGGAGCCTCAGCCATCGCTGGTCGCACCTCGATACCGCTGCGTTGGCGGGCGCGGGACCGGGCCTGGGGCGCGAGGGCGGCTTCCGTCGTGAGCGGTCACCGGTCAGCCGCTGACCTGGACTGACAGCTTGGACAGCGACTCCGCGAGTGCGTTCACGGCAGCCGACAGCTGACGGCGCTGCGAGTCCAGGACCGTGGAGTATTCGACGTAGCCCGTGTCGTCATAGCCAGGGCTTGCCTTGTACTTCACCAGTTGCGCCGCGACCGCGTTGTCGCGCTGGTAGATCTGCGCGAGCAGGCCTGGGTCCTTGCTATTCAGATAGGGCTGCAGCAGCGAGACGACCTCCATGGCGCCGTCCACGTTGGCCTGGAAGACGGGCAGGTCGGTGTTGGAGTAGCGCTCCTCCTCGCCGGTGATCTTCGACGTGGCGGCCTCGTTGATCAGGTCGGTTGCGCCGCTGGCCATCTCGAGTGGGTTGTACTGTGCGCTGCGGACCAGGGTGAGCAGCTGCTGCTCGTTCTTCACCAGACCCGCGCAGAGTTGCGGCGTTCCGGTGAGCGTGTTGTCCTCCCAGAGCAGTTGCTCGATCTTGTGGAAGCCGATGAACTGCGACGGCACGGTGACCGGGTTCTCCCAGCGGCCGTCGATGTCGGTGTCGAGGCTGCCCCAGATCTCGGCGACTGGTTCGATCCGCTCGTAGTAGATGCGGGCCTGCGGGTAGAGCACCTCTGCCTGGCTGAGGTTCCCGGCGTCGATCGCCTGGCAGAACGTCTGCGTGTGGACGACCAGAGCTGCGGTGTTTAGCTCGACGTAGCTGCCGTAGGACGCGACCGCAGCGGACAGCTGCGGGTTGGACTGCCAGGACGACCCTGTCTGCTTGCCGGTGACCGTGAACGTCCAGTGTTGCTGCTTCGCGCCGGGGCAGTTGATCGTGTAGCGACCGGGCTGCAGGTCGAGGGCGAAGCCGCCCGACAGGCCTGGCGTGAGGTTCTCCTGCTCGCCGAGAATCTTCGACAGGTCGGAGGTGCGCAGCTCCGCTTCCGACACCGCGCTGGCGTTCTTGTTGGTCACGGTGAAGTCGGCCTCGCCCGCGGAGATGCTGGCTGGGCTTGGCGTGCAGCCCTGAGGCGTCAGGTCGATCGTTACCGTCGTGGTCTTGCCTGTGCCCGATGCTCTTTGCGCAGATCGGGGCGAGCCGGAGCAGGCCGCCGCGACGACGGCGACTGCGGTGACCGCGGCCGCCATCGTGAAGCTCCGGGCTGCGGCCGAACGCCATAGTGCTGCGCGCAGGGGATGAGGCGTCGCATCCGTGCGCTGCCCCCTCGGGTCGCTGGCCTTAGTCACCGACTTCTGCTCCTTAGCTCTCTTGGTGTGCCGGATGAGCTGCGGCGGTTCCGACGCGGAGGTGCTGACGAGCCGGCCAGGCAACGATCACCAGCATCGGCACGAGATAGCCGAGCCAGGCGACGACCTCGAGCCACACCGGATAGGGCTGGATGCCCAGCACGCCGGTGAGCAGCGAGGAGACCGGCGTGCCGGGCCGGACCAGCCAGGACAGGTCGAGTGCCTGGCCCTGGCCGACCGACAGCCAACCCGCCTCGTTGGCCGTGTGGAATGCCGTCATCACCAGGCCCGCGGCCACGACAACAAGCACCAGGCCAGTGATGCGGAAGAACCGAGCCATGTTCAGCCGGATCCCGCCGCGGTAGATGCCGTACCCGACGGCCGCGGCGAGCAGAATCCCGATGACCGCCCCCAGCCACGATGTTGTCGCGTCGCCGGAGGCATGGAATGTCGCGAGCAGGAACACGGCGGTCTCGAAGCCCTCACGCAGCACTGCCAGGAACGCCATCACGACCAGTGCCCGGCTCGACCCGATGGCCAGTGCCGACGCCGCGGCGCCCTGCAGGTCGCCCTTGAGGTCCCTGGCATGGCGCCGCATGAAGATGATCATGTAAGTGACCATGCCGACAGCCAGCGCGCCGACGACCGTCTCTAGTCCTTCTTGCTGCCGCTGTGGCAGGTGAGAAGAGATCAGTTGCAGTGCGATCGCAACGCCGATGCAGATCACCATGGCGGCAGCGGTGCCGAGCCAGACTTGTCGCAGTGCGTCACGACGAGCCTGCTGACCAAGGAAAGCGGCGATGATCCCGACGATCAGTGCTGCCTCGAGGCCCTCACGCAGGCCGATGACGAATGTCGGCAGCACCCCGTCGTCCTCCTGCTAGTCAGCTGGCACGGTCGGCTTGGTAAAAGTTAGGTTAGCCTTACCTAACTCAGCACAGCACCCTAACAGCTGCCACCGTGCCGCTGTCAACCCGCCTCAGCCCAACGAGGGTGCTTTTCCGTGAGCACAGGGCCACGAAGACCTGGGCAGGGGAGGCAACACACCAGGAGCCGGGCTTGCTCCTCGAGGAGCCTGGCGAAGAAGACCCGCCGGCTGGCAGATGTCGGGCGGCAATGGCCTCTAGATGATCGCCTGCGGATCCGCAGCGGGAACGGCGCTCGGCGACGGCCGGCAGCCCTGGCTCACTCGCCAAGAAAAGGGCGTCCGCGCAGCACCGGGGCCTGGAAGGACAGCGATGGGGGGACAATGGGATGCGGCTGTGGCCATGGCCGGGAGGAACCATCGGCGGACATCGCAGCCGCGGTGACGAGGTTTCCCGCTGGACCACTGCTGTGTCGTCCATCGCAGACGCCGGGCCGCATCCGGTTCGGTGCTGACGGCGGGCCAGATCTGGCCATGCTGCGCGAGGCCGACATCACTCGGATCAGGGCGAGATCCATCGGGTTCATCTTCCAGGCGTTCAATCTGGTGCCGACGCTCAGCGCGCAGGAGAACGTGGAGGTCGCCCTGGTGCCGCTGCGCGTGAGCGCCGCCGATCGGAGGGAGCGGGCTTCTCAGGCACTCGCCGCCGTCGGTCTGGCCGATAGGGCGAAACACCTGCCATCAGAACTGTCTGGCGGTCAGCAGCAGCGAGTCGCGATCGCCAGGGCACTTGTGAAGGATCCGAAGGTGCTGCTGGCCGACGAGCCGACCGGATACCTGGACGAGGACACCAGGGACGACATCATCGGGCTGCTCGAGGAACTCTGGCGCGACCAGCATCTGACGATGGTGCTGGTCACGCACGACAGTTCGGTAGCGCGCCGAGCCCAGCGGCTCGGCGTCATGCGGAACGGCAAACTCAAGATCCGGAACGACGCCCGGTCCGCTTTCCCACGATCCGAGGCGCGCTGAAACCCCTCAGATCATGAGCACGAGCATCAGCGCCATGGTGACGCTCATGGCGATCCGGCTGCCGAGGGTTACTCTGGGATGCAGCAGGACCCTGGGGACTGGGTGAGCGGAGACTGTCGCGACCACGCCCGGCTCGGCGGTGGCCGCCGGCGCGGCTGAGCGCGGCACCTGCGGGC
>JASHOE010000263.1 GCA_030041275.1 Streptosporangiaceae bacterium
TCACCGTGGACGATGATCCGGGCGTTTCCCGCGCCGTCGCCCGTGACCTACGCAGACGGTACGGCGAGCGGAACCGCATCGTCCGCGCCGAGTCGGGCGAGGTAGCCCTCGACGCCCTGCGGCAGATGAAGCTGCGCGGTGATGAAGTCGCGGTCATTCTCGCGGACTACCGGATGCCCGGGCTGACCGGCATCGAGTTCCTCGAGCGGGCGATGGACATCTACCCGTATGCCCGGCGGGTGCTGCTGACCGCGTACGCGGACACCGACGCCGCGATCGACGCGATCAACGTCGTGGACCTGGACTACTACCTGCTCAAGCCCTGGGACCCGCCGGAGGAGAAGCTCTACCCGGTCATCGACGACTTGCTGGCATCGTGGCTGTCGTCCGACCACCGGCCGGTGCCGGAGACCAAGCTGATCGGTCACCGGTGGTCTGCGCGGTCGTCCGAGGTACGCGAGTTCCTCGCGCGCAATCAGGTGCCGTATCGCTGGTACAGCAGCGACGAGCCGGAGGGCCGGCGGCTGCTCGATGCAGCTGGGGCGGACGGCCAGACGCTCCCCGTCGTGATCACGCCAGACGGCGGATCGCTCATCGAGCCGTCCGACGCCGAGCTGGCCAGCCGGGTAGGGCTCGCGACTACCCCATCGGCGAAGTTCTATGACCTGATCGTCATCGGCGGTGGTCCGGCCGGGCTGGGCGCGGCCCTGTATGGGGCGTCCGAGGGCCTGCGGACCGTGCTGGTGGAACGCACCGCAACCGGTGGCCAGGCCGGTCAGAGCTCCCGGATCGAGAACTATCTGGGCTTTCCTAACGGAGTGTCCGGCGCTCAGCTGACCACCCGAGCTAGGCAGCAGGCGACCAAGTTCGGCGCAGAGATCCTCACCACGCGCGAGGTCGTCGGCATCGATGTCAAGGGCGCGGCGCGCGTTGTCCGGTTTGCCGACGGCACGGCGATCGCGGCGCACACCGTGATCTTGTCGACCGGCGTTACGTACCGGCAGCTCACGGGAGCCGGGCTGACCGATCTGACTGGCCGCGGCGTCTACTACGGCTCGGCGCTGACCGAGGCAACGAGTTGCACTGGTCAGGATATCTTCATCGTGGGCGGGGCGAATTCCGCCGGTCAGGCCGCCGTGTACCTCGCCAAGCACGCAAAATCGGTGACCATCTTGGTGCGCGGCCCGTCGCTGACGAAGTCGATGTCGCACTACCTCATCGACCAGGTCAATAGCATGCCGAACATCACCGTCCGCACCTGCACCGAGGTCGTCGAGGCGCACGGCACTGACCATCTAGAGGAGCTGACGCTGCGGGACGCCAACACGGGGGAAACGCAGACGGTTGACGCGCAGTACCTGTTCGTCTTCATCGGCGCTGCTCCGCTCACCGAGTGGCTGGACGGAGTGCTGACCCGAGACGACCACGGCTTCCTGCTGGCCGGCCCCGATCTCCTCGCCGACGGCGCGATGCCGGCCGGGTGGCCGCTGGATCGGGCGCCGTATCACCTCGAGAGCAATGTCCCTGGCATCTTTGTGGCCGGCGACGTCCGAGCCGAATCCGCGAAACGAGTGGCGTCTGCAGTCGGAGAGGGCGCGATGGCCGTGATGCTGGTGCACCGGTACCTGGAGAAGCTGTGAGCTCGACAACGACTCAGTCCGAAGGTGGCGCGGCCGTCCCGGCGACGTGCACCATCGGCGAGCTTCGCACGCTGTTCCTGTTCGAGAAGCTGACCGACGAGCAGCTCGACTGGCTGTGCCAGCACGGCCGGGTCGAAGTCGTTGAGCAGGGCGTTGTCTACGCCGAGGGCGACCCGGCAACTCGCTTCGTCGTGCTGCTGTCCGGCGGCGTCGCGCTGACCCGGCGGATCGGCGCGGACGAGATCGAGGTCACCAGGACGACAAACGCCGGAGTCTACGGCGGCGCGTTCATGGCCTACCTGGGCGATCGGGTTCCGCAGGTTTACAACAACACGATGCGGGTCACTGAGCCATCCCGGTTCTTCGTGATCGATGCCGAGCATTTTGCCGAGCTCATGGACGACTGGTTCCCCATGGCCGTGCACCTGCTCGAAGGGCTGTTCTTCGGGATCAAGAACGTCCAGGAGGTGATCGGACAGCGGGAGCGGCTGCTGGCGCTCGGGTCTTTGACGGCTGGCCTGACCCATGAGCTGAACAACCCTGCCGCTGCCGCCGTGCGCGCGGCCGCCGGCCTGCGAGAGCGCGTCGTCAAGCTGCGGCACAAGCTGCCGACCATCGCAGGCGGGAAACACGACGATCCCGTGCTGCAGCTGCTGGTAAAGCTGCTCGATGAGGCCAAGGTTGCAGGCGGCCAGCGCGCCGCACCCGGACCCCTGGAGGCGGCCGACCTTGAGGATGCGGTCACGGACTGGCTCGATGACCATGACATCGCGCGCGGCTGGGAGCTCGCGCCGGCGCTCGTGCAAGCCGGTCTGGGAACCAGCGAGCTTAGCGAGCTAGCCGCCGCAGCCGGGCCAGCGGACGCCGACAGCGCAGCGGGGGCTGGCGCGGCGACGACGCTCGACCACAGCCTGCGCTTCCTGGCGGACAGCGTCGAGACCGAGCTGCTCCTGACCGAGATCACCGACTCGATCGCGCGGATTTCCGCCCTGGTGGGCGCGGCCCGGCAGTACTCGCAACTCGACCGGGCGCCATACCAGGTAGTCGACGTTCATGAACTGCTCGACAGCACACTGGCGATGCTCGCTGGCAAAATCGGCGACGGCATCACGGTGGTGAAGGACTACGGCCACGACCTGCCGCGGATCCCGTGCTTCCCCGGCGAGCTCAACCAGGTCTGGACGAACCTCATCGATAACGCCGTATCTGCGATGAGCGCATCAGGGACTCTGACGATTCGGACCGCGCTCGATCGCGACAGGCTGCTCGTCGACGTAGGCGACACCGGTCCCGGCGTACCGGAAGAGTTGCAGCAACGGATCTTCGAGCCCTTCTTCACAACCAAGCCGGTCGGTCAGGGTACCGGGCTCGGGCTCGACATCTGTTTCCGCATCGTCGTTACCCGGCACCACGGTGAGCTGTGGGTGCAGTCGGTGCCGGGCGACACGCACTTCCTGGTGCGGCTCCCCCTGTCCGGCCCGGCCGATAACTGATCCGCAGCAGCGACGGCCCCATCACGCGGCTGCGGCCGCAGCAGCGACGGCCCCATCATGCGGCACTGGCCACCGCTGCGCGGTGGCTAAGGGCCCTTGGGACAAGGCCCGATGGGGGGTGACCAGGCCTGATCATGAAGAAGGGCCAGTCACGGGGGGGATATGACTGGCCCTTCTGAAGCTACTCGTCAGTAGCAGTATCGCATCGCGATGCTATGTGCCGTGGTACCGCGGTGTCAAACAAGGAAGATCGGCCGGTGGGGCCACTTCGCCCTCATCCGCGGTTATTTGCCGTCTATCGCTGTCTTACGTGCCGTCTTGACACCGTTGCGCGCGCTGGTCAGGCTTGTTGGCCTGGACAACTGCCAGTAGGAGGCTTGAGTGGACCAAGCCAGCCGCGCCAAGAGTGTGACGAGGGTCCTCGGTAGCGTCTTGATCGTCGTAGCGGTCCTCGTAGCCCTGATCAGCAACGACACGTATCAGTGGGCGATCGGCGTACCTGTCGTGCTGGCGATAGTTGGCGTGGGCTTGCGGATCGAGGCAGTACTCACTAGCCGGTCTGGCTAAAGACGCTGCTCGCGCGCCTTCCGCGCGAATTTCTCGTTCCGATTACGGTGCGGCCAGGGGTGAAGCACCGCTGTCGGCTGAAGACCTTCGCGCAGTAGCCCTATTGCGAGCACGGCTTCCAGGATGAACCAGCTACCGGGCCGACTGCTGGCACCGACGCCCGAGACCCTGATCGAGCCAAGTACGAGCCGGAACAAGGCGGGTAGCGAGTGCGTAGGCTTCGCGGATAGCTGGTGGCGGTTGTGCCAACTGCAGGTCATTTGGTCGCCGCCTAGGCTTGCAGCCACCATGCCATGCGCCATCCTGGCGATTAGCCCTTGTCCGAGTGAATCTCCCACATGTGGCCGTCGGGGTCCTTGAAGTGTGCACAACGCTTCCCCCACCAGCGATCTTCGGGGGCACGGATGAACTCGACGCCCTTTGCGCGCAGTTCGAAGTACAGCGCGTCCACGTCTTCCACCGAGGTGACGATCACAGAGTTGGCGCCGCGCGCGGCGTCGTGCTCGACGGCCGCGGGACTAAGCAGGTCGTCAGCGCCCCCCTTGTCGAGAAGCAACAGGCCGTCCGAGCCAAGGATGAAGCTGGCGGAGTTGTCGTTGCCATGCTCGAACTCCAAGCCCAGAACGTTCTCGTAGAAGTCGCGTGAGCGCTTGATGTCCCTGACGAACAGAAGCGTCATGTAGCCGTTGCATTTCAGTGGCATCGCGGTCTCCCTTTGGCCTCGGCGGCGATCGACCGTTATCTGCGCAGGCATCTCGGATCCTACGACCAGCTACCCGAGCTCGCGCTGCACGCGAGTCGGCCACATCAGGCTGCGGTAGGTGCTGCGTGGCCGTGGAATGTGCGTTTGCCATCCGGACTAGTGGCTGTGGTTGTGCCATCGGGGTTAAGGGTGACCTGCCAACCCCATCGGTGGACGGCGATCAGGTGATGGAACGTACACAGCAGGCAGCAGTTCGCTACTGATGTCTCGCCACCGTCGGCACGCGGCCGCACATGGTGGACGTGGCAGCGGACTGCTGGGGCGTCGCAGCCGGGGAAGCGGCAGTGCCAGTCCCGGCGGGTTACGGCGCGGCGGATGCCAGCAGGGATTGTCTCTGTGGCAGCGCCGACGTCCAGCGGCAGGCTGATCGCGCTGGCCGGTCCAGCGAGCTGGCACCGAAGGGCCGCGGCCAGGCCGCCCGGGCCGGATAGCAGGCGGAGCGCGTCGGTGATGGTCATCCCGGCCGCGGCGCGGCGAGCGCGCCACAGCGTTTCATCGGTGATCGGCGTGACGGGCTGCACGTCGCTGCCGGGAGCGATGCTGGCACCGCGGCCGACTTGACCAAGGCTGGTGCCACCAGACTGGCCGCCTGCGAGGCCGCTCCAGCTGCGGTCGCGGCTGCCCGGGCTGGATGGCATGCGGTCACCTGCGGGTGCGGGGTTAACAGAATCCGTGGCGAAGCCGGCGAAGGTGGCACTGTCTGGCGCATCCCGGTCTGGGTTCAGGTAGCGGCTCCCCAGGCCGGTGAGGATGTCATGGTCGATGGTTCCGGTGACGACGGGGATGAGCTGGGCGTCGCAGTCGGCGCCGGGTGGCGCGGGAGCGCCGCGGGTGGCGAGTTCGGCGGCCAGCGCCGGGTCGCCTTCGGCCTTGCCCGCGAGCTGGGACAGGGTCATGTTCAGCTGGATCTGGACCGGCTGGCCCTCGCGTTCGGGCAGGCAGCGGGCGGCCAGCAGGAGCCGGCATGCTTCCTCGAGGGCGTCGTGGTCGCGGTGCGCCTTCGACCGCAGGTCTTCCGGGCCGGCGCGCTGGTTGAGGCTGTCGATCACGGCGCGGACCGCGGCGGCGGCGGCCGGGGTGAGGTTGGCGTCAAGCCGGGCGTGACCGCCGAAGTGCTCGTCCAGAAATAGGTGCCGCTGGCCGAACCGGCGTTCCTCAGCGTCGTCGTCGCTATCGGGGCCGGCGGTGCGAGCGGCGATCTCTGCGGCCAGGGCGGCGAGGTCAGCCAGGGCAGCGCCGCCGACGGCGGCCTGGGTGAGGATGTCCTCGGCCGCGGCCTGCACCCCGGCGGGCAGGTCGCCGGCCCAGTCGCAGATTCGGCGGGCGAAAGACGGTGAGATGGCGCCGGCGGCCAGCGCCTGAGCGACCGCGGGGCGGGCGGCCAGTCGCCGCGCCCATGCCATCGCCGCGGCGGCGGCGGGCCGGGTGCTG
>JASHOE010000264.1 GCA_030041275.1 Streptosporangiaceae bacterium
GTCGCTGAGGCCGGCGCTAACCTCCGCGAGCTCATGGAACGCATGGGCCATGCGAGCAGCCGGGCCGCCCTGATCTACCTTCACTCGACACCTGACCGCCAGCGCGCGCTCGCCGACGCCATCGCGCAGCGAGTCATGAATGATCTTGGTGAAAAATGAAGCCGTGGCATGTGCGTGGCATGAGACCGGCATTCCGGGCACTAGTCGTCTGGTTCGCAAGAGCGCTCTGTGCCGCTGACCTGCGGGGAAGTCTTGCGCGCCTGGAGGGACTCGAACCCCCGACCGGCTGCTTAGAAGGCAGCTGCTCTATCCGACTGAGCTACAGGCGCTCTAGCGCACATTGTGCCCGACTCAGGTCACACACTGGACACGCCGCGCACTGGGCACAGCTGTGCGGAGCAGTCCGGCGGCAGCGTAAGCCGACGAGGTATTGGCGTCGGGCGCTGACGCATGCGCTAGGCGGTGGACTCCTGCGGCGACTTGGTCGCGGATTCACTCACCGAGCCGGCCAGCTTCGCGTGGCGCAGCGCTGGGATCGCTGCACCAAGCACGAGCGCCCCGGCCACGCACGCGAGGCCGCCGCTCACCACCGAGAATGCCGGGGAGATGAGCCGGGCGACGCCGCCCGCCTCGACGTTGCCGAGCGCCGGGGCGCCAGTGACCTGAGCCAGGTACAGGCTGGAGACCCGGCCGCGCAATTCATCCGGCGTGTAACGCTGCAGGAGCGCGTTACGGAGCACCTCTGAGATGAGGTCGCCCATGCCAGCCAGCGCCAGGAAGAACAGCGCCAACGGCAGGCTATCCACGATGCCGAACAGCGCGATGGCGCTGCCCCAGACGATCCCGGCTCCGATGACCACAACCCCCGGCCGGCGGACCCGGCCGGTCCAGCCGCTGGTGGCCGCACCGATCATGGCACCCAGACCGGGCGCAGCGGTCAGCAGGCCAAACGTCGTCGAGCCGCCGTGGAAATGCGTGCTCGCAAGCGCCGGGAACAGAGCCTGCGGCATGCCGAAGAGCATCGCGTTGGTGTCCACCAGCAGCATGCCGCCGACGACTCCGCTGTGCCGCACGTATCGGAAGCCCTCGGCCAGCGATCGCAGGCCGGGCCGCTGAGCTCGGGTGACCGGCGGCATGGGCCGCAGCCCGATCATCGCCAGCCCGAACACCGCGAAGCAGAACGCGTCGATCGCGTAACACGTCGCCACTCCGGGGCCCGCGATCAGCAACCCCGCTATGGCCGGTCCGCCGAGCTGCCCGAGTTGGCTGGCGGTCGCGTTGAGTGCCGCCGCGGCCGGCAGCTTCGCGTCGCCAACCAGCGCGGGGGTCGCCGCGGTTGAGGCGGGCGAGCTGAGCCCAGAGCACAGGCCGATGCTGAACGTGATGACGTAGAGCGGCCATAGGGCGGGATGGCTGAGCAGGCTATTGACCATGAGAAGAGCCGCGAGCACCGCCTGCGGCAGCTGGACTAGCATAAGCACCGTGCGCCGGTCGTGCCGGTCGGCGAGCATCCCGCCGTTCAGCAGCCCGACGAACATGCCGGCTCCGGAGGCGAGAGTCAGCAGACCCACGTCCAGCGAACTGTGCGTGAGGCCGTAGACCTGCCAGTTCGCCGCGGTGGTCGCGACCGCGTTACCCGCCATGGAGACGAAACGGCCGGTAAACAGACGGCGGTAGTCCCTATTGGCGCGCAGCGGGTCCAGGTCGATGGCGATCTGCCCGATGCGCAAAGCAAGCTCCGGTCATTCCTGCGAACGCCGGGTGGTCTCGCCCGACGGGTGGCCGACAGTTAACGGCGGCCTTAGAAGGTTACTTGCTGGTCGGCAAGCGTCCAGTCGGGTGCCGTCAGACGCTGACCAGTTCGGCGTTATCGAACTCCCAGTAGGCGCGCAGCGCCGCAATCTGGCCAGCCTCGTTGCAGCGATAGGTATAGACACCGCGGACAATCGCGGCGTGCTTGCCGCCCGGCAGGACCGTGCGGATCACGCCGACGTCGGCGACCTCGTTGCCACACAGGTAGGAGCTCTCGATCTCGAACGTGATCAGCTCGTTCGGCGCGATGACCGCGTCGTAGAAAGCCGCGATGGCGGCAGTGCCGCGATGCCCGGCTCCTGCCGTGTCGAAGGGCGACGGGCCCACAGGGTCCTGCACGACGGCGTCGGGTGCGAACAGGGCTAGCCACGCCGCCCGGTCTTTGGCCCGGACCGCCGCCTGGGACCTCCGTGCCAGGTCCCGTGCGGTGCACGCCTGCGTCGCCATCGACCACTCCCTGACGTCTGCCGCGGCCAGGTCCGGCCAGAAGTAGAACAGGTTCCACCGCCAACAGGCAAGGCGGCGACGCACTACATGCCGATAAGTCCCGAAAGGCCGCAGGGAAGTCTGGACGCGACTGCGTGTACATCCCGCATAACGAGCGCTGACCTGGGAAGATGCCATCTGAGCTGCGACACGACCACAGCTACCGCAGCTGAAGCGGGCCCTGTGGGACAGTTGATCAACTCGACCGAAGGAGTGACATGGCTCTGCCAACCCTTACCCCGGAGCAGCGCGCCGAGGCGCTGGCCAAGGCGCAGGCCGCGCGCAAGAAGCGCAGCGAACTGCTGGCGTCGGTGAAGTCCGGGAAGCTCAGCATCGCCCAGGTGCTCGCCAAGCACGACGATGTCACCAAGAAGACCAAGGTTGCCCAGGTCATCAAGGCCATGCCGGGCTACGGGCCGGCGAAGGCTGCTGCGGTCATGGAAGAGGCCGGCATCGACGACAACCGCCGGGTAGGCGGGCTTGGCGACCAGCAGCGCAAGAAGCTGCTGGACGCTGTTGCGGGCTGATAAATCCCGCCGCGTTTGCGCTGGTACAGGGCGGGCCGCACTCTCAACCTGTCCTTGTGTCACGCAAACCAGGTATCTAGCGTGCCGAAGCGGCCGCCGCGAGTGAGCGCCCAGGGTGCTGCCCTGCGGCGGATGGTGAGTTGTCCACCGCGAGATGGGCCTGCCTGGATTGAGCCCGGCAGGCCCTGTTCGCGGGCGCGAGTCTGCGGGCGCGAGTCCGGTGGGTGCTGAGAACACCGGCGCAACAGCGCGATCCAGTAAAGCGCCGTCGGTCAGCCTGGGGTTGGCGCATGACGCTCCCAGCCATGGGTCGGTTTGCGCGCGGCGATCCAAGCGATAGCTTGCGCCAGGCTCCGAGCGAATGTATGTTCGAAAGCAGTAATTCTGCCTGTCTTCCCCTGGGCGGTGAGTGCAGCACCTGCCAGGTGCCCGTCCCAGCGGAGCGGCGCGATGAGCGGCATCGACAGCGAGCCGGCCGAAGTCTGGGAGCGCGAGGGCAGACCGGTCAGGTTCGTCTGGCGGGGCCGTATTTACATCGTCATCTTCGTCCGGGACCGTTGGCAGCTGCCCGCGGACCCGGCGGCCGGTGTCATGGCCGGCCGCGAGTGCTGGCGCGTGGAAGCCACCCCGGTGCGGGCGGTGCCGCCAGCCGTCTACGAGCTCTGCCACGACCTTGCGGCGGACCGATGGTCACTTGCCGCCGGTTAGAGCCTGCTCGCGCACGGCGCGTCGCGCGGGCTGGCCTGGCAAATCTGGCTAACGTGATCTTCGTTACGGGTCGTCGGTGGTCGGAGTTGCGTGGAGGGCTGGGTGGGTCGGCCGGTCGTGGCCCGCGGGTGCGCGCGACGCTCTGCCCTGCTCGCTGTGGGTTCGCTGCTCGTGCTCTCATGCGCGGCCGCCCGTGCGGACGCTGCCAGCGCGCCGCCCCTGCGGGCGATCGTGTACGCGGGCTACCGCTTCGAGGTGCCCGCCTCCTGGCCGGTCATCAACCTCGCTCAGCAACCGCGGACCTGCGTCCGGTTCGATTTGCACGCCGTGTACCTGGGAAAGCCGGCGGCCAACGAGAACTGTCCCGGCTGGCTGCTCGGCACCACGGAGGCAATGGTCATCGAGCCCGCGCCCCGCGATGTCGGGCGGCAGTCGGTGGAGAACCCGGTCTCGAATCAGATCACCGCCAGCGCGCCGGGCGTCTCGGTCAGCGCAACCTTCGACACCGACCCGGCGGAGATAACCCAGATCCTGACGAGCGCAGGCCTGGCCGCGCCGAGGTTGACGGCCGTGGTGTCGGCCGGGCGTGCCGGGTCCGATCATGAGCTCACCATCTCGGCTGCGCGCGTAGGCAGCGCGGCGCTCGCGAATGCGTCGGCGGAGTCGGACCTGCCCGCGAGTGTCGCGAACGACGTCGGGCTCGGCTTCGACACGTGCGTAGCGCCGAGCTCCAGTGCGATGCAAGCGTGGCTGCGGTACTCGCCCTATCGTGCCGTCGGCATCTACATCGGCGGTGCGGACCGCGCTTGTGATCAGCCGAACCTGACGGCGGCCTGGGTAGCTGAGCAAGCGGCGGCCGGCTGGCGGTTCATCCCGATGTACGCGGGCCCGCAGGGTGCGCTCGGCCAGCTGACGTCTCCGGCGCAGCAAGGCACCGCCGATGCCGACGACGCCGTGGCCCAGGCTCAGCACCTCGGATTCGGTCCGGCCACTCCCCTGTACTACGACATGGAGTCCTACCAGCCGGGCGAGTCAGGGGCCGTTCTGGCGTTCCTGGCGGCCTGGACGACGCAGCTGCACAAGCTGGGCTACGACGCCGGTGTCTATGTCGGCTCGGACTCCGGCGTCGCGGACCTGTCCCGGGCTTATGAAAGCGGCAGCCCGGCGACGCCCGACGTGATCTTCGACGCGCTGTGGAACGGCGAGGCCAACACGGACGACAGTCATTACAAGCCTGGCGAGTGGACGGGTGGCCGCCGGGCGCACCAGTTCAGCGGGAACGCCTCGCAGAGCTTCGGCGGTGCCGGGATGGTTATCGACCAGGACTACCTGGACGTCACCCTGCCAGTGGCAACCCCGCCCAAGCCGACACCGACACCCACGTCCCCCAAGCCGACGCCGACACCAGCACCGACGCCTACCTCACCCTCGCCTTCACCGTCACCCACCCCGCAAGCTCGCACTGCAACCGGGACCGCCCAGGCGTCGTCGGCCGTCGTCACGCTGACCGGCACGACGGAGGTCTTCTACACCACGTCCGAGCATCACCTGATCGAGCAGTCGTCCAGCGCAGGCGGTGGCTGGACGCGCACCGATCTCGGTGGTGGCGCGACCGGCGTGCCCAGCGTCGTCCAGGTCGGCTCTGGCGCTATCGACGTCTTCTACCGAGCTACCGATGGCTTCCTTGCTGAGCTCACCAACAACGGAACGCACTGGCTTCCAGCGCAGCAGCTCGTTCAGATGGGCCGCGTGGGTGCGCCGGAGGCCGTATCCCAGTCGGCCGGAGTTATCGACGTGTTCTGGGCGGGCGCAGGCGGCGTTCACTTGTGGCACGCGCGGTACAACCCCGCGACCGGCTGGCGCGGCCCGCAGAACCTGGGCGGCTTCGTCAGCGGCTCGCCCTATCCGGTCGAGCAGCCGTCGGGTCAGGTGCAGGTGTTCTGGCGCGGCTTCGTGTACGGCAACCTGTGGCGAATCGTGGGGGGAACGAACGGTGCGTGGGGCAGCCCCGAGGATCTCGGCATGGGAGTCCTGGGCGGTGCACCGCGGGCGGTTGTCCTGCCCGGCGGCGAGATCGACGTGTTCTGGCAGGGCCTTGGCCTCCGGCGCGTCTGGTCTATCGCGCTGCTGCCCGATGGCGACGCATCTCGTCCGACAGTTCCTGGCGGTGCTTACGGTGCAGGACTGGCGTGGCCGGTGCTAGCAGCCGGCAGCGAGTGGCTGCTGTTCCGCGGTCCCCATAACGGGCTGCTGACGATGACGAAGCCCGCTAACGGCCCGTGGCTCAGTGCGCGCTGGGCCGGGATCAGCGGGCTGGCGGCGGCCCCGTTCGCGGCGGTCGGCCCGGAATCGGGCGCGCTCGAGGTCTTCTGGCTCAGCAAGACCAGCCAGCTCTGGACGGCGAGGTTCACGCAGGAGACGGGATGGAGTAAACCCGTCGAGCTCGGCCAGTGAGTCGTCGTCGTCCAGACCGACCAGCCGGTTGTCAGTTGCTAATGACGCTCGAGGTCCTGCGCCACTGGATCGTCGGGAGCATTGCCTCGGGCCGCACCCGGTGCGCGTACCTCTTGGTGATCGATAGCAGCGAGTCGATCAGCGTGTCAGACAGCAGGTGCGCCTCGAGGCCGAGGTCGGCCAGGCCGGTGTACACCACGTTGTAGTAGTGCTCCTCCTGTTCGACGCGCGGGTTGTCCAGCCGCTCGATCGGCACCTGCTCTGAGCTCGCCGCAGCGACGGTCTCGGCAATCTGCAGCACTGACATCGTCTGGGTCAGCTGATTGAACACCCGGAACTCGCCGCGGTCGGCTGGGTTCTCGCACGCGAGCTGAATGCACCGCACGGTGTCGCGGATGTCGATAAGGCCACGGGTTTGACCGCCGTTGCCGTACACCGTGAGCGGCACGCCGATGACGGACTGGACAACAAAGCGGTTGAGCACGGTGCCGAACACCGCGTCGTAGTCATAGCGGGTAGCGAGGCGGTCGTCGGCAGCCGTCTCGTCGGTCTGCTGACCGTAGACCACGCCCTGATTCAGGTCAGTCGCGCGGATGCCCCAGATCCGGCAGGCGAACTCGATGTTGTGGCTGTCATGCACCTTGGACAGGTGGTAGAAGGAACCGGGCCGCTTCGGGTAGAGGACCCGGTCGGTGCGGCCGTTGTGGTCGATCTGCAGCCAGCCTTCCTCGATGTCGATGTTCGGCGTGCCGTACTCACCCATCGTGCCGAGCTTGACCAGGTGGATGTCCGGGTTGATCTCCGCGATGGCGTACAGCACGTTAAGGGTGCCCACGACGTTATTGGTCTGCGTGTAGACCGCGTGCTTCCGGTCGACCATCGAATACGGCGCGGCGCGCTGCTCGGCGTAGTGCACGATCGCGTCAGGTGCGAAGTCGGCCACCATGTGGGCGGTGAAGTCCGCGTCGCACAGGTCCCCGATATAGGCGGCGACCGGCTTGCCGGTGAGCTCGCGCCAGACCGCCACTCTGGTCTGCAGGGCCTCGATCGGGACGAGGCTGTCGACACCCATCTCGAAGTCGTAGCCGCGACGGGCGAAGTTGTCGGCTACGGCGACGTCATGCCCGGCCGCTGACAGGTGAAGGGCAGTGGGCCAGCCCAGGTAGCCGTCTCCGCCGAGAATGAGGATTCTCATGCAGCTCCGCCTTGAGTGCGCTGTTTTTACAGGCCAGTGACCTATGCTGGCAGGCTGTCAAGTTACGTCGAGGGTCCGCAGGGTTTCACCGGAAGCTCTCCGGAGACTCCCGTACTGTATACCTGTCTGTCGCAGTCATACCTGTGTGACGCAATCGGCACCGTCAGCCAAGCGAGGAGTCGGATGACTTCCCTATCGGACAAGATCGCCAGGGCGAGTCAGCGCTTCCTCCCGGCGGCCATCGCGCGCCGGCTCGAGACCGAGGCGGGCCGGCGATTCGCTCGGTTCATCCTCGTCGCGCTGGCGGCGGTGGTTACCAGCCAGGTTGTGCTCGGCCTCCTGACGGGGCCGGTCAATCTCAGCGCGGGCTTGTCCGGAGTCATCGCCGCGATGGTGGCGGCGCTGGTGAGCTACCTGCTCAGTCGCTGGGCGTGGGAGCGCACGGGCAAGCCGGACCTACTCCGGGAGACCCTGCCGTTCTGGGCGGTGTCGCTCGCGGTGTGGGGAATCCTGGGCCTCACTTCGCACTACGCGAGCGTGTGGGCGCACTCGATGGACTACACGCACCTCAAAAAGCACCTCGTGGTCCAGGGCGCCTATTTCCTGATGAACTGCGTGACGTTCCTTGCACGGTTCCTCTTCTTCCACTACGTGCTCTTCGCCAACCGCGAGCGGGGCGTGCCAGGGCCGGTGCCGGAGGAGCTGCCGACGGCGGGGGCTGTGTCGGCTGGCGGCGACACCGGGTCGATGTCTGTGCTGAGCGGCGACCGGCGGCCGTCTGGTCCGGGGCCGCGGCCGTAGCGGAGCGGCCCGGCGAGGGCCGCGGTGCTGCCCTTGCGCGGGGGCGTAGGAGGTGGGGTCCGTGACCTGGCCCGACGCTGAGCCGGCCGTCATTAGCCCGGCGGTCGAGGAGTCCTACCGGATCCTGAGGTCCCGCATCGACCTGTCGCGGCTGCCTAAGTTCAGTCGCGACGTCGTGGAGCGGGTCATTCACGCGACTGCGGACTTCGACTATTTCACGGACCTGAAGTGTGAAGAGGAATGGCTGGCCGAGGGGGTGGCGGCGCTTGCGGCCGGTGCGCCGGTCGTTGCCGACTCGGCCATGGTCGCAGCCGGGATCAGCGGCAGCCCCGTGGTTTGCAAGATCAACGAGCCACTGACCCAGCGACTGGCCAGGACCGCGGGGATCACTAGACCCGCGGCCGCAGTCCGGCTCGCGTTCGGGGACGTCGGCCCCGGTGCCGTCTGGGTCGCCGGAGGCGGCGCCGCTGGGCTGGCCGAGATTCTGAGCCGTGGGGTCGAGCCAGGGTTCGTCGTCGGATTCCCCGCAGGTTTCGTGGGCGCCGCCGAGATCAAGGACGCCCTGCGGGCCAGCCAGCTGCCGTCAGTCAGTAACGTGTCGGAGAAGGGCGGCCCGGCCGTGGCGGTCGCCGCTTTTAATGCCCTGCTGCGGCACGCGCTGGCGGTGAACAACTCGCGGGCAGGGTGGGGCAGCGGGGAGCGACCTGTCGGCCTCGCGGATGATGACGGCGCGGACCCCTAGCGCCAGGACGGAGGCCCGGGTGACGTCCGCGGATGGCCAGGCCGCCGGTGATCAAGGATCTGCACGCGATGTGCACGCGTTTCCCGCGAGTCAGCAGGAGGCTGTTTACCGCGTCCTTCGTGACCGCCGGGACGTTCGCCGGAACTTCCGGTCCGACCCAGTCCCGGCCGAGGTACTGCAGCGAGTACTGGCGGCAGCTCATCTTGCTCCGTCGGTCGGCTTCTCGCAGCCGTGGGACTTCATCGTCATCACCGATCCGGGTCGGCGCGGCAGAATCCGCGCGCTGGCTGAGCGGTCCCGGCGGGACTTCGCGGCGTCCCTGCCTGGCGCCAGAGCGCGCGCGTTCGACGGACTGAAGATCGAAGCCATTGAGCAGGCGCCGGTCAACATCGTGGTGACCTGCGACCCGACCAGGGGCGGACGGCACACGCTCGGCCGGCACGCCCAGCCGCAGACCGCCGAGTACTCGAGCGTGCTCGCTGTTGCGAACCTCTGGCTCGCCGCCAGGTCCGAGGGCCTGGGGGTTGGCTGGGTGAGCTTTTTCGACAAGCGGGAGCTGGCTGCCGAGCTCGGTCTCCCGTCCCACCTGCAGGTCGTGGCTTATCTCTGCGTGGGCTACGTCACAAGCTTCACGCCGGAGCCAGAACTGAGCCTGACTGGCTGGGCCAGCAGACGACCGCTGGGCTGGGCTGTGCACGCCGAAGAATACGGCCGGCGCGGGCTGCCCGGTCAGCCGTCGGTCAGCGTGCTCGATCAGGTGGTGGCCGCGATCAGACCACTCGACGTTGCGGCCCAGGAAGCGGCACGACAGCGGCAGGCCCGGCTGACCAAACCAGCGGGCTCGCTGGGAGTGCTCGAGGACGTCTCCGTGCAGCTGTGCGGGCTCGCGGCGGACTGCCCGCCACCGCTCCCCGAGCCTGCGGCCGTCGCGATATTCGCCGGCGACCACGGCGTGCACGCCCAGGGAGTGACGCCCTGGCCGCAGGAGGTCACCGGCCAGATGGTCGCCAACTTCCTGGCCGGGGGCGCCGTCGTCAACGCCTTCGCCGCCCAGGCGGGGGCTGAGGTCGTCGTCGTTGATGTCGGCGTTACCGCCGACCTTGACCAGGTACCCGGCTTGCTGCCACGCAAGATCGCGAAGGGAACGACCGACTTCACCATCGGGCCTGCGATGACCCGCGAGGAAGCACTGACTGCGCTCGGCGTGGGCATCGAGGTCTGCCGTGACCTCGTGGCTGCGGGCAATAGATGCCTGCTTACGGGCGACATGGGCATCGCGAACACGACCGCGTCGGCGGCCCTGATATCGGCCTTTACCGGAGCAGATGCAGCCGCCGTCACAGGCCGGGGGACCGGCGTCGACGACGAGACGCTGGCAAGGAAGGTGGCTGCCGTCCGCCGTGCGCTGGATCTGCACCGGCCGGATCCGGCTGATCCGCTTGGCACGCTCGCAGCCCTCGGTGGCTTCGAGCACGCGGCGCTGGCCGGCTACATCCTCGCCGCTGCGGCGCTGCGTACCCCTGTCGTGCTGGACGGTGTCATCGCGGGCAGCGCCGCGCTCGCGGCATGCGCGCTAGCTCCGGATGCCGTCGGCTGCCTCATCGCCGGGCATCGTTCCGCCGAGCCCGGCCACACCATCAGCCTCGCGCACCTTGGCCTGCGCCCACTAGTTGATCTTGATATGCGGCTCGGCGAGGGAACCGGCGCGCTGCTGGCACTGCCCATTGTGCAGAGCGCGGCCCGCGCTCTCAGGGACGTGGCTACCTTCGACTCGGCTGGTGTCACCGAAAAGTAGCCAGTCGGTGCAGGCCAGCACGCCCTGGCCCGGCCCTTCGGTCCATGTTCGAGCAATCCTGCCGGTAATCTGCGCAGGAGGCGCACAATTACCTCAAGGCCGGATACCGTCACCCGAAGATTGACAAGGCAGCCCTCGGGTTTGAAAGTCGTGGTGGTGTGCACTTGCCGGCTGGGCGATGGCCGTCGGCGGTGCGATGTGACGCGGCGCGACCATGCCGCATCATCAGGTAATGAATGAATACGGGCGACAGCAGGTCTTAATAAAGCAGGACTGATCTGCGATGTGGGATTCGGCTGGGGCAGGAGACCCGGAAGCATGACCGAGGGACAGGACGCGGCCACGGCCCCTCTGCCGTGGATCGGCGGCGGCCCGGCGACCCCCGACCGGGGTCGTGCCGGGTACGGTCGCGGTACGCCGGCGGGCGTAGCGGCCGTGTCGCCGAGCCCTGGCACCGGGTCGAGCCGAGGGAGCGCCGAGGCGGGCAACCGGGGGACCGGCTGGCCGACGGCTGCGCCGAGTCGACCGGCTGGTGCCGATCCTGGTTCGCCGGGCTGGCCGCACGTCGGCCCGAATGGGGGGCCCGGGGTTGCGACTTCAGCGGCTCGCTCCTGGTCAGCCGTAGCCGGCGCAGCCGGCGTCGGTCCGGGCGAGGGCGTTCCCTCCGAAGGAGCTGAGCAGGACGAGCCGTTTGCCCGCGTGGACGCCAGGAAGCTCGAGGCTGCTCTGCTTGACCTGCGACACCCGATCGTCACCGTGCCACTCATCCTGGAGGCGCCAGGCGTCGCCGAGGCGCGGGCCGAGCGGGTCAAGCTGCTGAGCCAGATCGACGATTACCTGCTGCCCCGGCTGCGTCAGTCGGGTGCCCCGATTCTCGTCGCGCTCGTCGGGTCCACGGGCGCTGGCAAGTCCACGCTGATGAACACCGTGGTCGGCAAGGAAGTCAGCGCCACCGGCATCAGGCGGCCGACCACAAACAGCCCCGTGCTGGCGTGCCACCCCGACGACATGCGCTGGTTCGCCGAGAACGTGTTCCTGCCCACGCTGCCGCGGGTGCGCCAGCAGGGGCTAGCGATGCCCGGCCGTGACGGCCTGCTGGTGCTCGCGGCCAGCGAGGGAATGCCGCAGGGCGTCGCCATCCTCGACACGCCTGATATCGACTCGGTGGTCCAGGCGCACCATGACTTCGCCCATCAGTTCCTCGACGCTTCGGACCTGTGGCTCTTCGTGACGACAGCGCGTCGCTACGCCGACGCCGCGGTGTGGGAGATGCTCAAGGACGCCCGGGATCGCGGCGCCGCGCTGGCAGTGGCGCTCTCGCGGGTGCCGCCGCCCGCTGCGGCGGAACTATCCGCTCACTTTGCTGCCATGCTCGAGGCCAACGGGCTGGGCGACGTGCATCGGTTCATCGTGCCCGAGACAACCGTCAGGGACTCGATGCTGCCGGCGGAGGTCGCCGCCCCCGTCCGCGTCTGGCTTGCGGACACGGCTCGGCGCGACGACCGCCGGGTTGCGGTGCTCACTCAGACCATGTCCGGCGTTCTCGACACCTTCCGCAGCCGGGTGCCGGCGCTCGCCGATCAGGTGACCGAGCAGCTCGCGGTCCGGCGCGCCCTCAGCTGGGCGGTCGAGGATACGTACGGCGCCGGCCTGACGGACATAGAGCAGGCCACCCTGAGCGGTTCCCTCCTGCAAGGCGAGGTGCTGGCCCGCTGGCAGGATTTCACCGGCACCGGCGACTTGCTCAGGTCCCTGCAGGTTCGACGCGGCCGCGGCGGCAAGCAGAAGAAGCTGCGCACACCCGCGAGGGCGACCGCACTCAAGGAGGCTTTGCAGGCGAGCATGGAGTCGCTGGTTTTCGCCACGGCTGCCCGCGCAGCCGAGTCGGTCGTCGCCAGCTGGCAGCAGCAGTCGGCCGGGGCCAGCCTGCTCGCCGAGCTCGACGCGACCGCGAGGCAGGGGATCGGCGGAACAGGGCTAGGCGAGGCGGATTTCGTGGCGTCCGCGCTCGCCGACCTCGGGCTGGCGGGCGGATCGGGAGTGGACAGCGATCGCCGTGACTCGGCGGCGCTGTCGAGGCCGACCGGTGGGCTTGCGGCGGCCGCCGCCGAAGCAATCGCAGGCTGGCAGGCGCACGTGCTCGAGCTGGTCCGAGCCGAGAATGTCACCAAGCGTTCGGTCGCCAGGGTGGTGTCCTTCGACGAGGAGTCCCTCGCGCTGGTGGTGACCATCGGCGTGCTGGCACCGGCGCGGGCCACCTCGGCACCGACCGCTGGTGCGGCCACGGACGTCGGCGGCGGCGCGGGTCCGAGCGAGGACCTGGATGCGGTCCCACAGCAGCTGCTGGCGTCGCTTTTCGGGGCTGGGCTGCTGCGGGACATGGGCGCCCGGGTCCGGCTGGACCTGCGGCAGCGGGTCGGAGCGCTATTCGAGGCCGAGGCGCGGCGCTTCCTTGAGGTGCTGGACTCTGTCGGCGTACCGGACCAAACCGCGGCCACCGAGCTGTTGCAGGCCGGCTATGCGCTTGAAGGAGCGCGATGAGCGCCACGCTGATGTCCAAGGTGGGCGCCCAGGCTGGCGGCGCCGACGGGCCGGACCGCTCGGGCCTGTCCATGAGGCTGGCGGCGCTGGACCGGCTCACCGAGATCGGCAGCGCTCGCACGGGGCCGGACGGCTTCAGCACGGACTTGCTATCGGCGGCCACCGACGTGCTCACCAGGGCGGGTCAGCGGCTGCAGCTATCCGCTAGCCACACCGTTGTCTCGCTGGCCGGGGGAACTGGCAGCGGGAAGTCGTCGCTGTTCAATCAGCTCTCCGGAGCCGACTTTTCCACGGTCGGCGTCACCAGGCCCGTAACCAGGGATGCGCATGCGTGCGTGTGGGGTGTGGCAGGCTCTGGCCCGCTGCTGGAGTGGCTGGGCGTCCCGCGCCGCCACCGTTACGCCCGGTCCAGCGCCCTCAGCAGTGGCGAGCAGTCCATGACCGGGCTGGTGCTGCTCGACCTGCCGGATCACGACTCCGTCCTCGGGCACTCCACCGATCTGGTGGATAAGCTCGTCGGGCTGTCCGACCTGATGATCTGGGTGCTCGACCCCCAGAAGTACGCCGACGCCGCCGTCCACCGGCGCTTCCTCGTTCCGCTCGCGGGACACTCAGAGGTGGTCGCCGTCGTGCTGAACCAGTGCGACCTGCTGACCGCGCGCCAGATCGAAGACTGCGTCAACGACCTGCGCCGGCTGCTCGACGAGGAGGGTCTCGAGGAGGTTCCGATCCTCGTAACCTCCGCCAAGACCAGCGAGGGCATCGAGGAGCTGCGCAAGCTGCTGATCGGTGCCGTGTCTGCTCGTAAGGCGGCGTCTGCGCGGATCGCCGCGGACGTCGACAATCTCGTCGCACAGTTTGAGCCCTTCGGCGCTCGTGAAGTCAGTGTGGCGGCGGGCTTGGCGGCCGATGCGGACGGGCGTACTGACGAGTTGCTGCCCGACAGCACGGAGCGAGAGGTCGGCGCCGCACTGGTTGAGGCGGCGGGGGCTGAGGCCATCGGCGAGTCGCTGCGCACGGCTCGGGAACTGCGAGCCGCCGATTATGTGGGCTGGCCAGTCAGCTGGGTCATGACACGTCTCACCAGCCCGGACCCAGCTCGCAAGGTCAGACTCGGCAGGTTGTGGGACGAGCTCAGAGACGTGACGGCCGGGCCGTCGGGTGCCCAGCGAGCCGAGATCGACAACACGATCACCTGGGTGGCCGACAACCGCGTGCCGCAGCTGCCGAGGCCGTGGTCGCGCACGGTCCGGGCCGCTCTGCGCTCCAGGGTCGAGGAAATCCCGGCGGCGGTTGGTGCTGAGATCAGAGCGGCACTGCCTGCCGGGCCGGCCGTTGACCCCTGGTGGCGCGCGATCGGAATGCTGCAGGGACTGCTGCTCGCATCCATGCTCGTGGGAATCGCGTGGCTGCTGGACCTCCTGGTGGTCGGTGTCGGCAAGGTCGGCTCCGGGATCCCGAAGCTGTTCGCCGATGCCTGGCTCTTGCCTATTCCAGCCGCCATGATCGTGGTCGGGCTGTTCGGCGGCTGGCTCGCCGCGCGCCTGTCCGCTCGGGCGGTCGGCGAGGCTGCCGACCGCGAGACCAGGGAGTTGCTTGACGACATTCGCCACCGGCTTACCGGGGTTGCGCGGGACTTCGTGGTGACTCCAGCGGAACTCGAACTGGCCGAGCTTGGCGAATTCCGGCAGGAACTGCGGGTCGCGGCGGGCAGTCCGGCATTGCCGGGCCGCTAGGGTCGCTCGGCGGTAGGCGCAGTTGCCAGTGTGCGGCTCGCGCCCTCGCCCCGCGGGTAGCTGCAAATCCTGGCACGCCCGGCACCTCGCATGCCCGCCGCGCCGCATGTGCGCCGTCGGCGCACCCGCCACGCCGCGGCGCGGCTGCCAGCTCACTCTTTTGGTAGTCACCGGCGCATGCTCGCACGTACAGCAAGTTGTGCACGCGCCTGTGTCCACAGGCTCGAGCACGGCACGCGCCGTAGTGCACAGGCGCTGCCGGCGTTGCTGCGGCCGACAGCATCGTGGCCGATGCTTTGGTCCGATCGCCGTCGGAGTCGTGTTCGACGGCACGGCGGGACCAGCGATGGCTCCCGCCGTATGACCGAGCTGAGGAGGTTCAGGATGGTGAACGAGGCGGATTTCTCGGTAACAGGGTTCATTGCCACCCAGCCGATGAAGGGGCACACCAAGGGCGGGACGCCCACGTTATGGATGCGAGTCGGCTGGACGCCTCGCGTGCTCGACCGGAGGACCGGCGAGTGGACCGATCAGCTCACGTCGTTCGTGAGTGTCACGTGCTACCGCAAAATCGCCGAGCACGGTGCCCAGTGTCTGCGCCGCGGTGACCCGATCATGCTCAAGGGCACCCTGCAGGTCCGGGAGTTTACCGATCAGGCCGGAGTGAAGCGCATCGTTGTCGAGGTCGTGGCCGATAACCTCAGCCACGACCTGTCGCGTGGCATATCGAACTACACCAAGGCTCCCAAGCACCTAGAGCAGACGGCGGAGGAGTACTCGCTATCCATGGGCGCTGAGCGCGATCCTTTGCCGGGCGATGTGGCGCCGATCGGGGCCGCCGAACCTGACCAGCCCGACCCTGCAGACCTGGCCGACTTGGCTGACCTCGCGGACAGCGCTGACTTCTCCGAGCCGCCCGACCGGGAGCCAGAGGACGAGCCAGTCGGTGCAGCCGTCTGACCAGGTTCCGCTAGCCCGGCCAGGATTCCAGCGTGCCCCGACAGGACCCGCGGTCCCTCCGCTAGGACGCGGGTCGGCCGCGGCCGCCCTCAGCCTTGGGCGGCTGCGGCCTGCCGCCGGTGAGGGCGGCCCCGAGCCCTAGGAGCGGCAACCTGCTGCGGGTGAGGGCGTCAACGGGTCCTTGGGAGCGGCAACCTGCTGCGGGTGAGGGCGTCAACGGGTCCCTGGGAGCGGCGACTCGGAGCTCGATCCAGGGTGCCTGGGCGGGGCGCGCCATCCGGTTCAAAGCCCTGGCGGGAAGCCCCTACGCTGGTGACATGCCGGAGTTCATCTACCAGATGCGCCGTGTCCGCAAGGCACACGGCGACAAGGTAATTCTCGACGAGGTCACGCTGGCGTTTCTGCCTGGGGCCAAGATTGGCGTGGTTGGGCCTAACGGGACTGGCAAGTCGACGTTGCTGCGGATGATGGCGGGGGTGGAGCAGCCGTCGAATGGTGAGGCGCGGCTGATGCCGGGTTTCACGGTGGGGATCTTGGATCAGGAGCCGGCGCTGGATGATTCTAAGACGGTGCTGGGCAATGTTGA
>JASHOE010000265.1 GCA_030041275.1 Streptosporangiaceae bacterium
ACCTGCCGGGCGAACACGACCTCGACGCCGACGTCGTTGCAGAGCGCGGTCAGCACCGCCGGATCGCTGGCGAGACTGAGCGCGGGCAGCGGCGGCGCGTCGCCTTCCGGGTTCAGGAACAGCGTGGTGATCGCCTGCGCGTCGGTGGCGCTGCCACCGTTGCCGAACGCGAGCAGCCGCCCGCCCGTGGCGAACCGGCTGGCGCACTCGGCGGCGCACCGGGCGAGGCGGTCGCCATCCCTGGCCGCGATCGTCTCGCGCAGATCGATGATCTCCTGAGCCTTCGCAACGGTCGACGTGCGCACCTGGTCGAGGACGCCAGTCAGGTCGACGCTGCTGGCGTACAGGAACGGGTAGAGCGACTCCATCGGGTCCTGCGCTGCCCCGGGGTCACCGGGATGCGTCATCGTGATCACCCCTCAGGACCGCGATGGCCTCCTTGGCGTGCACCAGGATGATGTCGCCGGGGCCGGCGTCGACGAGGGCCACGCTGACCTCCTCGCGGCCTGCGCCCGTGTCAACGATGGCGAGGTCGCCGTCAAGCATCGTGACGACCGTGACCGCGACCGCGGTGTCGCTGCAGGTGACGCACACCTCTTCGAGGCACTCGGGCGCTGCCCGTCGGATGGGATCGGTCGCGGCGCCGGTCATGTGATCACCCCAGGGCCGAGCACGCCCGGCTGCTCGAAGAAGACGTGCACCAGCTCCCATAGCACGTGATACGCCGTCACCTGCACTTCCTTGACGATGAGCGGATCGGCGGACGCAGCCAGCAGCACGTGGTCTACCGCGGGGCTCGCGGCAACCGGACCGGCTGCGCCGTCGGGACCGCCCGCCAGCGCGATCGTCAGCATGCCGATCTCATGCGCGGCGACCAGGCCAGCCAGGACGCTGGGGGACCGGCCGTCTGGCGCGATGCCGAGCGCGATGTCGTCCGGCTCGCCGAGGCTGCGTATCTGGCGGGCGAAGATCTCCGCCATGCCGTCGCGTGTCGCCACTCCGGTCACCGTCGCGATGTCTGTGGTCAGCGAGATCGCCGGCAGCGCACGCTTTCCGACGATGACAGGGTGAACGAACTCCACGGCTACGTGCTGGGCATCGGTGCTGGCGCCGCTCGTTCCGAACGCGATGAGCTTTCCGCCGTGGTGGAATCGCTCGGCCATGGCGTGGCAGGCCCTGGCCACTGCCTCTGCCTGGCGGGCCAGGTCACGCAGCGGATCCGCTCGAGCCAGGAAGAGGCGCCCGGCCGGATCTGCATCGTGCGCGGTGCCGGCAGGTCGAGCTGACGCGGCTGACCGAGGGCCGACGGCGGGCACCGCCCCGTGCGTCATGCCGCGGCCTCCTCGGTCTGGGACAGATCGACCTCTGCCTCGACGTCCACGGCATCCCGTACCTTCAGGGCGCCGAGGAAGCCGGAATACGGCTTGATCCCGTGCCGGGACTGGATGACCGATGCGGTGACGCGGTACTTGTCCGGTCCGGCCGCGGCGACCGCGAGCCGTAGCGGCTGGCCGCGTCCGGCCAGCATGAGCGTGCCCGATATCTGTCCGCCGCCGCTGCCATCGGGCGCGAACTCGCTCGCGGTGAACGTGGCTTCCGGGTGCTGCCCTGCGGACAGAGTCTTCAGCGCGGTCGCCGCGATTTCCCTGCGGTCCCGGTCGGTGAGCGGCTTGATTCCGCCGGTGCCCTCGCGGACAATCAGCGACGGCAGGGCCACCCGCAGCGCAAGGCTCGCGGGGCTGCCGTCGGGCGCGACGACGAGCTCGCCCGACCAGTCCGGTATCTCGATGATCAGATCGTGGCCAGCCTGAGCGGCCAGGCCATCGCGGAAAGTGCGCAGGATCAAGCGGCCGCAGCGCGGGCCGAGGCGGTGACTACCCGGTTGGGCCGCCATGAGAGAAAGCTAGGACACTTCTGGGGGGCCGTCTAGTACAGGGGCTGGCTCCCGGACAGTTCTGGGTGGCTATGCCCTGGACAGATCACCGCGTTGCCCGCCCCGCTGCCGGATGCAACTAGGGCAGCGGAACCTCGCCGAACACCTCCTGGATGCGACGCAGATCGCGCATCCTCGGCTCGGTCGTCCCGCCTACCCAGCGGCTCACGGTCTTGACCGACACGCCGAGTTGCCGGGCCGCCGCCTCCTGTGTCATGCCTTCTCTGCGCAGCGCGCTGGTCATCCACTCGGCGAAGTTCGCGGGATGCCCCGGCTGACCGAGCTGAACGGTGGCCGGCCGGACCGGGTCAGCCGACGCCGCGGCCGTCCGTGCCGGAGCGGCCGGCGCCAGCCGGATCGCAGCCGGCCTGGGGTCGGCTCCGCCGCCCGCGCGGCCTAGGTCGCGACCGCTCACCGGAAGCCGGCCGTCGCCAGTGCCCGCGTCCTCTGGCCGCGTCAGCTGCGTGTCGGAGTGCAGGACATCCACCTCGACGTGCTCGGGGAAGATCCGGAACGCCACGTGGATCGAGCCCGTCGGTCCCGCCGCATCCAGCAGAGCGCGGAATACCACCTCGCTGACTTCGCGGTTGCCCTCCTCGGTTAGCGGCGACTCGGCGAGACAGCGGCGGACGAACGACCTGATGTCCGGGATCGACGAGGGTCGCGCCGGAAACGACTGGGACAGCACGACTACCGGCACGACCTCAATCGGGCTCGGGTCCTGCTGGAATTCGGCCGCCGCCACCTGACGTCCCCTCGGTATCCAGCACGTCCCCCAGAGCTTTGGGGGGTTGGCCTGTGAGTTATGGGCAAGCCACCACGGGCCTGGTCCGGCCGCGTTGTGGCTATCCCTAAGGTTACGTGACCTGGCGATTACCAGGAAGGTCGCGGGCGGGCCGAACAGTCCAGAGTTGTCCGCTACATCACTGCGCGCAATCGGAGCATCACTGGCGACCGGACAGCGCGCGGGACAGTTCTGTCCGGTGATACGACCATCCAGTCTTGTCGGCGGCTTAGCGCCGGTCTACGATTACGGCGTCCGCGCATCACGAGGGCGAGGTGCGCCGATCTGACTTGCGGCACTGCCGCGTCGGCCCAGCCGCGCGACGGTCGCGGGCCGGAACGCTGCCCCTCTCGCCAGATCAAGAGCGAGGAGGTGGCTTAGCCATGGCCACCGCAAGCCAGACAGACGCAGCAGAGACAACGACTGCGGAACCGGTCGTTCACATCCTCTGGATGAACGGCGGGCTCGGCTGCGACGGCGACTCCGTCGCGCTGACCGCAGCGACACAGCCCAGCATCGAGGAGATTGCGCTCGGTGCGCTGCCGGGACTGCCCAAGATCGCCGTGCACTGGCCGCTGATCGACTTTGAGTGCGGGCCGGAGACCGGCGCCGACAACTTCATCGAGTGGTGGCACAAGGCCGACCGCGGTGAACTCGAGCCGTTCGTGCTCGTGGTCGAGGGCTCTATCCCGAACGAGGCCATCAAGCCCGAGGGCTACTGGTGCGGCTTCGGTAACAACCCGGCGACCGGCCAGCCGATGACCACGAGCGAGTGGCTGGATCGGCTCGCGCCGAAGGCCACCGCGATCCTCGCGGTCGGCACCTGCGCCACCTACGGCGGCATTCACGCCATGGCTGGCAACCCGACCGGCGCCATGGGCGTGCCCGACTACCTGGGCTGGGACTGGCGGTCGAAGGCCGGCCTGCCGATCGTGTGCGTGCCGGGCTGCCCGATCCACCCGGACAACCTGTCCGAGACCATCCTGTACCTGCTGTACCAGGTCGCTGGCGCCGCGCCGATGATCCCGCTGGACGAGGCGCTCCGGCCGACGTGGCTGTTCGGCGCCACCGTGCACGAGGGCTGCGACCGGGCCGGCTACTACGAGCAGGGCGACTTCGCAGGCGAGTACGGATCGCCGAAGTGCCTGGTCAAGCTCGGCTGCTGGGGCCCGGTCGTGAAGTGCAACGTGCCGAAGCGCGGCTGGATCAACGGCGTCGGCGGCTGCCCGAACGTCGGCGGCATCTGCATCGCGTGCACCATGCCCGGTTTCCCGGACAAGTTCATGCCGTTCATGGACGAGCCGCCAGGCGCGCGGGTGTCCACGACGGCAAGCAGCCTCTACGGCACCGTCATCCGCACGCTCCGCGGCTTCACCCAGCGGACGGCTGACGAAGAGCCCAAGTGGCGCAAGAAGGGCGACGAGTTGTTGACCGGCTACCAGCGGACCTGGTGACAGGCACCGGCGAGGGAAGCGAGAGAGCCATGACAGCGACGCAGTCGGACACCGGCCTGGTGGAGATGGCGTGGGACCCCATCACCAGGATCGTCGGCAGCCTCGGGATCTACACCAAGATTGACTTCAACCAGAAGAAGGTCGCGGAGTGCTACAGCACGTCCTCGATCTTCCGTGGCTACAGCATTTTCATGAAGGGCAAGGACCCGCGGGACGCGCACTTCATTACGAGCCGGATCTGCGGGATCTGCGGCGACAACCACGCGACGTGCTCGGTCTACAACCAGAACATGGCCTACGGCGTCCGGCCGCCGCACCTCGGCGAGTGGATCATCAACCTGGGCGAGTCGGCCGAGTACATGTTCGACCACAACATCTTCCAGGAGAACCTGGTCGGCGTTGACTTCTGCGAGCGGATGGTCAAGGAGACCAACCCCGGCGTGCTGGAACTGGCCAACCGGACCGAGGCCCCGCACGCGGCCGACCACGGCTACCGCTACATCGGCGACATCATGCGGTCGCTGAACCCGCTGGAAGGCGAGTTCTACCGCGAGGCGCTGCAGGTATCCCGGTCCACCAGGGAAATGTTCTGCCTGATGGAGGGCCGGCACGTGCACCCCTCCACGCTGTACCCCGGTGGCGTCGGCACCACCGCGACCGTGCAGCTGTTCACCGACTACCTCACCCGGCTGATGCGCTACGTGGAGTTCATGAAGCGCGTCGTGCCGATGCACGACGACCTGTTTGACTTCTTCTACACCGCGCTGCCGGGATACGAGGAAGTGGGCCGCCGTCGCGCCGACCTGGTCTGCTGGGGCAGTCTGAACGACCCGGAGCACTGCGACTTCCGCTACGACCACATGACCGACTGGGGCCGGAAGATGTTTGTCAGCCCCGGCGTCATCCGCGACGGTCAGCTGATCACGAACGACCTGGTGGAGATCAACCTAGGCATCCGGATCCTGCTCGGCAGCTCCTACTACGAGGACTGGGCAGACCAGGAAATGTTCGTGACCCGCGACCCGCTCGGAAACCCGGTGGACCGCAGGCATCCGTGGAACCAGCACACGATCCCGCGGCCAGCCAAGCGTGACTTCGACAGCAAGTACAGCTGGGTCATGTCGCCGCGCTGGTTCGACGGGCAGAACTACCTGGCCGCCGACACCGGGGGCGGGCCGATCGCGCGGCTGTGGGCGACGGCGCTCGGCGGTCTCGTCGACTTCGGCTACGTCAAGTCGACCGGGAACAGCGTGCTCATCAACCTGCCGCGCACGGTCACCAAGCCCGAGGTGACCTTCGAGTGGAAGATCCCGACCGACGCCAAGGGCGCGCCGCTGTCCAACGCCATCGAGCGTGACCGGGCCCGCACCTACTTCCAGGCGTACGCCGCGGCCTGCGCGCTTTACTTCACCGAGAAGGCGCTCGCCGAGCTCCGCGCGGGGCACACCAAGACCTGGGAGTCGTTCACGGTGCCGGACGAGGCCAACAGCTGCGGGTTCACTGAGGCGGTGCGCGGCGTGCTGTCGCATCACATGGTGATCAGGGGCGGCAAGATCGCCAACTACCACCCCTACCCGCCGACGCCGTGGAACGCGAGCGTCCGTGACAGTTACGGCACGCCCGGTCCGTACGAAGACGCCGTCCAGAACACTCCGATCTTCGAGGAGAACCCGCCGGAGTCGTTCAAGGGCATCGACATCATGCGGGCCGTGCGCAGCTTCGACCCATGCCTGCCGTGCGGCGTGCACATGTACCTGGGCAACGGCCGGGAGCTCAAGAAGGTGCACTCGCCTTACGCCGCGGTCACGCTCGGCAGCTGAGCGGGAGGTTCGCGCTGGCTGACCGCTGGCGCCTGGCAGACGGAGGCGACGCGGATGAGACGGGCCGCGGACACCGGGGCACGGATCGACGAGCTGCTCGCGGGACTGAGGTCGCAGGCCGGCAGCCAGGTCGCCGAAGCGGCTGACGAGCTGGTCCGGCAGCTCGTCGGCCTCTACGGGGACGCCCTCGCGCGCATCGTGGAGCTGCTCGTCGCCGAGGGCGAGCCTGGCGAGAAGCTGCTCGCGAGGCTCGGCGAGGATCCGCTGGTGGAGAGCCTGCTGCTGGTGCACGACCTGCACCCGCTCGACATCGACGCGCGCATCCAGCGCGCCCTAGATCAGGTTAGGCCCTACCTGGGCTCCCACGCCGGCGGCGTGCAGTATCTGGGCGTTCAAGATGGCGTCGCCCGGCTCCGGCTGGAAGGCAGCTGCGACGGCTGCCCGTCCTCGGCCGTGACGGTGCAGCTTGCGATCGAAGGCGCCGTCCGGGATGCCGCCCCCGAGATCAGCGGGGTCGTTGTGGAGGGGATGACGACCCCGGTCCAGCCCCAGTTGCTGCAGATCGGCATGCGCCCCGCAGACGTCGTTCCGCCCATGAGCCCGACGGCGGAACGCGCGGCCACCGGCGGGAACTGGGTCACCCTCGCAGGCATCGGCCCGCCGAGCGCACGGCCGGTGCGCGCCGATGCTGACGGTACTGCGGTGCTGGTCTGCGCCGTTCGCGGCACGCTCTACGCCTACGTGGACCGGTGTGCCCGCTGCGGGGGATCGCTGGCCGATGGCCGGCTGGATCGCGAACGGCTGACGTGCCCTGGGTGCGCCGCGGCGTTCGACGTGCGGCTTGCCGGACGGAACATTGATGATGGCGGGCTGCACCTCGATCCGCTGCCGCTGCTGACCGACGCTGCTGGCGTCCGCGTGTCGATCCCCGAAGCGGCCCGCACGTGACCCCCGAGGCGGGGTTGCGCAGGTATGCGCGTCAGCGCGCCGGCGCGGGCGGGTCGTCATCGGACGCTCAGGAGGGAACGACGTTGACCGGCGCCGGTGCCGCTCGTCCGGCGCTGTCGCCGGAGCACGCGACACCATCGGCGGCGCTCGCAGCCTTGCCGGAGGCGCTGGCGAGCCGGCTGTCGGCCGGACCAGAGGCGCCGGCTGCGCAGGCCGCGGAGCGGTGCGAGATGTGCGCGGCCGAGATCCCGGCCGAGCACGGTCACGTGGCTGATCTCGAGGCCGCGTCCCTCACCTGCGCCTGCCGCGCCTGTTACCTGCTGTTCACCCAGGACAGCGCCGGCCGCGGGCGGTACCGCGCGATCCCCGACCGTTACCTCTCCGACGTACCGCTGACCCCGGCTGAGTGGGACGAGCTGCAGGTGCCGGTCGGCCTCGCGTTCTTCCTGCGCAGTTCGGCCTCCGGCGAACTGACCGCCTTCTATCCAAGCCCGGCCGGGCCGACGCAGTGCGAGCTCGACCTGGCGGCCTGGCAGCGCCTGGAGGTCAGCCGCCCGCTCCTCGCGGCCGCAGCGCCAGACGTCGAGGCCATCCTGGTCAGTAACGGCGAGGCAGGCGCCGAGGCGTTCATCGTTCCGGTTGACGTGTGTTACGAGCTGGTCGGCCGGATGCGCCAGCTGTGGCGCGGCTTCGACGGCGGGACAGCGGCCCGCGAGAGCATCACCGCGTTCCTTGATCAGGTGCGGTCGCGGGCGAAGTCCTACCTTCCGGAGGCCGGGGTTGGCTGAGCTGAGCTTCGACTGCACCGGTGCTCGGCCGGACAAGTTCGCGATCGCCCCGGCCATGTCGATGACGCTGCGGATCAGCGAGGTCACCGGGCAGAAGATCGAGGCGATCGCGCTCCGCTGCCAGCTGCGAATCGAGCCAGCCAGGCGGCGCTATTCCGCCGCCGAGGCGCAGAAGCTCAACGATCTCTTTGGTGACACGGAACGCTGGGCCGACACGCTCAAGCCGGTGCAGTTCGCCAACCTGTCGATCATGGTGCCTGGCTTTACCGGCAGCACCGACATCGACGTGCCGATTCCCCTCAGCTACGACATGGAGATCGGTTCCACCAGGTATTTCGCCGGGCTGGACGAGGGGGAGGTGCCGCTGCTGCTGTTGTTCAGCGGGAGCGTGTTCGGCACCGCCGACGGCAAGCTCGTGGTGCAGCAGGTGCCGTGGAGCAAGGAGGCCAGGTACCGGCTGCCGGTGACGGTGTGGCGCGAGGCGATCGACGCGCACTTCCCGAACAGCGCGTGGCTGCGCGTCAGCACCAGAACTCTCGATGAGCTGCAGCGGTTCAAGAACAGCCGGGCGCTGCCCACCTGGGATGCGACGGTCAGCGCACTGCTCGCCGACGTCACGGAGCGCTCGGAGTGCGAGCCGTGATAGCGACGGCCGAGCATCTCGAGCACGCACGCCGGGTTGCGGACGCCATCTTGTATGAGGGCTATCTGCTGTACCCCTACCGCCAGTCGGCGCAGAAGAACCAGGCGCGGTTCCAGTTCGGCGTGCTGATGCCGCCTGGTTACGCGGATCTCGATCCGCACGAGCGCAGCGTCAGCCAGACGCAGTGCCTGGCTGAGTGCGCGGCTGACAGCGCTGCGGAGGTCACGGTGCTGGCCAGGTTCCTGCAGCTCCGGCGCCGCTGCGTGCAGTGCCTCGTGCCGCAGACCGGCGACTGGAAGTCCGTGCACAGCCTGGAGCTTGACGGCACGCGGCACACGACCTGGGAGGAGGCCGTGGAGCGCGAAGAGTCCGTGTCGGCTCCGCTGGCCGGGCTGCTGCAGGGCGGCGCGCTGACTCAACGGGTGCAGATCGCTGCGACTGAGACAGCCGAGAACCTGGTCGCTGCGGACGGCCGTGTCGCTGGGCGCATGATCCGGTGCACCAGCGCGATATCCGCGGTCATCTCGGTCGCCGCTGAGCGGACGCCCGGACCGTATGGCGCGGTCCGGCTCACGGTTCGGGTGGAGAACCACACCATGCCGTCGGCCGGTCTGAGCACCAGGGAAGACGGCCTGGCGCTTGCCCTCATCGCGGCCCACGTTCTGATCGGCCTGCCCGGGGGCACATTCCTGTCCATGACCGAACCGCCCGAGTGGGCTGCCGCCGAGGTGGCAGCCTGCCAGAACATCGGCACCTGGCCCGTTCTCGCGGGGCCCGCTGGCTGCCGGGACCTGATGCTCTCGTCGCCGGTCATCTTGTACGACCATCCCGAGGTCGCGGCGGAGTCCGCTGGGGACATGTTCGACGCGACCGAGATCGACGAGATCCTAACCCTGCGCACGCTGGCGCTGACCGATGCGGAGAAGAAGGAGGCACGCGCCACCGACGCCAAGGCAGCCGACCTGATGGACCGGCTTGACCACTTGCCGCCGGAGATGCTCGACCGGCTGCACGGAGCGATCCGTTACCTCGGACCTGCCCGGTCCGGGGTGTCCTCGGCAGCCGATATCAGCGCAGACGACGTCGACGGGCCACCGACGAAGAAGCCGGATGTGCCGTGGTGGGATCCGGGCGCTGACACGACGGTGTCGCCGGCCACCGATCACGTCACCGTGAACGGCGTCAGGGTCGCCGCTGGCGCGCGCGTCCTGATGCGGCCCGGCTCGCGCCGGGCCGACGCCCAGGATTTGTTCCTCGCAGGCCGCGAGGCCATCGTGCAGGCCGTCGTGCACGACGTTGACGGCAACGTGCACGTGGCCGTCACTCCGGCCGACGATCCGGCTGCCGACCTGCAGCGCAGCCACGGCAGGTTCCTGTACTTCGCGCCGGACGAGGTCGAGCCCCTCGAGACCGACGACCGGCCCGAGGCCGAGCTGGCTGCTAACCAAGACCCCGTTTCCCCGGTTCAGGGCGCACAGAAAGGCAAGTCCAGATGATCACGAAGCTGATCAAGGCAGCAATCGTCGCGGCGATTCTCGCTCTTGTTATTCAGTCGCTGCCAGACCTCAAGCGGTACCTAGAACTGCGCTCTATGTGATCGCACCCGGATCCCTGCTCACCTTGCTTCCCTGCACCGGTGGAGCCTCCACCGGGTGACGTTCCGCAGCGCATGCACCGGACCCGGAGTCCAGCGGCGCCCGTAGTGACCGAGAAGAGGTCGGAGAATGGAAACAGTCATCGGGTTCGTGGCGGGTTACCTCGTCGGCGCCGCGGACGGCCAGGACGGGTTAGAGCGAGTCAAGTCGTCCTGCCGGTCCATCTGGAACTCGAAGGAAGCCCGCAGGCTCGCGGCAGAGGCCGTCACGGTGGCGAGGAGCGCGGTCAGCCAGCTCTCGGAGAAGGCGCTCGGGCAGGACGCTGATGGCCTGAGGGATGCCCTGGCCCGTAACGCCGTGACCGCGCTGTCCCGGAAGATGTCCCGGGCCGCCTGATCCCCGCACCTGCGCCGCCCGGCGGGGAGCCGGCAGGCAAGACGGGGTTCGCTGCTATCCCCTGATGAACCCCCAGGCCTGCCGAAGTCGAGAGGGTGAGCACTGGCCGGCCGTCGCCTGAGCGCCAGTGCTCCCTCTCGGCGACACGAGATACCTTGTTCCCTTGCATTCAAGCCGCCCTGGGCGCTACTTTCCTGCCTCCTCAGCGCGTCTATAGCAGTGATGATGAGGACGACCCGCGCTGTCGGTGAGGAGCGGCTGTGGGCGACCAGGCCGACCAGGGAACGCTTGAGTTCCGCGACTTCGCCATCGCTAGGGCCGGCCAGCTGTTTCGCGTGGCGTACCTTCTGTGCTGCGACTGGCACGAGGCGGAGGATCTCGTTCAGACCACCCTCGCAAAGCTCTATGTCGCCTGGCATCGGGTATCGCGCAGCTCGTCCGCCGACAGCTATGCGCGAAAGGTGCTCTTGAACACCTACCTGTCGCAGCGGCGGCTGCGCCGGTCGGGTGAGCTACCCGTCGCGACGATCACCGACACCGGCGCGCCCGCGCAGGATCACGACCTGCGGTTAACGCTGGTGGCCGCGCTGCGTCAGGTACCGCCACGAAGCCGGGCCGTCGTGGTCCTGCGCCATCTGGAAGACCACAGCGTCGAGTCGGTGGCGCAGCTGATGCACATCAGTCCGTCGGCCGTGAAGGGTCTGGACGCCCGCGGGCTGACGCGGCTGCGCGAAGTTCTTGACGCCGACCGAAACCTGTTCCTGTCCTAGCCAACCCGTTCGGGTGCGACAACCCCGGCTGCGAGCACAACCTAGGGAGCTGACGTTGTGACTGACGAAGAGCTTGCTGAGTTCATGAAACGTGCCGTGGCGGAGGTGTACCCGGCGGCCGGCCCGCTCGTCACCCGGGCAGAACAGCAAGGCCGCCGTCTCCGGCGCCGACGGCTGGTATGGATCTTTGGCGGCAATGCCGCCGCCGTGCTGGCAATCGCCGCGCTGGCTGCCGCTCTGAGTCACCTGCCGACGGCAGGTGACTCAGACAGATCGGCGTTCAAGCTGGGAGCCGGCCCCGGAGCGAGCACCTCGGAGCAGGCACAGCCTTCCGCCAGCCCGACCGCGACCCCCTCGCCCGAGCCACCGATGACCGAGACGCAGATGCTGGCCGTGCTGCGCTCTCTGTTGCCGCCTGGCTCTGTCCTCACCGACATGCGGTCCAACCTCGGACCCGGCAGCCTTGAGGTGAACTACAACGACGGCAACGGTCTGGCCGACATCATGATCGCCGTCGGCCCGATCCCGACCGCGGGGCCGCTGACTGGCTTGTCGTGTCCGAGCCCGCTGTGGACCAACGAGGGCACGCGGCCAGCCGGCGCGCTGCCCATCAGCTGCCAGATGCGGACCCTCCCAGACGGCAGCGTCGAGCGGGACTCGGTCATGTACGCGGACGCGGTCGGCTTTTACGGCTACGACATCTACGACCAGCGCCCGGATGGCGTTCAGGTCTTCATCCAGGTCGGAAACGGCTACTTCGATCCCTACCTGCCGGTCGTTGACAGGGCCACGCCGCCCGGGTCCATGGCGCTCTGGGAGAAGGTCGCCGAGAGCCCGGCCTGGCACGAGTAACGTCGCGCCTACGAGTCCGGCGGGTCCGGGAGCTACCCCGTTCCCGCCCTGGTTGAGGTGGTGCGGAACGAGGAGTTACGTGCCCACGGTGGCCGGACGGTCCGCGGCAGGATCGGCGGCGTCGGCGGGCGCGATCTGATCAAGCAGCCGCTGGAGCGTCTGCTGGTCGCCTTGGCTGAGACCGCTGACGGCGGCGCGGGCGCTGCGCTCGGCACCCGCCCTGGCGGCGGCCAGCGTCTCCCGGCCCGGGTCGGTCAGATGCACGAGGGTCACCCGGCGGTCAGCCGGATGCGGATGACGGGCGACCAGGCCGCGCGCCTCGAGGCCATCGGCCATGTCCGTGACCGTGCGCGGCGACACGTGCAGGACATCGCTGATTTCTCTCATGGAGAGGTCGGAATTTTCCAGGGCCCGCATCAGCTTGAATCCCTGGAGAGAGAGACCCCGCTCACGAAGCCGGGCGTCGGCGGCGTTGCGCACGCGGTGTGCCGCATAGAGCAGCGCGTCGACGACGTCATGGCCGGTCTGCGGTCTGATGTTGCCGGTCAATCGGTCACCTCCTGAAGTGCCGCCGTGGCAGGACGCATTTCCCTCTCCGCCTGATAGTGAGTATACTCATTATCTGGATACTCTGGATCGCCGCGGGAACGGGAACTCAGTGCAGGCACGCATCAGCCAGAAGGTAGCGGTCAGCGTCGTCTTTGTCGCCGCCATGTTCATGACGATCATGGACGCGACGATTGTCAACGTCGCCCTGCCGACGATCGGCCACGACTTCAACGTCAGCCCGACGTCGGTCGACAGCATCGCGATCGGCTTCCTGGTCAGCCTCGCCGTGTTCATCCCGGCGTCGGGCTGGCTCGGTGATCGATTCGGCGGCAAGCGCGTCCTGCTCGCGGCGATCGTGGTCTTCACCATCGCGTCGGCCCTGTGCGGGCTCGCGACGAGTCTGGGCGAGCTGGTCGTCTTCCGCGTGCTCCAGGGCGTCGGCGGCGGCATGCTCACGCCGGTCGGCATGGCCATGCTGATGCGCGTCTTCCCCCCGGCCGAGCGCGTGCGCGCCGCCGCGATCCTGACCGTGCCCACCACCTTCGCGCCCGCCCTCGGCCCGCTGCTCGGCGGGCTGCTGGTCACCGATGCCTCGTGGCGCTGGGTCTTCTACGTCAACGTGCCGATCGGCATCGCGGCACTCATCTTCGGTGCGATGTTCCTCCGCCAGGAGGAGCAGGACCACCCCGGCCGGTTCGACCTGCCTGGTTTCCTGCTCTCAGGGCTCGGTCTCGGGCTCGCCATGTACGGAGTGTCGGAGGGCCCGAACAAGGGCTGGCACTCGGCGGATGTGCTCGGCAGCATCGCGATCGGAGCCGTGCTGCTCGTCGCCATGGTCATCGTCGAGCTGCGCACGGCCGAGCCCATGGTGGACCTGCGGCTGCTGAAGAACCGGTTGTTCGGCGCCGCGAACGGTGTCATGGTGCTCGCCTCGATCGCTTTCCTTGGCGCGCTGTACGCGGTCTCGCTGTACTTCCAGGACGGCCGGGGGATGAGCGCGCTCGCGGCCGGTCTCAGCATCTTCCCGGAGGCGTTCGGCGTCATGGCCGGCGCGCAGCTGGCCAGCCGGGTGCTGTACCCCCGGCTTGGCCCGCGCAAGCACGTCATCGTAGGCCTGGCCGGCACCGCGATCTCGATCGGCCTGCTCGGTCTGCTCGGACCCGGGACCAGCCTGTGGTGGGCACGGCTGCTGCTCGTCACGCTGGGCCTGTCGATGGGCAACATCTTCGTGCCGCTGCAGGCGGCCGCGTTCGCCACGATCACGCCCGCCGCGACCGGCCGCGCGTCGACGATGTTCAACGCGGTCCGTCAGCTTGGTGGCGCCATCGGCGTGGCGGTTCTCACGTCGGCGATCGTGGCGGTCGGACCGGTGCACCTGGTCGCCGGGCATCTGACGGCCAACCTGACCGCCTACCGGGTCGCCTTCCTGGTTGCCGCCGCGTTCGCGCTGATGTCGATCGGGTTCGCGATGCTGATCCGGGACGCGGACGCCGCGCAGACCATCCCCGGCCGGGTACGGCGCCGGACGGACGCCGCTGGTGCGCCGGACCACGAACTGGAAGGCCGCCCGGCGCCGCTCCTCAGCGACTGACGCAGGCTCCTCCTAAGTCGGCCATAGGCACCGTCGGATACTTGCGCCGCGGTGCGCACGTCAGCACACTCGCTGGCGTGGATGATGTCGTAGCCGTCGAGGTCACGCTCGCGAACGGCGGAAGGCGGTACTTCCTGACCTGGGGCCGGATTCAGGATCCGGTCGATCCGGCCCCGGTCTGCAATCTCGTCCTGCGATTCGCCTGGTCGTGCTCGCTCGGCGGCACGCCAGCGTCCGCGCGCCTGTGTGCCGCCCTGCGGGAGGCGGCCGACTCTCCGCACGCACCGTACTTCTACGAATGCTTCGCAGCCATGGCCTCCCGCCGTGTGCCGCTGGGTGACGACTACCTGACCTGGCAAGCTGAGCGGGCCGCCGAGATGCAGGCAGGTCGCGAAATCTGGTACTGCGGCCGATCCTCCTGAGCGGCCTGCACTACTGAGGACAGCAGCCCGGCCCAGCGTCGCGCCGCATCGGTCGCGGCGGCACTCGACGAGATCAAGCAGGCCGGCGGCGGTGTCGTAGAGGCCTATCCGGAACAGACCGAGCAGCGGGCGCCGCAGCGTGGCGCCTATCTGCACACTGGACCGGAGGAGTTGTATGCGCACTACGGCTTCACGCGGGTACGGAAGATCGCGAAGTGGCGCTGGGTCATGCGCACCAAGATCTGATCTCGGCGCTCGCGCCGCTCGCAAGGCGACCCATCCGGCCGAGCGGACGGCTCAACCGGGGCAGAAAGGCAAGTCTGTTTCTCGCACGGGTCGCGCGACTAGCATCGCGCAACGTGACCGGTGAAGTGATCATCCTGACCGGCCCGCCCGGCGCCGGGAAGACGACCGTGGCGGAGCTTCTCGCCGTTAATGCGAGCGTCCCGACGGTC
>JASHOE010000040.1 GCA_030041275.1 Streptosporangiaceae bacterium
CTTCCGGTCCAGCTGACGCCGTTCATCGGCCGTGCTCGGGAACTCGCTGAGGTCCGCGCTCTGGTCGAGTCTGCTCGGCTGGTGACCCTCACGGGGGCTGGCGGAGCTGGCAAGACGAGGCTGAGCCTGCAGGCGGCTGCTGAGCTCGTAGACGCATCCGGGGACGGAGTGTGGCTGGTCGAGCTCGCAGCGGTCACCGACGAGGACGCCGTCCCCGCGGTGATCTGCGATGCGCTGCGAATCGTCAGGCAGCCGGGGCGGCCGGCCCTGGAGACGCTGCTCGATGCGTTCGTCTGCCAGGACATCCTGATCGTGCTTGACAACTGCGAGCATCTGATCGGCGCGTGCGCCAAAGCAGCCGATGCCATGCTGAGGCGCTGCCCACGGGTCCGCCTGCTCGCCACCAGCCGGGAGCCGCTCGGCATTCCGGGAGAGGTCATCTACCGGGTGCCGTCGTTGTCGCTGCCGTCAGGTGACTTCGACCCCGCAACACTGCAAGGTTGTGACGGCGTGGACCTGTTCGCTGACCGGGCGAGGGCTCAGGGCCTTGACCTGACCATCGACGAGCAGACCGCGCGGCTCGTGGTGTCGATCTGCCGGCGACTTGACGGGATGCCGCTGGCGATCGAGCTAGCAGCGGCCAGGCTGCGGTCGATGTCGCTCAGCGAGCTTCGTGACCGGCTGGATCAGCGCTTGCAGCTGCTGACCGGCGGCAGCCGGACGGCCTTGCCCAGGCAGCGGACGCTGCGGGCCACGGTCGAGTGGTCGTACGAGCTGCTCACAGGCCCTGAGCAACGGATGCTGCGCAGGGTTTCGGCGTTTCCGGAGAGCTTCGACCTAGCGGCCGCCGAAGCGTGCTGCGCTTTCGGAGACGTCGGTATGCCCGATGTTGCCGGGCTGGTCGGCTCGCTGGTCGACAAGAGCATTGTGCAGGCCGAGCAGTCCGGCGGAGGTCTGCGTTACCGGCTGCTTGAGACCATCCGCCAGTTCGCGGCCGAGCGGCTTCTCGAGGCCAGCAAGGATGAGGCCGCTTCGATCGCGCTCCGGCATTCCGGGCACTTCCTGGCCGTAGCCGAAGCCGCCGCCGATCATCTGACCGGCCGGGATCAGGGCAGCTGGCTCGCCCGGCTCGATGCCGATGAGGCAAACCTCAGGCGCGCGGCCGAGCAGGCCGCTGCCGACCCTGACGGACTCGAGCGGGCACTGCGCTTCGGCTTCGCGCTTCGCCGCTACTGGATTGCTCGGATGGCCGACGAAGAGGCTCTCAGGCTGCTGCTGCCGGTACTCGAGCGGCCCGGCGCTCGCTTCGATGCGCCGCTGTATGCCGCGGCGCTGGAGACCGCCGCCGCGTGTGCCCTGAGGGTCGACGTGACCAAGGCCATCGAACTCGGCGAGCAGGCAGTGCAGTGGGCGCGGCAGCATAACGACGAACCCGTCCTCATCGGGGCGAGCTCAGTACTCTGCGCCGCGTACCACTTCGCAGGCAAGCCGCAGGTGGCCATGGGCATCGGATCCGAATGTGTCGAACGTGCCCGCCGCTCTGGTGACGACACTCTGCTGGGCGCCAGCCTGATGTTCTACCTGCTCCCGGGGGACGTGGTCGAACCCGATGTCGCTGCGGTGCTGTTCGCCGAAGCCATCGCGTGTACCGAACGCTCGGGTGACGTTCTCGTCGCGTTCAGCCTGCATAACAACGCAGGAGTGCATTGCCTGCGCTCCGGCGACCTCGCCGGTGCTCGAGTGCACCTCGAACGGGCGGCGGAGGCAGGGGCGGCCATCGGCGACGAGGGACACCATCTGTCGGTGAACCTTGGCTGGGTGCTGCGCGCGGAGGGCGCTACGGCCCGTGCCCGCGAGAAATTCGTCGCGGGCCTGCAGCGGAGCCGGCGGAGCGGCGAACGCAGCGGGCTAGCCTACGCAACGTTGGGCCTGGCGTGCCTCGCCGCAGACCTTCGAAGCTGGCAGGTCGCCAGCGCGCTGCACGGAACGGCGGACATGTTCCTCGACCGAACTGGCGGGGAGCAGTGGGAGCAGCCTGAGGCCAGCTATCGCCTGGAGAGCGTCGCCGAGCTGCGGGACTGCCTCGGCGACGAGCAGTTTGACCGCGCCTACGCCGCAGGCAAGGCTCTCAGCGTCAATGCGGCTGTGAATCTGGCCCTGGGTACTCCCGCATAGCAGCGGCCGACACAGCTAGCGTCTCGACGGCAGGCAGAATCGCGCTGCGCATACCTGAGGAGACCCAATGGCCCCGGCGAACGTCGTGATCGTCGGGGCTGGGCTGGCCGGGTTGCGCACGGCCGAGGAGCTGCGCGTCCACGGCTATGCCGGCGCGATCACGCTCATCGGGGCGGAGGCGCGGCCGCCTTATGACCGGCCGCCGCTGTCGAAGAAGGTGATGATCGGCGAGCTGGACGACACCAGCTTGCGACCCGACCTCGACTCGCTCGGCGTCGACCTGAGACTCGCCGAGACCGCGATCGCCATGGCCGATGGCGTGCTGCATACCGATGCCGGGGAGTACGCGTTCGACCGCCTGGTGATCGCGACCGGCGCCGATCCGGTCACGCTCCCCGGCGGCGGGGAGCAGCTGGTACTCCGCACCCTTGACCACGCGCTCGCCCTGCGCGCGCGGCTGAGCCCTGGTGTCCGCCTGGCCATCGTCGGGGCTGGCTGGATAGGCGCCGAGCTCGCCACCGCGGCGGCGAGCCGCGGGTGCCGGGTCACTGTCATCGAGGCGGCCGCCACGCCGCTCGCCGCCGCTCTCGGGAGCGAGATCGGCGGACAGACGACGTCGTGGTATGGCGAGGCCGGTGTCGACCTTCGGCTGGACACGGCGGTGGGCGCGATCGAGCCGGGCGGCATCGCGCTGGCGGCTGGCGGCTGGGTGGCTGCCGACGTGGTCGTGACGGCAGTCGGCGTCCGCCCCGCTCTCGGCTGGCTCGCAGGATCCGGTCTCTCGCTCGACAACGGCGTCGTAGTGGACGCCGGGCTACGGGCCTCGGTGCCCGGCGTGTTCGCCGTCGGCGACTGCGCGTCCTGGTGGTCAGGCCGCTACCAGCGGCAGCTTCGGGTCGAGCACTGGGATGTGGCGCTGCACTCGCCCTCGGTGGCGGCCGCGAACATCACGGGCGGCGGCGAGATGTACGACCCCGTTCCCTACTTCTGGTCGGAGCAGTTTGGCCGCATGGTGCAGTACGTGGGCTGGCACGGCGCCGCTGACCGGCTGGTCTGGCGTGGCACGCCCGCTGCTCGCAGGTGGGCGGTGTGCTGGCTCGCCGGCGGCAGGCTGGTGGCCGCGTTGACCGTCGGCCTGCCGAGGGACCTGTTGCAGGCGCGGCGGCTGATCGAAGCGGGCACGAAAGTCGACCCGGCGCGGCTGGCCGAGCCGGGAATGGCGATACGGGACAGCACCCGCGAATAGGCGGCGTGCCGGACTTGGCTGGGATGGGAGGTTTTGACAGCGCCCTGGCGTGGGAAGCTCCTCCCGTGGCACAGATCGACCCCCCGACTGACGCCATTGTCGGCGACTGGCTCAGCCTTCCCGACGTGGCTAACCGGCTTGGACTGCCCGTGAGCAGGATCAAGCAGATGCTGCGCGACCGGAAGCTGCTCGCCGTGCAACGGCCGAGCGGTCAGGTCGCCGTCCCGGCGGCGTTCTTCGACGGCAGCGAGGTCATTCACGGCCTCGGCGGCACGCTGACGCTGCTCTTCGACTGCGGATTCTCCGACGGCGAGGCGCTGAGCTGGCTGTTCCGGGCTGACGACAGCCTGCCTGGCACGCCGGTGCAGGCCCTCGCGGCGCATCGGCGCTCCGAGGTGAACAGGCGGGCGCAGGCACTAGCCTTCTGAGCGTGCCCCACCCAGACCGGCTGCGCGCGCAGCTCGCCGATGCCCGGCTGTACCTGTGCACCGACGCCCGCGAGCGGCAGGGCGACCTGCCACGGTTCCTGGACGCCGTGCTCGGCGGCGGCGTAGACATCGTTCAGCTCCGGGAGAAGGGGCTGGAAGCGGGCCAGGAGCTGCGCTACCTCGAGGT